>NZ_JBBKBJ010000008.1:0-161268 GCF_037890145.1 Phocaeicola sp. HCN-6420
TTCTTTTTTGATGAATACTCCCTCTTATTATACTATTTAAGTTTCTCTATTGTAAAGTATGAAGTGGATACTGAGACACCTTTAATTTCAATGCCTAATTGAGTCTTAAAAGCCTCCATAATAGTTTTAATTTGTGGTGAATTAGTGTTCTTCTCAACAACTTGTACACTCATTCCTTTGGCAATCTTTCCACCAATACTTTGTTTGGCTGTCACTTTAAATGCATACATAATACTAATAATTTTAGATTAAACATTAAGTTGATAAGTATTTGAGATGCGTTCCCAAACACATTTATTTCCTTTTATTGATTTTTCTTTATTGAGTTTGAATACACCTACAAAGCGATAGAAACAAAATCCTAAATCATCCTTATATCGTAAAAATGTAATTCTTGTTTCTTCGGGAGCAGAAAGCCATTGATTTAGATGTGCCTCACGTTTTTCATTTACTTTGGGATATTCATAAATGAACATTCCATCCTCTGAAAGTTCGTTATGCCAAAGATGATGTTCTGTATTTGGCCACCAAACTATTTCATTTTTCTTGTTTGGTATAGCTACACCTGATGCACGTAAGAAACCTCGATGCTTTGCAACAGTTCCAAAAATGGCAGCAACATCCTCTGTAGTACGCAAGCATTCATTATTCTCGACTTTCAAATAACCTTTGTTTCGATGATATTCCACTGAAAGAGTACTTACGTCATCCCATGCTTGAAATTTCTCACCAAGTTGTTGTATCGTTAATTTTATAGCCCATACTATAATGGAAATTTGACAGTGAATTTCTTGAATATCATTATCACAATCAACAACTAATAATTGTGCATGAGTAGTATTGATTATTTCTTCATTACGAATCTTATCAACCTCAACATTGTTTTTGTGAAACGGCTCGTTTATTTCAATTAAGATATTGAGTTGAGGAAGATACAAGTCTGCAAGTGCATACTTGTCATGTGTTCTTCTGATGTATTGCTGAACGACAAATTTAACACGGTCGTCGTTTAATTGATGCCATATTCTACTTATGACATAAGACTCTGTCTTTTTCTTGCTTATCTTAGCAAACAGACGTTCCATATATTCCAATTTATAATCCATATTTAAAGCTTTTAAGTTTGTACTTCTGGTTTTGAAAAAAGAAAAGGACACAGCCTAAACTTTTCACTCATTCTCTTAGCTGGGTTCTGGTAAAACCTCGAAGTTCAAATAAGGAAAAGCAGTCTGCGCCCTTGTTCAGGGTACAAACCGACCTTTCGACTTATTACTTGGAACTTCACGAAATTTACCAGATTTAGCTAAGCCAAATAACTTGTCTACAAGTTGCTTGCAATATGTCTTTTATTTCTTATGTCTGTTTTTTGACCTCCTTTTAAATTTGTTTGTGTACAAATGTAATGAAAAAGAGTGAGACAGACAAAAGAATTGTGTGACATATCACAGACTGCCATAAACAATAATGAATGATGTCCTCTTTAAATATGTTATAAACATAAAAAAGTCCAACCACAAAGAAATGTGATTGGACTTTATATTTTAGGGAGGCTATATTAACCTATTGGTCGCCATTCAGGTTTTTCCAAAAGTTCTCCATAGTATAGACGTTCTGTACTTTGTTGTAAGAACGCATTGAATCTGTTGCTGTCGCTCTCTTTGCGAGTGTTGTATCTAAATACGAACTCTTTGCAATATTTGGGCAAATGCTTTGGACTTACCAAATAATAGATACCTATGATACCACGTTTAAGTTGGCTCCAAAACCCTTCAATAGAATTGGTATGAAATCCATCTTTATTTACATATATTCCTAAGCTGTGTTCAACAACCTCGTGTATGTATTCATTTTTGACTTTGTTGTAGCCACTCCAACTATCAGAAATAACAGTGAAACCTTTTCTGACAAGTTCATCAATAACACCAAGCAAAACTTTAGAACTTGCATTTTTGATAACTTTTGTATAAACCAAGCCATCAGAAAGTAGTCCCATTACAGGTGTTTTCTGTTTAGTACTTCGACCTTGTCCACCTCTGTTACGTTTTGTCTTTCCACCAATATATGTTTCATCAACTTGTGTCATATCATTGAAGTTTGCATCATCATCCTTTACATTGTAACGAATACGATGCAGCATGAACCATGCAGTTTTCTGTGTCACATTAATATCACGTGCCAATTGACAACTACTGATACCTCTTTTATGTGACAAGAACAAATAAATAGCATAGAACCATTTTTTCAATGGAAGGTTGGAGCCTTCAAACATAGTTCCTTGTCTCACGGTAAATCGGCAACGGCAATCCTTACATTTATAAAGACCTTCAAACTTTCCATCCTTAGTCAATTTATAATGATGTTCAGATATTGAACCGCAATGAGGACAAATAGGCTTTCCATTCCACCGCATATTCTCCAGATATACTCTGCAATCCTCCTCGGTATGCAGAGTATCAATCATGTGAAGTAATGAGTGGAATGTTATCATATAATTCTATATTTAGTATTTTAATTTCAATAGAATTATACTCGCAACATTACGGAAATTGCATTTCAAATGTTAAAAAATCATTCATTGATGAATTTTCTTGTTTTTCTGAAATTGGATGGATAGTCCTTCTGTATAATTTATCAAACAATTTTAAAATGAGATATTATGTCAGAACAATTAATCACAGTAGGTGAAGCTACACAAAGGTTAGGTGTAACTTCAGATTTACCAGCTAATAAATGCTTAACTAAAGGTGAGTTTGATGAACTTTCATCAAAAATACCTGAATTAGCACCTAATGGTGTTTATATAATGCATAAAGATAGATTTATTGTAACTAAAGATAACTGGACATATTCAAATGAAGAAGCGTCTGGTGTAGCTGTAAAAACGGATAATTGTAGTTTTGTTATAGCAAAAACGGAAATAAATTCAATTGGATGGGATGGTATTGGTATATTAATTAATGGTTGCACCACTACAACTTATACGGACATTGCTATAACTGATTATAATGGTAAACAAAATACTGATGCTATTAATAAACAAATGGGTATTGGTGGTAATCCAGCTGCTACATATTGTAGTACGTTTGAATTTACTCATGGCACAAAAGGGTACCTTCCTGCATTGGGTGAATTAATAGAAGCAAACAAAAATATAACAGAAATAAATGAATGCATGTCATTAATTGGTGGAAAATTATTATATGATAGTTCATCAAACTATTACACAAAATGGAGTTCTACCCAATCAAATAATAACAATGCGTGGTCATTTAACTTTAAAAACAAAAGTTCATCCAGTGAATATAAAGGAACAGCCTATACTGCAAGGCCGTTCTCTGCTTTCAAATAACCAAGTTAATTAGATTTTAATTTCTAAATACATATTTTATACAATAAAATGTATGGAATATGGAACACCGTGTACTTACAGAATCTATAGAACTTCACCCCATAGGCTCATGCTTTTCAGATAATGTAGGAAATTCAGAACTCCGAGAAATTATTCGTGAATATTTCGGTAAGAATGAAATTTCTTATACTGCTGATTATTCAAATGAGATATGGGGTGAAGTTATGCAGTTTCTTGAGAGAAATTGCAAATTTATTAAAGACATAGAATTGTCATCAGGACTTGTGTCTATTTATGAAACTGATGTAGTAAATGAATTTCTTGTGAGATTTGAATTAGAAAACGGAGGAAAGAATTTTGTGTTCTGGAAAAAAGAAAGTACCAACAGTTTTGTTACTGAGTAAAGAGTTGTGCTACTGAAAAGAGCAAAACTTTAATTATACAAAACCGTTGGTACAATAAAGTATATAGTTGCGAATCATAAATTACCTTGAAATACATTTTACAAATGCAACATCTGAATCTTTCAATATAAAAATAAAGATCCTCTTCTAATTTTTACACAGATTCTAAGGCCTTTCCTTTTGTTCAGGCTTGTAAAATCTATGCTTAACCAAAATCCCTCAGGTTTTTACGTTGATCCGCTCTTACCCATATTGTCCTGATATAAGTACACCCATGGGGAGTCGAACCCCAATCGATGGAACCGGAATCCATTATTCTATCCATTGAACTATGGGTGCAAGTATTTCTCAAAACCGCGACAAAAATACAATTATTCTGCATCTTGTCCTAATAATCGAAGAGAAAAATAATAAGAAAGATGATATTTTTTCGATTTTCCAAATATCATTTTATCAACAAAAACAAAGAAACAAAACACACAATGATAATATTTTCATAAATCGCATTGCATTTTTACAAAATATAATTATCTTTGCCTACGTATTTAAATATAGAAAATTTTATAAGACATGAGTTACCTGATAAAACCAAACAACTATCGACCTTTGCTTGATATGAAGCAGACAGAGCTGGGAATAAAACAAATTAAAGATTTTTTCCAGCAAAATCTGTCCTCTGAATTGCGTCTGCGCCGCGTTACGGCACCGCTTTTTGTGCTCACAGGCATGGGTATGAACGATGACCTGAACGGAATAGAACGCCCGGTCACCTTTCCGATAAAGGACTTGGGAGAGCAACAGGCTGAAGTGGTACATTCGCTTGCCAAATGGAAACGCGTAACACTTGCCGACTATAATATAGAACCGGGATATGGCATTTATACGGATATGAACGCAATCCGTGCCGACGAAGAGCTGGGAAACCTGCATTCACTCTATGTAGACCAATGGGACTGGGAACGTGTCATCACGCCCGAACAGCGGACTGTGGATTTTCTGAAAAGCATCGTTACACGCATTTATTCGGCTATGCGCCGCACAGAATATATGATTTGTGAGGTCTATCCGCAAATCACCTCTTTCCTGCCCCACGATGTACATTTCATCCATTCGCAGGATTTGCTCGACATGTACCCCGACAAGACTCCCAAGGAACGGGAAGACTTGATTACCGAACGATATGGAGCTGTATTCATCATCGGTATAGGAGGCAAGTTGAGCAACGGACAGCCGCACGACAAACGTGCTCCCGATTATGATGACTACACGACAATCGATCCGAAGACCGGACTTCCGGGACTGAATGGCGACCTGCTGGTATGGAACAGCGTATTGGGACGCGCCATCGAACTCTCATCGATGGGAATCCGTGTAGACAAACCAGCACTGCTCAAACAGCTGGAACTGGCCGGAAAGGAAGAACGGACCAAACTTTATTTCCACAAAAGACTGCTGGAAGGTTCACTTCCACTCAGTATCGGAGGGGGTATCGGACAGTCACGACTCTGCATGCTGTACCTGAAGAAAGCACACATCGGCGAAATCCAAGCCAGCATCTGGCCGGAAGAGATGCGCAAAGAATGTGCCGAACTGGGCATGCAACTCATTTAAACACATAGGCAATACGCAAACTGATTTTTTCTCCAAGGCTGTCTCAGAGTCCATATATGAGGCAGCCTTATCTTGTTCTATAGCGCCCGCTTCACCAATCCGGCAGGATTTCCCCATCTCTAAAAGATAAACCGAGGAAGGTTATCGTCACATTCCATTATCTCTTTTCTTTTTTTGTACAAATCATTTTATTTTTTGTACAAAAAATAAAAAAACGTCGAGAGAAATTTATGTAATGAAGCCAATATTTTTCTTCCAACATCACCAATCCTTCATCTAAAGAACTTTTTTACCTTTCCTTGCCCTTCATGCCCTTCACCCCAGAAAGCGAGCATATAAAAGACTCCTGCCTCATCATATGGCCCAACAAGAACCGCTCCAATCTGCACTTCTGATGCCTATAATCTCCCTCCTTTCAGAGGACATTGTTTCCAACAACATTACCTCAGCAATCCAATTTCATGCAACACAAAGATATGGATAATGAAAAAGTTCTTTTCGCTGCAATAATAATTTACGCCTTTTTACTAAATTTGTCTGACATATATCATACATAAGTTATTCATTTAGAGAAAATACAGCATGAACGTACAGATAGAAGAATCGTGGAAGCAAGTACTGGCTCCAGAGTTTGACAAAGATTATTTCATACGCCTGACGGACTTTGTACGCCGGGAATATCAGACAACCACCGTATATCCTCCGGGAAAACTGATATTCAATGCATTCAACCTCTGCCCTTACAACAAGGTAAAGGTGGTTATCATCGGACAAGATCCGTATCACGGACCGGGACAGGCACACGGACTTTGCTTTTCCGTAAACGACGGCATCCCGTTTCCTCCGTCGTTACAAAATATATTCAAGGAAATACACGACGACCTGGGTACTCCTATGCCATCTACAGGCAACCTTACCCGCTGGGCAGAACAAGGTGTGCTGCTGCTGAACGCCACACTCACTGTCCGTGCTCATCAGGCAGGCTCACACCAGCGGCAAGGCTGGGAAGAGTTTACCGATGCAGCTATCCGTGCCTTGGCCGAAAACCGCGAGCATCTGGTATTTATCTTGTGGGGATCGTATGCGCAAAAGAAGGGAGCCTTTATCGACCGCAACAAGCATCTGGTGCTTACTTCCGTTCATCCTTCGCCACTCTCGGCATACAATGGCTTCTTCGGCAACAAACATTTCAGCCGAACCAATGAATACTTGATTCAACATGGTGAAACGCCTATCCAGTGGTAGGCCTTACGTACCAATATGCAAAGAGCCGCCGGATTATTTCCGGCGGCTCTTTGCATATTATCTATCAATCAATGTACATCAATACCATGTAACCTGACTACCCGTATTACTACGCTGATCCCATTTCAAAGCGTCGGTCAGCATAGCCGAATTGGCACGAATGGAGAAGTTATACGAAGTATACGGACCAAATACCAGACCGCAACTCATATTGAAACAGTGCAAGTCACGGGTGATGTTCACCGTGGTCATTGACATTTCTTTCGAAGTAAAGTCGTAACCACTCGAATAAGTTACGTTCCAGCGGCTACCCATCTTGATATTACCCGAGATATTCAGCGAGTGAGTAAGCGAATACGGATAACGCATGGTCTTGATATTAATCTGCTTCGTTCTGTCTTCACGAATACTATAGCTATAACTCAAGCTCAAACTCCA
Source organism: Phocaeicola sp. HCN-6420 (assembly GCF_037890145.1). NCBI lineage: Bacteria > Pseudomonadati > Bacteroidota > Bacteroidia > Bacteroidales > Bacteroidaceae > Phocaeicola > Phocaeicola sp. HCN-6420. The sequence continues at coordinate 7,048 of NZ_JBBKBJ010000008.1, forward strand.
CGGCAACTTGAAGGCAAGATAACCATCCGGATCAAGAGTCGCATTTTCCGTCTTGCGAGTACCCGAATTATTCTTCTGGGTCATTTCGTCGTCGGTTTCTTCTTCATCCTCGTCGTCTGTATCCTTTTTATCCTTATCCTTTTTCTCGTCGTCCTTTTTGCCGAACAACTTTTTAAAGGTATCATTATTCAATGTATACGAGAAAGAACCGCTATATCCCTGGAATCGTCCGAAACGTCCGTACGACCATTCTGTACGGTCACTTTCGACTACATTACCATTTTCGTCGAACTTATAGGCATAAGTTGCAAACGTTGCATTCATGTTGAACGTATAATTCTTGGTCAACTTCAGACGAGCCGTCAGCGAAAGATTACTCCACCGCTTCTGAGCAATATCGTACGACAAGCTTCCGCTCAAGTCATCAATCAGACTGATCTTCTTGTAACCCGTTGTATCCTTATCGGAAGCCATCTTCATTTCCAGATTATTCTTCAGCGAGAAGCTGACATTCTGTGACACACCTTTACCCGGATAGCTGTAAGGAGCACCTTCATAGGGCGAATACTCTGCCATGCGGACCTCACCGTTTTCGTCGGTATAGGTGTACGTTTCGTAATAGCCGTAACGCGACTTACCGAAGTCCGGCGTATATGTATAGCTGACCGACGGAGTTACGACGTGACGAATCACAATCTCCTTGCTCTTCATAAACAAAGGCTTATACATACCATACAGCTTTGTATTCATCGAAACGGCCATATTATAATCGTATACACGATTGAACCCGTTGATAGTATCCTTTACCACTTCGTGCGTTTTTTCATCATAACTCTGCATGACTTTACGCGTATACCAGCGTTCGGTATAGTTGAACGAAGGAGTAATATTGATGTATTTAAACAAGCTGAATGTAGCCTCAACCGGAATAGTATGCTTCATACCTGTCTTCCATTTCGAGAAAGGAGTCTTAAAAAGCAGATTATCCTTTGTATCAACACTGTTTGTCAAAGCACCTGTATACTGGAAAGAAATCTTTTCATACCAGCGTTCGTCGCCGGCTGCTTTCTTGCGCTTGAACGGATAAATACGGCTCAAAGAAATATTCAGGTCAGGCAAAGTCATATTGACAGAAGAGTCCCTCGTATTCTGAGTAATATTAAACGTACTCGAAATATTCAGGCCAATTTCCGGAAAATTTCGAGAATAACTGATACTTGACGCCTTTGTGTTGTTACTATAAGCAGAAGGGTCGTACAATGAACTCAAGCTCGAACGGTCGTAACTACTGGTTGCAAAGTTTACACTGGCCGAGAAAGAACTGTTCGGACTTGCTTTCGAATCCTGACGGTGACTCCACTGTATACGGAAATCTTTAGAAACCGCATAATCGGGCATGTTCTTTTCTCCCGTCTTTGTCACCAGATAACTGGCATTAAAATAGCCACTATACTTATAACGCTTATTATAATTGGAAGCAGCCGACAGTCCCCATGAACCTTTTGTATAGATTTCTCCCAGCACTTTCAAGTCTACCCTATCGTTGATGGCAAAATAATATCCACCATCACGCAGATAAAAACCACGATTCATTTCGTCACCATACGTAGGCATGATGAAACCTGAAGAATAACTGCTGCTGAACGGGAAAAATCCGAATGGAACGGCTATCGGAAGAGGGACATCTTCTACTACAAGCTGGGCAGGCCCGAATACAACATCCTTCTTTGGACGTACCTTGGCCATAGACAATTTCAAATAAAAGTGCGGGTGTTCCTTGTTGTCGCAGGTAGTATATTTACCCTGAGTCATGTAAATTTCATCATCTGCTCCCTTTTTGGCATTCTCACTGGTTACGTATCCTTCACCCTGCTGCGTTACAATGTTATTGATAAATCCCTTCTTAGTCTTGAAATTATAACGCATTGTCTTCGATTCGTAGGGTGTTTCTCCATCCTTAAAGACAGGAGTTCCCTGCTCTACACCAGTCGTATCAGCAACACCACGGGCATAGACCGTACTGCTGTCCATATTCATGGTTATCAGAGCAGAAGTCAACTCAATGTTTTGATAATTGACTTTACCATCACCATACAGATGAGCAAAACCTCCTTTGGTAAAAACGATGGAATCGGAAGCCTCGTAAATTACAGGTGCATCCAGAGGTTGTTTCTTAGAAGTAGTATCAAGGGCCAGCGAATCTGCACCAACAGAATCTACGGCCAGCGAGTCCATATGCAGTGAATCGCCTTTAAGTGAATCGACCGCCAGCGAATCGGCATGAGCTTCCGTTCTGTTTCCTCTCATTCTCTTTCCTCTGACACGCTGCGTTTCAGCATACAGAGAGAAAAAAAATCCCAAAAAGAACAGAACAAACAATAAATATGTAGCTTTTTTAAATGACGCCATTCATCAATCTTTTACGCAATGCGGTGCAAAAGTAAGCATTCTCTCGCAAATAAACACAAGAGCCACAGATTTTAATGTATTTTTTAAGACTATAAAAAGAGTTTACACCAGTGGTCAAAACGTTTACCGCCTTCTTCACCATAACGGGCAACACTCTTGCGCGCCTTGTCGATACTCTTCTCACGGTCGAGCTTGGTCTTGGAAAAGAACTTGTCGGCAAAACAAATGATTTGTTCCTCCAGACTGACAGGCATCATTTCTCTGTGAGGAACAGGCAAGTCCTGACGTATGATATCCTGCAAGGATAATCCGGCACCGGTGTGACGTTCGCAGACTAATGCATGTTTCGGAAACCCTTCCTGACGAACAAGTTCGGCTCCCAAGTAGCCATGACAGATATAAGGATACTTTCCAAAGCAACAGATACCTTCTGCATCGGTCCGAAATATTCCGATATCGTGAAGCATGGCTGCTTCTTCTATAAACTGCAAGTCTAAATTCAGTTCGGGATGTTTCTTCGCCAGCGCAAGAGCCTTATCGGCTACCGAACGGCTATGTACCAGCAAAATATGCTTCAATTCGTTGTCTTCAGGATAATACTTATCTATTAATGCCAGTGGATTCATGGATTTTTTCTTTTATTATTACCTTTGTATGAAACAAAGGTACGAAAAAATTATTTGTCCCACATGAAATATATTACTTTATTCGTTTGCTGGCTGCTGACAGTCGTGCAGGCATCAGCACAGGTTCGTAACGGCGCCGACAAGATGGAACAGTTGCTTCCTATGCTAAAAGACAAGCAGATATCACTGGTAGTAAACCATACTTCTCTGGTAAATGGTGTGCATCTGCTCGACACATTGTATAACAGTGGCATACACATTGTGCAGGTTTTCGCCCCCGAGCATGGCTTCCGTGGAGATGCTGATGCAGGAGAAACGGTACGAAACGGCAAGGATACACGCACACATGTTCCTATCATCTCTCTGTATGGCACACAAAAAAAGCCTCAGCCAGCACAACTGAGCCAAACTGATATTGTTATCTTCGACATGCAAGACGTCGGAGCGCGATTTTATACTTATATCAGTACGATGTTTTATGTAATGCAAGCGTGTGCCGAAAACCGGAAAGAGCTGATCGTGCTGGATCGTCCTAACCCCTGCGACTATGTAGACGGTCCGGTACTCAACCTGAAATACAAGAGCTTTGTGGGAATGTTTCCAATACCTGTCCTGCACGGATGCACAATAGGCGAGCTGGCACAAATGATTAATGGAGAAGGATGGCTGGGAAAGGGCCTTCAATGCCAGTTGAAAGTCATTACAGTAGAAAACTGGAAACACGGCCAGCCTTATTCACTTCCGGTAAAACCCTCACCCAACCTGCCCAACGACCAGGCCATCGCACTTTATCCGTCCCTCTGTCCTTTCGAAGGAACCTCTGTGAGTGTCGGCAGAGGAACAGAATGGCCTTTTCAGGTAATAGGCAGTCCCTTTACCCGGCAGACGTTCAGTTTCTGCTTCAAGCCACGTTCTTTGAAGGGCTCAGACAAGAATCCGCTGCACAAAAACATAAACTGCTACGGGATAGACCTCCGTACTTCTTCCCAAATACCGCAAGGATTTTCGTTGCAATATGTACTCCAATTCTACAAAGCTTATCAAGCCTGTATGCCTGATGCCGAAAAGTCATTCTTCACCCGTCCTAAATGGTTTGACCTTCTGATGGGAACCGGGCAGGTCCGACAGGATATTCTGCAAGGGAAAACAGAACAGCAAATTCGCTCTGCATGGAAAGATGATCTGGAGAAATACAAAATTATGAGAAAAAGATATCTGCTTTATGCCGATTATCCGGAAGAATAGACAAAAAAATCCGGTGGACTTTTCATTAAAGCCCACCGGATTTTAAATTATGATGCAAAAATTTCTGCTTTTAGATACCCAAAGATTTCTTGACTGCTTCTACCTTTTCTGTTGCTTCAGCATCAGCTCCTGCAAAACATTTCGGGCAACCCATCTCACCTTTAATTTCCATGTAGAATTTAATCTTCGGCTCTGTTCCTGACGGACGTACAGAAACCTTTGTTCCATCAGCTGTAAAGAACTGAAGTACATTCGATGGTTCCGGCATATTCAAATCGGTTACATTACCCTTATTGTCTGTAGCTTTCAGAGTCTTGTAATCTTTAACCAATACAACTTCCGATCCACCCAGTTCTTTCGGAGGACAAGCGCGGAAGTTTTCCATCATAGCCTTAATTTCATCGGCTCCACTCTTACCCGGTTTTACAACGTTCACTGTAACTTCCTTAGAGAATCCGTATTCTACATAGATTTCCATCAAGATATCATACAGTGTTTTGCCTTGGTCTTTTGCCCATGCACAAATTTCAGCAAGCAAAGAACATGCAGAAACTGCATCTTTATCGCGTACAAAATCTTCTGCAAGGAATCCGTAGCTTTCTTCACCACCGCCGATATATTGTTCTTTACCTTCACGCAAACGAATCTCACGAGCAATCCATTTGAATCCAGTATAGCAGTCGTACATCTTGATATGATTCTTATCAGCAACCGATTTTATCAGTTCAGTAGTAACAATTGTCTTTACAACAAATTCGTTACCCTTCATCTTACCCATTGCAATACGGTTCTTGATAATGTAATACAAGAAGATCAAACAAGTCTGATTACCGTTAATCAATACCCATTCACCCTTGTCATTCTTACAAGCCATACCTACACGGTCGGCATCAGGGTCGGAAGCCATGACGATATCCGCATCAATTTCTTTAGCAAGCTTGATAGCCAATGTCAAAGCTTCTGCATTTTCCGGGTTCGGAGAAACGACTGTCGGGAAATCACCACTCTTGACCATCTGTTCAGGAACGCAATGAACATTTTCGAATCCCCACAACTTCAGTGACTGCGGAATCAGCATCATACCAGTTCCGTGGATAGGAGTATAAACAATCTTCAAGTCTTTCTGACGTTTGATTACTTCCGGATCGATGGAAATAGTATGAACCTGACGCAAGTATTCATCATCAATTTCCTTACCGATAATCTGAATCAGCTCCTTATTGCCTTCGAATTTAATATCAGATGCAGAAGCAACCTTGTTTACTTCCTCAATAATACCTTTATCATGCGGGGCAAGAACCTGAGCTCCATCGTCCCAATATGCCTTATAACCGTTATATTCTTTCGGATTGTGAGAAGCTGTAAGAATAATACCGCTCTGGCATCCCAAATGACGAATAGCAAATGACATCTCTGGAGTAGGACGCATGTCTTCGAACAAATAAACCTTAATTCCGTTTGCAGAGAAGATATTCGCAGAAATTTCGGCAAACAGACGACTGTTGTTACGACAGTCATGACCAACAACTACAGAAATATCTTTTTTGCCGGCAAAGCACTTATTCAAATAGTTAGACAATCCCTGAGTAGCCGCACCAACAGTGTAAATATTCATACGGTTTGAACCTACACCCATGATGCCACGCAAACCACCTGTACCGAATTCAAGGTCTTTATAAAAAGCTTCTATCAATTCTGTTTTATCAGGATTTTCCAACATACGCTTTACTTCGGCCTGAGTTTCTGCATCATAAGCCGGAGTTAACCACTTCTGAGCTTTGTCAGAACACAATTTAATCAATTCTTCGTTTTCCATGATTTTATAATCTTTATATAATTATTGATGTTTTCTCATTTATGTATTAGCGAAACAAAAATAAAAGATTCGTTCTAATTATCCTAATTATTTTTTGCAAAAAACAAGCCTTCTCAGCCGAATTATTGTTATTTGTCGTTACACCAAGTAAAAATACAAAATTCTTATACATCCTCTCTTTATCTACTTTCCGAACCATTTACGAACAAAGTATTTTTGCCTTGGCAGAACTTTTATTGATCCAAGAAAAAAAATCCCTGACAAACTTGAAACGATCTATAAATCAAGAAAATTTATAACATTCGGCAACTGTATAATCCATACAAAACAAAAAGGAATATGCTATCAAAAAGAGAAGAATAATTTGCATTAAAAATATAAATTAACCATATTTGTAACAGAGAAAAACAAGAACAAATCTTTTTAACAACAAGTACCTTAGTATGCAAGAACATATTTACATTTTAGATGACCATCCTATTATTGCGGAAGGGTTAGCCAAACTGCTGACTCTCGACAATAAATATAAAATTACAATAGGTAAACATTATTCTGAATTATACAATTATATAGACAATAATCCACTTGATCTCCTAATTGCAGACTACGAATTGCAAGACAAAACCGTATTGGAACTGCTCCCCTATCTGCAAAAGAAAATACCTCAGACTCCTGTATTGATTTATACAATGCACACAGAATTCTGGATCATAAAGCTTCTTATAAAAAAAGAAGTTGCCGGTATTGTTACCAAAAACGACGATACAGATGAAGTGAAAAAGGCCATCGATACTATTTTATCGACAAAAAACAAATATTATTCTCCGACAGCCTTAAACATTACATTGTCGCTTATAGGAGATCACTCCGTAATGGATTCAATTACTTATACTCCGAGTCCACGTGAAAAAGAGATTATCAATATGTTGTCTTGTGGATACACCTCCGAAGAGATCGCACAAAAACTAAATCTCAGCAAGAGTACGATTGATACAATGCGCAAGAATATATTATTAAAAAGCGGTGCGATCAATGTTTCACATCTTATGCGCCTGGCTTTCATTAAAGGATGGATTACAGCATGAGAAGATTTATATTTATCACGTTTTTAATTGCTTTTGCAGGACATATTATTGCGAATGACTTCGACTTCACCAAGCAAATACAACAATATGGAGACGAAGGAGATTTTTACCGAATGGATTCCATATATTCTCTTGCATGCCGGCAAATAAACTATAGCAATGATCCTGTATCTGCATTAGACCTGAATATTACCTATGCAACTTATCTCAACTCCAAAAGAGATTATACCAAAGCATATTCCATTCTTAAAGATGCCAGAGAAGAAGCCATACGCCTGAAAGATAGAAAATATTCTTCCGAAACACGAAAACAAATACAGCAGTCGGAAGGCATAGCGACTTATGAAATAGCCTATGGACTATGGTCAAGCAATAAACTTTACGAAGCCAGGAAGTTTACAGATGAAGCAATTGACCTGTTTGTTCAAATCAAAGATACCGCACGTCTGGCCGAATCGTACAATTTGTCGGGAGTAATACACAAAAACTTATTCATGCTCGACAAGGCAATTCTGATGTACAAAGAAGCGCTGAAAATAACAGAATATCAGAAGGACTACAATCTGTCTGCCATTATTATCAGCAACATAGCCACACTATACAACGAACTGGAAGAAACTCAACAAGCTATCACCTTCTCACGAAAAATATTTTCATATCCACAAACAGATACACTTGCATTCAATAATCAAATCAACAAGATAAGCTACCTGTGCAATCATGCCATTCTGCTGACAAACGGAGAATATTATCACAATGCACTCGACAGTTTGCAACTGGCAACAAAACTTTTGCAAGAGAACATGCCGGCTGGATTGAAACTTTATGTATACACCAACTATGCTAAAGCTCTTTATGATACAGGCGACTCCCGCTCGGCTATCCGTTATTATCAAAAAGCTATAAGCTATAAAAAGCAGACCCAAAATGAATACAACATAGCCAACCTCGATTATCTGTATGGCTACATGCTTTTCCAAGCTACCGATTCTTTGCAACAGGCTCATAACTATCTATCGAAGGCATTAGCCTTTTACAGAAAGAATCCCAGCATAATGCTGACGAAATCACTTCTTGCCCTGGCAGAGATAGAATCGAAAAGAAATCATCCGCAGACGTCCTACCAGTTAGCTCTCGAAGCATACGAAACAGAACAAAAGATACAGCACAAGAGTTTTCATAACCGCTTGGCCGGATTCGAAGCCGAACTGGAAACCAAAGAAAAGGACCTGAAGATTATCAGCCTTAATGCCGAACAGGCAAAAAATAAGGCTGCCTACCAGACACGCACTTATATTATTTCCAGCATACTCGTACTAATTGTACTATTATCCGTCATCATCATTATCAGTCTCCAAAAAAGAAAAGTTGCCCTTAAGCTCAAGCACTCGGAACTGGAAAAAGAATTAAAGAACAAAGAAGCACAAAGCAAACTGCTCATTGGAGAAATGAATAAAAAAATGACCGACCAATATCTGAAAGGACTGGAAGACAGCAACGAACACATCTCGAAAGAACTCCATAACGATGTATGCAATGAATTGCTGGCAATAGAAATGCAATTGAAACAAACAAGCGCCGGCCGTCTGGCAACGCAACTGGGAGAGATACGAGAAAACGTACGCAATATATCACATCAACTATCGGCTCCTAACTTCAGCAACATCAGTCTATACCAGATGTTCAATTTATATATTGAAAAACTGAATACATTAAATACTCTTACAATACACCCTTACATATCGGATGATATAATGAATCTGACTATACCATCCGAAAACATAGTAGAAATATACAGAATCTTACAAGAAATTATCTCCAACATCATCAAACATGCCAATGCAAGAAACATGTACCTCACCGTAGGTTATGACCAAAACGAAGTGGAAATAGTCATCGAAGACGACGGCAAAGGTTTCGATACGTCTTTATCCCCCAATATTCTAACCTCGGGATTGGGCTTAAAGACTATAAAAGAACGCAGCTACAAATTACAAGGAGAATGTAAAATTGAATCTACTTTAGGAAAAGGGACAATCATTCATATGCGTTTTCCCGCCTGAAAGGTACCCATCACATAAAGACATTTTGCATAAAAAAGATAGGATACATCTTCACGATGTATCCTATCCAAACTTGCACAACGCGCTTGTGCCCCATCTCTAAATAAAAAACAATTTTAAATTATAGTATAATATTTTTTTACATTTCACTTTTCCACTTACGCTTACATAGCCTTTTATTTATAGCTTTATTGTAAACTTAAACCTTTCTTTACAAAAGTACGTAATTGAAAGAAACAAAATACCCCCATAAATAATGATTCTACTATCACTATTTATAGGGGAAAATGAACAGCCCTTTCAACGTTTATCAAAAAAGAATATAGCAGGCTTATTCCTTCAACGGCTGTTCTACTTGTATACTTCCTGCTATTTTAGCTTTTTTATTTCACCAAATAACGATCTCCTGTAGCCTTAACTACCTCTTTCAAGAATTCCTGTGGATAACCCGGGCGGTCGAGAGGAGCTGTATTTCCTGTTTCCGGACGAACAATCTTACCGTCTTTTACTCGTTTCACTACACCGTCGTTATAACGGACAATCAGAAACTCACCCAATTTCTTCCAACTGTCTACAGCAGTCTGAGCAGCCATACCCGTATAGTTGGTCAGAAAATCTTTTGCCTTCTGCGGATCTTGCGCATACAGTTTCATGGCTGTACTTTCCACACCTTCCTGAGCATTGGCATACATGTCTTCCAGCGAATTCTGAACCGTACGCATATCGTCTACCATCAGACTGTAGCGAGGACGGATCATGTCAGCCACCCAGTTATAAATCCAGAAAGCAGAGTTCCACGAGAATGTCACACAATCACCTTCACCTTCGGCATAAGAAGCCGGAACCTTGTCGGTATTGCAATATACCGGAGTAAAGACCGTCATGTTTGCATCGTCCAGTCCGAACCAAAGAACGCCGCCGATTGCATCGGGCATAGTAGAACGCATCTGAGCCACAAAGACAAAACCACTCTGCTGAGTTGAAATAGGACGTTCGTTGAAATAAGTCTTTCCATCTACCTCGAAGGTCAACGGCGACAAACGGTAAGGCATCTGAAAAGCTCCTGCACCCATATCGTTGGTAATATCAAGCGGAGTACCTTCATAATGATCACGCATAGCATACTGAATGTCGCGAACAGAAATCTTACGGTCGGGCTTTACATAAAGCGGCATCGGCTCCTTGCTTTCACCTTGTATATACGAAAGATAAGCCTGACCTGTCACCTTGCTGAACATATTATAATAACTCCAGACACGAGCCTCGCAAGCACGCAAGCCACTGAAGTCGAGCGGACAGTAAGCATCTGCAAAACTAAAGTCCTTGTTTACGCCATCAAAGTAACCTTTCTCGCGGGCAAACGAAATCACGTCCGGAGAATACAGACAATTATCCTTGTCGTTCATATCAAACTTATGGATGCGGCTCTGATTTGCGTGCGCCGCGATGCAATCATCCGGAATACGGACAGCCACCCATACGGCACCTTTCACTCCGGGGCCCTTACCAATCATTTCCATAATCCAGGCCTCGTTCGGATCGGCAATGGTAAACGACTCACCACTACTGTAATAACCATACTCTTTTACGAGGTCGGTCATTACCTTGATAGCCTCTTTTGCTGTACGTGAACGCTGCAAAGCCACATAAATCAAGCTTCCGTAATCCATCACTCCGGTTGTATCAACCAGTTCCGGACGACCACCAAAAGTCGTTTCTCCGATAGTTACCTGAAACTCATTCATGTTTCCTATTACATTATACGTCTGCTTGGCCTCCTTTATCTGTCCCAGATACTTACCCGTGTCCCATTCGTAAATATTACGCATAGTACCCGATGCATGTACAGCAGCCGGATAATGACACAAGTACCCGAACATACCGTACGAATCGGCCGAATAGGATACGATTACAGAACCGTCGGCAGAGGCTTTCTTACCGACAATCAAGTTGGTACACGCCCAACCGTTTACACACACAGCCGCCAGAAGGCAGACTGCCAACATTAGTTTTTTCATCATACGTATTTAGAATTTATATTGTTTCCGCGTTTCATTGCCACAATTGTCAGTCACAACCACTTCCAGCTTATGAGGCACACCTTTCTTTATACGCCCCGGATCCTGAATGACAAGAATACCTTTTTTCAGTCCGAAAAGCACAAAATTGCCATCCACATACACCTTATAGCTTTGAATACCCGTCTGACCGTCGCTCACCTTAAAGCGAATGTTCCGGCTTGTCCGCCAGCTTCCCAGCCCCAAAGGAGTCACCTGCGGAGAAACCGTATCGACAGCCACGGCAAACGTGCCCAGCGTTCTGACTTTTGTCTTTACCCATCCGTTCTGATACTTGCCACCTGCAGAAGCCCGCCACTTTCCGGCCTTCTGGACAATGTAATATTTTGTGGTATCGGCTACAGGCAGATGACGTACTCCGATAGACAAATCGCAGAAGCTGTGCAAGGGCGTACGTCCGATATCGAGTACATAATCGAAAGAAATGTCGCTGCTGTCACCACTTACCCTCGTCCGCAGTTCAGCGTCGTCGTATACCATTCCCTTCGGCACCACCAGTTCCATACCCGGCTCCTGAATTACATTCGTCTTGTTCCAGTACAACATCTTGTTTGCCTTGGGTGTGTAGGGAGGAATCTCCTGTTTCTTGCCACGAACCGTAAACTTATATCGGCGCTTATTGCCGAAATTATCCTCCAGCACGTAACAGAAATGATAGTCACGTTCCTCGTCGATTGTTACCAGACCGCGGTCGGGACCCGTTTCCAGCAAGCGCAATTTATTGCCCGGCAGTTTATACGAACGCATGATAAGACGGTTGGTACGCATCAGCTCATCATAGTCGGTAAACCCGTTTATCATGCGGTTTTCATCAGACGACACCTCATCGGTAGTACTGTTGAACACCTTTACAGAATCGACATACAAGGTTACCGAGTGAACTCCATAAAAATTGGACGTTCCGTCCATGTAATCCTTCGCACTGATACCCGTATAAATCTGTCCCCAGGCAGTGAACCGCTGATTCAATGCTCCTACAGCAACCAGCTTTTTCGTAGAAGAGCCATTTACCACTCCCTTGCCTCTGACCGGATAAATCCCCACCAGACTGCCGACAGGAGCCTTGGTATCTTTCAGATACTGCCGGAAAAACGGCATCGGGTCCACATAATCCCCATTATCATTCCGGCGGAGCTCCAGATGCAGGTGAGGTCCTGCCGAAGCACCCTCATTGCCACTCATGGCTATAATATCGCCTGCCTTCACCGGAAGCAGCCCCGGTTCGGGATGCAAGTCGCACACAAAAGTTTCGTGTTCGTACTGATATGCACGTACATACTCCTGTACTTTCGGAGCAAACGATACCACATGACCGTAAACCGAAGTATATCCGTTAGGATGCGTCACAAAGATAGCCTGTCCGTATCCGCCGTGCAATACCATAATGCGCGACACATAACCGTCGGCTACACTGTGAATCGGTTTCCCCGTCACTCCCTGTGTCTTAATATCCAGTCCGTTATGAAAATGATTGGGACGCAGTTCTCCGAAATTTGCGCTCAGCAACAATGGAAAATCGAAAGGAGAACGAAACTCTGCTCCCACATTTTTTTGAGCCTGCACGCCGAGACTCATTCCCAGTGCAAGCGTCAACAATGTATTTCGTATCATGTTAATGTCTGTTTTTTCTCCACAAATATACAGCATTTATTTTTGATACATCCCGATTTTGCTTACCTTTGTGTAAATGGGTATTGCTATCGGGCATCTTTTCGTATACGTTTTCTTATCAAAGCTGGAAAAAGACCGTCACATTTACCACTTTGCTTTTACTCTTTTTATTATGCAAAATTTTCAATAGGACTAAATAAATCGATGACAAGCAACCTGGCACTATGGATGGCAGGCTGCACTCTTTGCGATAATGTGATGACTGGATAATGGATGAAATCGTAACTTGAATGGTTCTGGAATTTATCCTTCTACGACTGAACAACCGGCAACGGAAAGCATCCGGCAGCATCTGTTCTTCCTCTTGGCGGCAATCCTGCCTCACAGAGGGTGCTGTAGTAGATACGTTGCAGGCAGGAACCGGCAGAAAAACAACGTCATTATCTCCTGCTTGCGACGAATCTCAAGTATCCTCCCATCTTTTTTTGCATAAAAATTTGGTAAATATACAAAAGCACATTACCTTTGCCGCATCAAAACATCAATAACCCATGAATGTAAAAGCGACACATACTCCCGTTAAACTCCTGCTGCACGAACCAGTGTGCAACGGTTATCGCGTCGTACACATACATTGGTTCAGCGGATTTCTATGAGGCGTCGCCGCGTCTGGCGGCTTGAAACTTGAATGACTAAATCAGTTTTAACCTCATAATTGCGTAATATATGTTTTCTATTATCGGATTTATGTTGACAGGTATCGCTGTGGGATATCTGTTCAGAAATATTGCCTTTCTGCAAAAGACAGAAAAAACGATCTCACTGACCATTTTCCTGCTACTGTTCCTTTTGGGAATATCGGTCGGCTCGAACGAATTAATCATCAACAATCTGGCTACATTCGGCTGGCAGGCTGCCATTCTGGCTGTTTCGGCTACTTGCGGAAGCATTCTGGCATCGTGGATGGTGCTGAAACTGTTTTTCAAGAAAGGAGGCAAACAATGAAAGGAAGTATTATCGTATTGCTGTTCTTCGTGGCAGGTTGCATACTGGGACTGACCGAATGGCTTCCGTTCGATATGAAGCAGAGCAACCTGACTTTATACATTTTATATGCTCTGATGCTACAGGTGGGACTAAGTATCGGTTCAAGCAAGGAACTGAAACACATTATAGCCGACCTCCGGTTGAAGTATTTGCTCATTCCTCTGGCTACCATTTGCGGCACACTGCTTTTTTCCGCACTTGCCAGTGTACTGCTTTCACGCTGGAGTATATTCGACTGCATGGCGGTGGGCAGCGGATTTGCCTACTATTCGCTCTCGTCTATCCTGATCACGCAGTTCAAGGAACCTTCCCTCGGACTTCAGTTGGCAACGGAACTGGGTACGATTGCTCTGCTGTCTAACATCTTCCGCGAGATGATGGCTTTGCTCGGAACTCCGCTATTGTGCAAGTATTTCGGCAAGCTGGCACCTATTTCCGCTGCCGGAGTCAACTCGATGGATGTGGTTTTGCCCATGATTACCCGTTACTCGGGTAAGGATATGATGCCGGTAGCCATCTTCCACGGCATACTGATAGACATGAGCGTGCCCTTCTTCGTATCATTGTTCTGTAAGCTATAATAAAACATGTGCAGCCAGCCTGCAACATGTCCAGAGATATACACCGAAATCTCCTCAGGTTTCTGATGAAATTTGTACAAATTTTTAGCGTTTTTGTACAAAACATAAAAATCTTTGTACAAACTTTCAGAAGAAGCTCTTATTCTTTTTTTTCATTTTCCTCAGCCTTTTCGCTCCTTCCTGCCCGGCTATTCTTAACCGTAGCAGACAAAAGAGTGAAAAGGCTGAATCATTTTCCTACAAGCTATTACCTTTAGTTATAACAGATAAATATTTTTCAATAGGTTTGTACTATATAATAACTTACCTTTGCAGCGGAAAAAGAAATTAATCACTAAAACAATTATTATACGATGTTCGAAAAAGGAAACAGAGGAAATACCATTCATGGTATCTTGTTGATTGCATTGTTCTCATTTGCGGCATTTTATATTGCCGAAATTCCGTTTGTAAAAAGTCTGTCATTCAGTCCGCTGATTGTAGGTATCATCTTGGGTATGCTATATGCCAACAGCTTGAGAAACCATCTGCCCGAAACATGGGTGCCGGGTATCAAGTTCTGTACCAAGCAAATTCTGCGTGCGGGTATCGTTTTATACGGTTTCCGACTGACTCTTACACAGGTGGCTGCTGTAGGACTACCTGCGGTTATAATAGATACTATCATTGTAGTAGGTACCATTTTCCTGGGAATCTGGCTGGGACGTATCATGAAAATGGATAAAGATACTTCACTGATGACTGCAACAGGTAGTGCTATCTGTGGTGCTGCTGCCGTACTGGGTGCAGAACCTGTAGTGAAATGTGAAGGTCACAAGACTGCCATCGCTGTATCTACGGTAGTCATTTTCGGAACAATCTCCATGTTCCTCTATCCTATCATGTATCGTGCCGGAATATTGGACGGACTGGACAACATGGGTGTAGCCATCTATACGGGAAGTACCCTGCACGAAGTAGCACACGTAGCCGGAGCCGGTAATGCTATGGACCCGACAGATGCTCTGGGAATTGCCGGAACTGCTACCATTACCAAGATGATCCGTGTCATGATGCTTGCTCCGGTCTTGGTTATCATGAGCTTCGCACTGGCAAAACGCAAGAGCAGTGCAAACGGCGAAAAGGCTGAAAAGAGTAAAATTACCATCCCCTGGTTTGCCTTTGGATTTATTGGAATTATCTGTGTGAACTCACTTTTGCAATACGTTCTGGGCGTAGACAGTGTAAAAGATATTCCACTGAACGGAGCAATCGAATATATTGATACTTTCATGCTGACGATGGCCATGACCGCTCTTGGTACAGATACCAGCATCGAAAAGTTCAAACAGGCTGGTGCCAAGCCGTTCTTGCTGGCAGGCTTGCTGTACATCTGGCTGGTAGGCGGCGGTTATCTGCTTACTAAATACCTGGTTCCTGCATTCATGTAAAAATAAATATATCGCAACAAGCCCCGGCATGTTCCTTGTCTGCTTCTGGCAGTCGGGGTACATACCGGGGCTTCTTTTTATTCTAAACTGCTTGCCTCAGTGCGCTATCATCATCTTACCAATGATATCGCCTGCATTCTTACAGTTTTCCAAGTAATTCTGTACAAAACGCATAAAGTTGGTAGACGAGGCTTCTTCCTGTCCCTGTAAATATACGAAACAGAAATGTCGCTTAATTTGCAGCCCGTTTACATCGATTATCTTGAACTCTCCGTCACGCAGTTCACGCAGAATGGCCTGCAGTGATATGATTCCCATCGTGGAACTGTTTCTTAAAAACTGCTTGATGCTTTCGGTACTTCCCAGATGTAACCGGACATTCATCGACGAAAGTTTCAGTCCTTGCTCGGAAAGAGCCATTTCGATGGCATCGAGCGTGCCCGAACCTCTTTCGCGAAGCACCAAAGGAATTTCTCTCAGTTCGTCGAGGGTAAGCGAATCTTTGGCAGCCAGTGGCGACGAAGCACAGACTACCGGAACCAGTTCGTCGTGAAGGAAAGGTTCATATTTCAGGTTGGGCAGGCGGAATACTCCCTCTACCATACCCAAGTCAATATCGTGTTCCTGTAACGCCTGTTCGATGTTGCGCGAATTGGTATCGATAAGCGAAACGGTAATCTTGGGATATTTCTCCGTAAACCCGGCAAGAATGGGCGGAAGCACGTACTGGGCTATCGTAGTACTTGCTCCCAGACGAAGCTGACCGTTGTATTCATTGTGCAGCAAGTGCATGTCATACTCCAGCTTACGGTATTCGGAAAGGATGCGTTCGCAATGCTCCAGCAACACGTAGCCCGACTCGGTCAGCGAAATTTTGTTGCCAAGCCGGTTGAACAAACGGGTCTGATACAAGCTTTCCAGCTCGCGTATGTGCTTGGTTATGGCGGGCTGGCTGACGAACAACTCCTGAGAAGCTTTGGTAAAGCTCAGGTTTTTCGCCACACTGTAGAATACTTTCAGACGGAAATCGGACATTTACAGTTCCTCCGCACGGACTCCCAACGACTGAAGAACGGGAAATCCCAACATTTCGAATGAGTAATCGCCTTCGTAGGCAGGAGGATTCATACCGAAAACAGTAATGCTTTCCTTCCCTTTCACCTTATTTATATAGTCACCTATCCGCTTACCGTATCCTTCTTCATCGGGTACGATAATAAAACGACGGACATCCTTCGACTCGCCAGCCAACTGAAGTGACTCAAGGAACAAGTCTTCACACGTTGCCATGTCGGAAGGCTGGAAAGCGTACAAGGAGAACTCTCCCAGCTGACTCTTGAAGGCTACATTATGAAGTTCCTTACCGAACGAGGAAGGTGTACAGAAGTTCATTTTCTCTTTTCCTGCCTCATAAATAAAAATCACTTGTATTTCATTTTCTCCCGACTGGATTCCTGCATCCAGAGCCAGGCATTCCAGCAAATTGGCCAAATCGGCTTTCGGCAACTCACGGTTGACGATAGGAGCGAAATGAGCGGTCATGTCACAGCCTACTCTATCCAGATAGGTGGCATCTATCAGCATCACAACAGGGGCAAACGGTATCTTCTTTTCCATATATCTAAGTTTATGGCGATAAAGATAATAAAAACTTTCCTGACATTTTGGTATGCCTTCGGACAATATTGCAGTAAAATATGCTAACACCCTGACATTTAGGCATATAATAAACATTTTATGGCGATGGCAAGAAGTTTGTCTGATAGAAAGTGTATTTCAAAAAACATAGAAAAATAAGAAAGGAGAACAATATATGAACTTTAACAACTTTACAATCAAATCGCAAGAGGCTGTGCAGCAAGCGGTGAATCTGGTACAGAGCCGCGGGCAGCAAGCTATCGAGCCGGAGCATTTGCTGGCAGGGGTGCTGAAGGTCGGAGAAAATGTAACCAACTTCATTTTCCAGAAACTCGGTGTCAACGGTCAGCAGATTGAAACCGTACTCGACAAGCAGATAGCTTCTCTGCCGAAGGTTTCAGGCGGCGAACCTTACCTGAGCCGTGACGCAAATGAGGTATTGCAAAAAGCTGTCGAGTTTTCTAAAACGTTGGGTGATGAATATGTTTCGCTGGAAGCTATCATTCTGGCACTGCTTAACGTAAAAAGCACCGTATCTACCATCTTGAAAGATGCGGGTGTTACGGATAAGGAGTTGCGAGCTGCTATCAGTGAGCTGCGTCAGGGACAGAATGTCACTTCGCAATCCAGCGAGGATACCTACCAGTCACTCAGCAAATATGCCATCAACCTGATAGAGGCCGCACGTAACGGCAAGCTGGACCCGGTTATCGGTCGTGACGAAGAAATCCGTCGTGTACTGCAAATCCTGAGCCGTCGTACCAAAAACAACCCGATCCTGATAGGTGAACCGGGTACCGGTAAGACTGCCATCGTAGAAGGACTGGCACAGCGAATCCTGCGTGGAGATGTTCCTGAAAACCTGAAGAACAAGCAATTGTTCTCACTCGATATGGGTGCACTGGTTGCAGGTGCCAAATATAAAGGTGAGTTTGAGGAACGATTGAAATCGGTTATCAACGAAGTAACTAAATCGGACGGAAATATTATTCTGTTCATCGATGAAATTCATACGTTGGTTGGTGCCGGAAAAGGTGAAGGTGCCATGGATGCTGCAAACATCTTGAAACCTGCCTTGGCACGTGGCGAGCTGAGAAGCATCGGTGCCACTACCCTCGACGAATATCAAAAATATTTCGAAAAGGATAAGGCGCTCGAAAGACGATTCCAGACCGTCATGGTAGACGAGCCGGATACGGCAAGTTCTATTTCTATCTTGCGTGGTTTGAAGGAACGTTACGAGAATCACCATCAAGTGAGAATCAAAGACGAAGCCATCATTGCCGCAGTAGAATTGAGTAACCGTTACATCACCGACCGTTTCTTGCCGGATAAGGCCATCGACTTGATGGATGAAGCCGCAGCCAAGCTTCGTATGGAGCGTGACTCACTGCCGGAAGAACTGGATGAAATTGAACGCCGGTTGAAACAGCTCGAAATTGAACGTGAGGCTATCAAACGTGAAAAGGATGAAGCTAAGCTTGCTCAATTGAACAAAGAAATAGCAGAGTTGAAGGAACAGGAAACTTCGTACAAGGCTAAATGGGAGAGCGAAAAACAACTGGTGAACAAGATTCAGCAGAACAAGAAGGAAATAGAACAACTGAAGTTCGAAGCCGACAAAGCAGAACGTGAAGGCGACTATGGTAAAGTAGCCGAAATCCGTTATGGCAAGTTGCAGAGCTTGGAAAACGAAATAAAGAGTATTCAGGAAGACTTGAAGAAAAAGCAAGGCGACAATGCCATGATCAAGGAGGAGGTTACTGCCGAAGATATTGCTGATGTAGTATCACGCTGGACGGGAATACCGGTAAGCAAGATGCTGCAAAGCGAACGTGACAAGTTGCTCCACCTGGAAGACGAGCTGCATAAGCGTGTCATCGGACAGGATGAAGCAATTGAAGCGGTAGCCGACGCTGTACGTCGTAGCCGTGCGGGACTGCAAGATCCGAAACGTCCGATTGGTTCATTCATCTTCTTAGGTACTACAGGTGTTGGTAAAACCGAATTGGCTAAAGCACTGGCAGAGTACTTGTTCGATGATGAATCGCTGATGACGCGTATCGATATGAGTGAATACCAAGAGAAACATACCGTTTCTCGTCTGATTGGTGCCCCTCCGGGATACGTTGGTTACGATGAAGGTGGTCAGTTGACAGAAGCTGTCCGTCGTAAACCGTACTCAGTTGTCTTGTTCGATGAAATCGAGAAGGCGCATCCGGATGTATTCAACATCTTGTTGCAGGTATTGGACGATGGACGTCTGACTGATAATAAGGGACGTACGGTAAACTTCAAGAACACAATTATCATTATGACCTCCAATTTGGGAAGCTCATACATACAGAGTCAGTTCGAAAAGATTAATGATCAGAACCACGACCAGGTTGTAGCAGAAACAAAGACAGAGGTAATGAATATGTTGAAGAAGACTATCCGTCCGGAATTCCTGAACCGTATAGACGAAATCATCATGTTCCAGCCGTTGAACAAGGATCAGATTGAGCAGATCGTACGTCTGCAGATCAACGGTATCAAGAAGATGCTGGAAGACAATGGCGTAACACTCCAGATGAGCGATCAGGCAATCGACTTTATCGCTACTGCCGGATATGATCCGGAGTTCGGTGCCCGTCCGGTAAAACGTGCCATCCAGCGTTACTTGCTGAACGATTTGTCGAAGAAACTTCTGTCGCAGGAAGTCGACCGCAGCAAACCAATTATTGTGGAGCGAAGCAGTGATGGATTGATATTCCGCAACTGATGAACTAAATAAATCATAAGAATCTCTCTTAGGGGATAGCATGAATATTTCATGCTATCCCTTTTCTTTTTGTCCGTATGGAAGAAATAAGCTATCTTTGCCGCACTCAAATAACTAAGAATGAAAAATAAGAAAGCTATTTATATCGTCGGCAGCATTGTCTTACTGGTGCTCATTGGCAGCATTGCCTGCGCGTTCTTACTATTTAGCACCCCACTGAAAATAGAAAAGGCAACTTATCTCTATATAGATAATGACGACAATATCGACTCTGTATATACGAAACTGAAAAAAGATTGTCAAGCATCCAGCCTTGCCGGGTTGCATCTGATGACTGCATGCAGCAATTATGCCGACAATATTCATGCAGGAGCCTATAAACTGGAGCCGTCGGAAAAAACATGGCACATTTTTCATCGACTGAAAAGTGGCCATCAAACTCCCGTAAGACTGACGATACCCAGTGTACGTACCATCGGAGCACTGGCAAAATCCGTATCTCGCCGGCTGATGACCGACTCGGCTTCCATTGCCAAACTACTGACCGACAGTGCCTATTGCGCAGGTTTAGGATACAATCAATACACGATTCCTTCGCTTTTTATCCCCAACACTTACGAAGTGTACTGGACTATCAGTGCTGAAGATTTCATCAAACGGATGAAAAAGGAACACGATCTTTTCTGGAACAAGGAAAGGATAGAAAAGGCAAAGAGTATCGGATTTACTCCCGAAGAGGTAGCTACACTGGCTTCCATCGTAGAAGAGGAAACAGCCAACAAGGCAGAAAAGCCGATGGTAGCGGGTCTTTACATCAACCGTCTGCATACAGGTATGCCCTTACAGGCCGACCCGACGGTCAAGTTCGGCTTGCAGGAGTTTGGATTAAAGCGCATCCTGCACAAGCATCTGGAAGTAGACAGTCCTTACAATACCTACAAGCATGAAGGATTGCCTCCCGGTCCGATACGTATTCCTTCCATCGACGGACTGGAAAGCGTATTGAACTATGTGCAGCACGACTATCTTTACATGTGTGCCAAGGAGGATTTTTCGGGAACACATAATTTTGCAAAGAACTGGAACGAGCATCTTGCCAATGCCCGCCGCTATCAGCAGGCATTAAACAAGCGAAACATCCGCTGAGAAATGTAGTGCAGCAGCAACGGTTCTCAGCGAATCGATTTCCAGAATTTCATAAAATTGGCATAGAGTCCGTAGCAAACCAGCGCATCTTCAGCTTGAATGACATAATCTTCAGGGAATTCATTGGCAACTTCCCGTTCCAAGATGGAAATGCCCAGACAGTTCTGTGCCTTCTTTCCACGTATCAATGAAATGATTTTCAAGTCGAACTCCTTTTCCAACTGCAACTCATTGATGCCATATCCTACCAGTTTGTCAGGAACATTGAATTTAAACACATAGTGCTCCTCATCTATCTGGAAAGGTTCCACGGCAGCATTCAGTTCCAGCAACTGCACCAGCATACGGGCAGCATCCTGTTCTGGCGTAAGAATACGGTCGAGCGAAAATGCCTCAAGCACCGTTTTATGCACATCGTCGAGCGCCCGGGCGTAAATATGCTTAACTTTATTCTTTTTCAGCAAGGAAACTACCCGCACGGAAGCCCCCAGATCTTCGCCGATGGCCACAATGACCACATCAACACTCTTTAATGGCAATACAGACAAAGCCATCTCATCGGTAGCATCGAGCACAAAAGCTGTAGCAATCTTATCCTTCAGCCGGTCTACGTGATGCTCTTTCACGTCTACCCCTATCACTTCGTGTCCCAATACGGTAAGTTCCTCGGCAAGCATACCACCGTAGTTTCCCAGTCCTATTACGATATATTTCATAGCAATCTCAGTTTATTATAATATTATCACTCGGATATTTGTAATTACGCTTCTTCACTTGTTTAACCAGTCCCAGCAACAAGGTAAATGCTCCCACACGACCGATGAACATCAGCAGGATGATAACCGACTTTCCTGCGGTACCCAGCACAGGAGTCAAGTCCAGACTTGAACCAACCGTACTCAAAGCCGATACACATTCAAAGGTAAGTGCCATGACCGATGCCTCTGGTTCAAGCAGACTCATTATAAAAATAGCAGTAAACAATATAATAAGATACAGCATAAGTACGGCATTCGAACGCCGGATAGAGTCATCCGAGAGTTCACGATGGAAGATGGTTACCCGGTTCGATCCTCGTATAACTGCCCACAGATTCAAGAGAATTACAGCAAAAACATTAATCTTCACACCACCGGCGGTAGACTGTGTACCTCCTCCTATTATCATCAGAGCAATCATCAGCAGCAACGTCTGGGTAGACAAGGTCGTCAGTCCCACACTTGTAAAGCCAGCTGTACGCGGACACGTAGCATTGAAGAAGGCATGTACCCATTTATCAGTTACACTCATCCCCGCAAAAGCATGATTCCATTCGTAAAGTGCGATGGCCAATGTGCCAAAGACCAACAAAATAGCCGTCATAATCAACACGATACGCGTATTCAGATTATACAGATGTACTTGTTTCGGAAAACGGGAAGAGCGTCTCAGACATATCCATTTCAGATAACGCAGATAGTAGAACAGCGTTTCTTTCAGATTGACCAATATCGGAAAACCGATTCCTCCCAAAATAATCAGAAAAGATACGGTCATGAAAAGCAGATTGTGCTGCTGCATGACGGCAGGATTGCCTAAGTTGCCCGGCAAGGTAGAGAATCCGGCATTACAAAATGCCGAAACCGAATGGAAAGCCGCAAAATAAAGTTCCTCCTGCAATGTCATTCCCAGTGTATCGTGAATGGAGAACCAGATGACTACCATACCGATTCCCTCGATAGCCAAAGTAAAACCTAATATATATAATAAGGTGGACAAAAGAGAATTCAACGAATTGGAACTGATCATATCACCAACTACCAGTTGATTGTACAGCGAAGTGTTCCCCATGAAGAACATGGCAAAAAAACTTGTCAGCGTCATAACTCCCAACCCTCCTATCTGAATCAGCAGAATAATGATAATCTGCCCTTCCAATGTAAAGGTAGACGGTACGTCTACCGAAACCAATCCGGTAACACATGTGGCACTGGTTGCCGTAAACAGCGCATCTATCCACGAAATGCCGTGATAAGTGGCTCTGGGCAGCATCAGCAATCCGGCACCGATAAAGATGATGACCAAAAAGCTGGATGCCAGAATGAGTGAGGGATTGGTACGCCTGCCCAGCAAACGCACCAGACTGCTGGATAATTGCAGCAAAGAATACAGCAGCAAAATGCCCATCCGGTAATAATGACTATGAAAAAATGTCCAAATCCAGAACACGCCTTCATCACCGGTATCAGGCTGTTTAAAGACAACAGGCAATAACGTCAGGTAAAGCAACACGTTAATAATCCAAGCCCATAACGTATTCTTCCTTTCTTCCTCATCGCGTCGAAAAACAATCTGTATCGTTGCCGAAAGTAAAAAGACGATCCATACCGTCTGATATATCATTCGGATACCTTTCGCCTCATCCAAAGAAATCATAAACCCATGCTCGTATACCAGAGTGGCCAGAAACAAAACGGCACAAAAATACGTAATCCACATCAGCCAATTCATGCCCTGATAGATACGAGGCAGGATTAATTTCTTCCGATAAAGTAAAAGTCTTTCCCAAGAATCCATATTCAATAGTTTTTATGTCAAAGACAGTTTATACACAAAAGTATCTATAATTATCGGTATTCCTACCAAAAGCATAACATTATTCCTGACTTATTAAAAACAATGTATAGACAAACAATAATCACACAAACGTCATGCACACTTTTTCGCGATAAAAATATCAAAATAACAAATAAAAAGCAAAAATGATTGCAATATTACATTGTTTTATCTATTTTTGGAAAATCAATCAAAAAAGGAAACAATTATGAGCAATAAACAGAAAAGATTCATTTTACCGGAAGATGAAATTCCAAGATACTGGTACAATATTCAGGCAGACATGAAGAACAAACCCATGCCGCCGCTGAATCCAGCTACTCACGAACCGCTTAAACCAGAAGACTTGTACCCGATTTTTGCCAAAGAACTGTGCCATCAGGAACTCAACCAGACGGATACATGGATTGAAATTCCTGAAGAAGTACGCGAAATGTACAAGTATTACCGAAGCACACCACTGGTCCGTGCCTATGGTCTGGAAAAAGCCTTGGGCACTCCGGCACACATTTATTTCAAGAACGAAAGCGTCAGCCCCATTGGTTCGCATAAACTGAACTCGGCACTGGCGCAGGCTTACTACTGCAAGAAGGAGGGAGTAACCAACATTACGACAGAAACCGGAGCCGGACAATGGGGAGCTGCTCTCGCATATGCGGCAAAGGTCTTCGGACTGGAGGCAGCCGTTTATCAGGTTAAAATCAGCTACGAACAAAAGCCTTACCGACGCAGCATCATGCAAACGTTCGGAGCACAGGTAACTCCTTCGCCTTCCATGTCTACACGCGCCGGGAAAAATATATTGACCAAGTATCCGAATCATCAGGGCTCACTGGGTACTGCCATTTCTGAGGCAATCGAACTGGCTCGTACTACCCCGAACTGTAAATACACACTGGGCTCTGTACTGAGTCACGTAACACTTCATCAGACCATTATCGGACTGGAAGCCGAAAAACAGATGAAAATGACAGGAGAATATCCTGATATCATCATCGGATGCTTCGGTGGAGGTTCAAACTTCGGAGGAATCAGTTTCCCGTTCATGCGCCATACTATTCTGGAAGGCAAAAAGACCCGTTATATAGCTGCTGAACCCGCTTCTTGTCCGAAACTGACAAGAGGAAAGTTTGAATACGACTTTGGTGATGAAGCCGGATATACTCCTCTCCTTCCGATGTTCACTTTAGGACACAATTTTACGCCAGCCAACATCCATGCCGGCGGATTGCGCTATCACGGGGCAGGAGTCATCGTTTCACAACTGATGAAAGACCATCTGATGGAGGCTGTCGACATACAGCAATTGGATACATTCAAGGCAGGATGTCTGTTCGCGCGTGCCGAAGGCATCATCCCGGCTCCTGAATCCTGTCACGCCATTGCGGCGACGATACAGGAAGCCAACAAATGCAAGGAAACGGGAGAAGAAAAGGTCATCCTCTTCAACCTGTCCGGACACGGCCTGATAGACATGAGTGCATACGACCAATACCTATCGGGCAACCTGACCAACTACACACTGACAGATCAGGAAATAGAAAAAAGTCTGGATGAGGTAGAGACAATGCAACCCTAACGATAACGACTTACTACGTACATGGAATTATTTGAACAGATAACAGCATCGGTCAGCTCCTTTCTCTGGGGATGGCCGATGATCATATTACTGCTGGGAACACATATCTTTCTGACAATACGTTTAAAGTTTCCACAACGCAAAATATTTACAGCTATACGACTTTCCTTTAAAAAAGACCCCGATTCTGAGGGTGACGTCAGTCAGTTCGGTGCACTTGCCACTTCACTGGCAGCAACTATCGGAACGGGAAACATCATCGGTGTAGCCACTGCCGTAGCATTCGGAGGTCCCGGTGCCGTATTCTGGTGCTGGCTGACCGGAGTTTTCGGCATTGCCACCAAATATGCCGAAGGGCTGCTCGCCATCAAGTATCGTGTAAAAACTGCCAGCGGAGAAATGCTCGGTGGTCCGATGTATGCACTGGAGCGAGGACTCAAGCAAAAATGGCTGGGGATTTTATTCTGTATCTTTACAGCCATGGCAGCATTCGGTATCGGAAGCACGGTACAAGCCAATTCCATAGCTCTACTGATGCAGGAAACTTATGGAGTAAGCGCACATCTTACCGGAATAGTGGTTGCACTGGGTATCGCACTGGTTATCTTTTTCGGAGTAAAAGGCATTGCCCGCGTATGCATGACACTGGTACCTCTCATGGCCATTCTCTACATAGGAGGATGTATTTACATCCTGATCTTAAACCACGCCTATCTGGGAGAAGCATTCAAGCTCATTATCAGTTCAGCATTTACACCCCATGCGGCAGGTGGAGGATTTTTAGGAACAAGCGTTATGCTTGCGGCACGTTACGGTATTGCCCGCGGACTTTTCTCCAACGAGTCCGGACTTGGTTCGGCTCCCATCGTGGCAGCGGCAGCACAAACCCGTAACCCCGTACGTCAGGCACTGGTTTCTTCTACCGGAACATTCTGGGACACCGTCATCATTTGTGCACTCACAGGACTGGTACTGGTTACCAGCGTACTCGCATTCCCCGACATCGATTACACGCAAGGCGGTGCACTGACCAAAGCAGCCTTCGGTAAAATTCCCTATGTAGGCACCAGCATTCTGGCAATCGGAATCCTGACCTTTGCCTTTTCTACGATTTTAGGCTGGGGATATTATTCGGGAAAAGCCATCGAATACTTAGGAGGGAAAAAACTCCTGCGGGTATACCGTGTAATATGGATCTCCTCCATTTACTTTGGCTCCACCATGAACCTACAAGCAGTATGGAACATTGCCGACAGCGTAAACGCACTGATGGCAGTACCAAACCTGATTTCACTCATCTTCTTATCGGGAGTTGCCGTAAAAGAAACACAGAAATATCTTTGGGAAAACAGACTGGAAGATACAGCCGACCCGGAAGACCTGTAATTCCTAAAACGTCACCTGCACAAAGCAGTTTTCCACTTTTCCCCCTCATGCGAAGAGGAAAAATGAAAAAAATATGCCTTTTTCTGCATTTTTTCTCACAAAACACTTGCAGATTCAAAAATAATGCGTACCTTTGCACCCGTGATTGAGAAACACCTCAACACAAACAAAGGATGGCCCGTTCGTCTATCGGTTAGGACGCAAGATTTTCATTCTTGAAAGGGGGGTTCGATTCCCCCACGGGCTACCAAAACAATAACATACGGTTAATCCGATGTAAAGGATGGCCCGTTCGTCTATCGGTTAGGACGCAAGATTTTCATTCTTGAAAGGGGGGTTCGATTCCCCCACGGGCTACCAAGGTCTGAGCAGTTTCTGTTCAGACCTTTTTCTTTTTATCCACTTCTTTCTTTCGGCTTTTTATATCTATCTTTGTCCCTGTATTGTTTATTTACGTAACAACAGATAACATGAATACCGAATTACTTGCACAACTTTATCAATCATATACGGGAGAAGCTCCGGCAAGCATCGAACCACTGCCGGGAGCTGGCTCAAACCGCCAGTACTTCCGCCTGAAAGGAAAAGAAAGCCTCATCGGGGTATATGGCACTTCTGTGGAAGAGAATCGTGCGTTTATCTACATGGCAGGACATTTCTCACAGAAAGGTCTGCCCGTTCCCCGTGTGCTTGCCCAGGCAGCCGACCAGTCGGCTTACTTGCAAGACGACTTGGGAGATACTTCCTTGTTCCAGTTTATCCAGAAAGGCCGCGAAAGCGGCTGCTTCAGTCCCGAAGAAAAAGTGATGCTGAAACAGACCATCCGTCTCCTTCCATCGATACAGTTCGAGGGAAGCCAGGACATGGATTTCAGCTATTGCTACCCACTGGCGGAATTCAACCGCCGCAGCATTTTGTGGGACCTGAATTATTTCAAGTATTGTTTCCTCAAGACCACCGGACTGGAGTTTCAGGAAAATCTGCTGGAAGACGACTTCGAACACCTGGCAGACGCACTGCTACAGATACAGCCGCAGGTATTCATGTACCGCGACTTCCAGAGCCGGAATGTCATGCTACGCGAAGGGAAACCGTACTTCATCGATTTTCAGGGAGGACGCAAGGGACCTTTCTATTACGATGTAGCCTCGTTCCTGTGGCAGGCTAAGGCAAATTATCCCGATTCGCTGCGGCAGGAGCTGATAGACGAGTATCTTGATGCGCTTCAGCCTTACCACGCCATCGGGAAAGAGCAGTTCCTCGCCACCCTCCGCCACTTTGTATTGTTCCGCACCTTGCAGGTTTTAGGTGCCTACGGCTTTCGCGGATACTTTGAAAAGAAGGCACATTTCATACAAAGCGTGCCCTATGCCATCGAGAATCTCCAACAACTACTGGAAACTGATTTTCCCGAATATCCTTATCTGTGCCTTGTGCTACGCAAGCTGACCGAACTTCCTCAGTTTGCCAGCGTACGCAACAGACGGAAACTCACCGTACGCGTAATGAGTTTTTCGTATAAGAAAGGGATTCCTGAAGACCCTTCGGGAAACGGAGGCGGATATGTGTTCGACTGCCGCGCCGTGCATAATCCGGGGAAATACGAACAGTACAAGCAACTGACCGGACGCGACAAGCCGGTTATCGACTTCTTGGAACAGGACGGCGAGATTCTTCGTTTTCTGGAACACGTGGACGCACTCGTCGATGCTCATGTACAGCGCTTTCTGGAAAGAGGATTCACCAATCTTTCCATCTGTTTTGGCTGTACCGGAGGACAGCACCGCTCCGTATATTCAGCAGAACATGTGGCACATCACCTGAACGAGAAATTCGGTGTACGCATCCAACTGATACACCGTGAACAACATATTGAACAAACTTTAGAAGCCCGATAAGCCTATGAAAGCTATGATATTTGCAGCGGGACTGGGAACTCGCCTGAAACCGCTGACCGACCATCAACCGAAAGCACTGGTGCCCGTTGCCGGACGACCGATGCTGGAGCATGTCATCCTGAAACTGAAAAAGGCGGGATTCAACGAACTGGTCATCAATATACATCATTTCGGAGAACAGATCATCGACTTTCTGAAAGCCAACCAGAACTTCGGACTGACCATTCACATCAGCGACGAACGCGACCTGCTGCTCGATACGGGAGGAGGCATCAAAAAGGCAGAACCGTTCTTTCAGGGCAACGAACCGTTCTTGGTACACAACGTCGATATTCTCTCCGATACCGACCTGAAAGCTCTGTACGAATACCATCTGCACAGCGGAAACGATGCGACACTGCTGGCAAGCAAGCGCGTCACCGCCCGCTACCTGCTGTTCGACAGACAGGCACGCCTGCGAGGATGGATCAATAAAGATACCGGACAGACCAAACCCGAAGGCTTTGTATACGATGCTACCCTGTATCAGGAATACGCGTTCAGCGGCATACATGTGATTTCACCTTTCCTTTTCCGATACATGGACGAACGCTGGAAAGGCAAATTTCCGATCATGGACTTCTACTTGCAGACCTGCGGAGAAGCCCGTATCGGCGGATGCCTGACCGAACAGATTCACCTGATCGACATCGGAAAGCCGGAAACGCTGGAAAAAGCTGCCAGCTTTCTTGCCGCACTGAATCACGAATAAAACGCTCAGTCGGCCACAAACGACAGGCAAGTTGCCCGTACCTCTCCGCACACACCGGAAAAGACACGGGCAACTTGCCTTTATTTTTTGTACAAAAACAAAAATGATTTGTACAAAAAATAAAAAAACGTCGAGACGTTTTCCCGAACTTCCGCCCACGTTTCATTCGGTTTCCGCCCACGTTTTACCAAACTCATGGCGACGTTTGCAATACCCTCCTTTGGGCATATCCAGACACAGTCCTAACGCATTTTACCAGCCTCCATGACACGATCTGTACCCTACATATAAAGAGTTTCGGAACACCAACCGGAAAGTCACCTTTATTCCTCATCCGAAAGCCGGTAGTACGAAGGAGCAAGTCCCGTCTGTTTCTTGAAAAACGTACCGAAAAACGAAGCATTCGGAAAATTCAGTTCATCGGAAATCTCCTGCACGCTCTTGTTCGTATTCTTCAGCCAGAAGATACTCTTCCGGATAATCGCCCTGAAAACCAGTTCCTGCACCGTATATCCACAGACCGATTTCGACAACGCCGAAAGATATTTGGGCGAAAGACACAACTTGTCGGCATAAAACGCCACTCCCCTCTCCTGCATGTAATATTTTTCTATCAGTCGGATGAGCTTGATAAACGTATCAATCTTATGCCCCGCCACATTTTTCTCTTCCATCATCCGCCGGCTGTAAATGGAACACAGGCGGTAAGTCAGTGCCAGCAACAGCAATTTGCACTCATGGTTATCGAACGGATTCTGTGCTCCCCTCCGATGCCTTCCCAGCAACGAAATGTAACGTGCCAGATCCTCTTCCTCTCCGGAAGTCCACACATAACAAGGTTCGGGAGTCAGTGTGGTATACAAGTACATGGCTACGACCGAGCTGCCCAATATCTCACGGATAGGGTCTACCCGGTAAAACAGCATGCTCACACACAAATCCTCCGACGCTTCTCCTACACAGAAATCATTTCCTTCGGACAAAAACACCGTTTCGCCCGCCTGCGCCGTAAAATGCTGCTTGTCCACATCGAAGCCAAAGCTCCCCTTCCGGCAGACAATCAGTCCCACATAATTCATCCGGAAAGGCTTTTGCAACACCGAAGGAAAAGAAGTAATCTCCCCTTCCAGACAACAAATATCCTTGCCACCGGTCAAATCCCGTTCGAAACGCTTTAAAAGTTCCTCCTGCTCCCTTACTTCCATTGCCGTAAAAATGATTCGTTAAACCTTACCGCTAAGGTAAACCTTTTCTTTTCACCGGAGAAACGGGAGAATAAAAAATACATCACGGAGAGCAAAATGTTTCACTGGTGTTTTTCCACCGAAAGACAGATTAAGAAATGAAATATGCCCCCACGTGATGTATAAAGCAAATTAATGAACGAGTGTATAAGTTTTTTCCGGTTGTAAATCCAACTTTCTTTTTCTCCACGGCATCACTACCATAAGCACGGCACAAGCCATGCAGCCGTAGAAAGTCCAGCCCGCCATCTCCTTCACGGCAGAAAGTGTAGCCTGCACCTGCACACGCCCTTTAGCCGAAAGAGCCGCCATGTGCTGCGCTTCCTTTTCACTTTTTCCCTGATACATCATCCCCTGAACCGTCTGGTTGTACGAAGCGGCAACCTCCGGATTCAGCGCATCCATATCGTGAGCAAAGCGGGTCACGTAATGTTGCTGACGCTGCTGCATCACATTGGTATAGATAGCCGTTCCCGCTCCGGGGCCCAGCACCATACGTACAGTCAGCATGATGCAAATCCAAGTCGAAAGATATTTATAAGGCATCCGCTGGTTGGCATACACAGCCGTCAGCGAATAAAGCAGCATCATTCCGGTAGCACGGATAATAACAGGATATTTCATCCGCTCATACAAGCCGTCGGGTTGCACCTCGAAATACATGAACAGAGCAGAAAGTCCGATCAGTACAAAGCCCAGCGAGAAAAGATATTTCAGGTGAACCCCCTTCGTACCCAGAGCAATGGCAATGATACAACCGATAAAATAACCGGCAATGCTCCAGTTGTTCAGCGACGCATTCTGCCAGTTGTCTATCTTCATGCCCACTCCTGTAAACACATTTACAAACATGGCGCTGGAATTGAAAATCATCAGCAGCAGGAAAAGCAGGATGCCGATACGAATGGAACGCAACTTGAAGATATCCATCAGGAAATAAGGTGAATTGTGCTGACGCTCCATGTAAACAAATAGTACGGCAAACACCACAGCCACAGCAGTAGCCCAGCAGATGGACGGAGAATCGTACCAGTCGAGTACCTTTCCATAAACCAGTACATAGACCACAGCCGAACACATGATGCAGAACATCACGACACTGCCGAACTTGCGGAAGCTGACAGGAAAACGCTTTCCGCCATAATTATGGTAAGGCATCGTAATGAATACCACCAAAATAGAAAGCAACAGCGATCCCATCATGAAATAATACACGTACTGCCATTCGTATTCGTAAGCCAGCCATGCGGTAAGCGATGTACCAATCTGTCCCAGTATCATAAAAAACAAGTAAATGGTAGGCATGCTGGTTCCCTTCTCGCGGTCGAGCTTATCCCATCCTTCACCATCTACAGGCTCATTGCCCGGAGTAATGTTGCGGGTGGCTTCCATCTTAAACGCATACTTAATGAGCGTAAACAGATTGACCATCATCAGTACCATGCGCAGAAATCCCATGACAACACTGCATACAGCCAGCAGATAAATGCTGTCGGTCTTGGCACACACGTAGCTCAGCAGGTACAGCAGCGAGAATCCTACGATACACATCATCTTTTCGCGGCGGATGCAAACCAGCTCGTAAAAGAATGGAGAAAAGGCTGCCATACCTACGGAAGTAAGGAAACTGACAAACTGAATATGTTCCGACTGAATGCCCAGCCCGCTCAGCATTTCCCCGCTGTTTGCCGTATAGACTCCGCTTGCCGTAAGAATAGGGATAAACAGCAGCAACAGAATAAGAATGCCCAAGGGCTTGGGAACCCAGTTATAAAACGGATAATTTTTCGGACATGAAGGCATAACCCAATTTTTTTAGAAACTGAAAAATAACTTGACTAACTCTTACTGCTTAGCGCTCACCACCACCATCATTCCGGCAGCCAGACGTTCGTTGTCCTCCTTAGAAAGATTGGTAAAATCGATACGTACCGGTATGCGCTGCTGAATCTTGACAAAGTTTCCTGCAGAATTATCAGTAGGTACCAGCGAGTATTTCGAACCGGTTGCTCCGGAGATAGCCGTAATCTTTCCGGTAAACTCCTTATCACTGATAGCATCGACCGTGATACGCACTTCCTGTCCTAAAGCAAGATTCTCCACCTGAGTTTCCTTGTAATTGGCAATAATCCATTTCTGTGTATCGGGAAGAATATACGTAATGCTCTGTCCGGCACTGATATACTGTCCTTCCTCCAGCGCACGACGCCCCAGTTTTCCGTCGCACGGAGCCACCACTACCGTATACGACAGGTTAAGCCGTGCCATTTCGAGAGCCGCCGTAGCCCGCTGAATGGCAGCTTCGGTACTTTCCCGGCGGTTGGATACTTCCTTGATGCCCGACATGGCAGCACGCTGCTGGCGTTTCGTTGCCTCCAGTTTCTTACGTGTGGCCTCGTATTCCGTTTCAATCTGCTCCAACTGGATGGGAGTTGCCGCATTCCGTTTCAGCAAGTTCTCATAGCGCTGGCGGTCTTTCTCCAGCTTGGCCAGACGAATCTCGATTTCGGCAATGGAAGCCTCATAGACAGAAGCGGAATTCTGTGTCGTCTGCAAGGTAGCATCTACTACCGTAGCACCTGCCATCGCATCCTTCAAGGCAGCTTCAGCTTCCATCACCCGGATGCGGTATTCACGGTCGTCGAGTACCAGCAAGGTATCTCCCTTCTTGACCGACTGATGTTCGGTAAAATAAATTTTCTTGATATAGCCCGAAGCACGCAGGTTGACCGGTGAAATATATTGCTCCACCTGTGCGTCATTGCTGGTTTCGGTATGTTTATAGTCGAGGAAAAGAAAGGCAACTTCTATCAACCCTCCTATCAGGATGACTATTCCCAGCAAGCTGGCAATGATTCGGTTACGACGTTGTTTTTTCAGTTTCAGAGCTTTTTCTTGAAGTGTATTATTATTGGTTTTCATAATGCTGACAATTTTAAAAGATTGATTAATGAACAGAATTTCCGTTGAACAGTGTTTCCAACTGTCCGGTAAGTTTGAGCAGAGTCAGGTTGGTGACCTGATAGTTATAATGTGCGTTGATGTAATTGTTCTGGGCTTCGCTCATCCGCATCTCGTCTTGCAGGACTTCCGTCATGGAGGCAATACCCTCGCGATAACGGTCGGTTGTCACCTGATACACATCCTCTGCCAGCAGATAGTTGTCTTTCTGTTTTGTGAAATTACGCTGACTGTTCATCAACTCGTTCGTAGCATTCAGATATTGCGTCTGCATATTCTTGAGTGCATTTTCGTACGACAGACGAGTATTCTCGACTTCAATCTTTGCCTTTCTCATCTTCGCCCGCTTCTCCAGTCCGTCGAAAATAGGAATACGAAGCGTCAATCCGATACCACTCGACTGATACCAGTGATTAGACGGTCCGGAATGGAACCAGTTTTTGGCTTTATCGGTATAAGCGGAATACATCCAGCTTCCGGTCAGACTCAACGAAGGAATATATCCCTGACCGATCATCTTGCGCTGCTGCTCTGCCAGTTTCTGTTTCGACTGCAAGAGTTGCAGCTCGTACTGGTTGTTATCCAGTCCGGTAAGCGACACAGAAGTGATATTTTCCGTATTGACCGGAGTCAAAGCTATTTCCTTGTCGGCAGGATAATCCATTACATACTTCAACAGATTGAGTTGCTGAGTCAGCATAGACTGTGCATTATCGTACTGTACCCGCAGGTTTTCCAGATTGATGTTCACCCGTTTCACATCGACTTCCATCGCCATGCCGTTATCGTAGAAAGCCTGAGTAATATTGCTCAGCTCGTTCAGCCGAGAAATGTTCTCTTTTATCAAGGTAAGTTGCTCGGAAGTGTTCTGGCTCAAGTAATACATCTTGCTGATTTGCAGAATCAAGTCTTCGCGTGCCTTTTCGTACGACAAGCGGTTCAGCTCGTTCATGGTTCGCGTAATATCCATTGCCGTATAAACCGTCTGGTTGTATAAAGGCATCTGCAACTGGATACCCGCCGATGCATTGTACTGCAAGGTTTTGGTAACATTGTACGGATTACCGTAAGCAGAGCCGTCGGTAACCGATACCGGCGGATTGAAATTGTCATTGAATCCGGCAACCGCATTAATCTGCGGCAGCAGCTTGGCACGATTTTCACTCAGCGAATGCTCTCCTTTTCGGACTTCATTGCGGCTGCTTTCCAAAGAAAGATTATTCTCTATGCCCAGCCGCAGACACTCTTCCAGTGTCAGCACTTCCTGTGCCCCTACAGGCATCAGTGCGCAAAGGGAGGTAAAAATAACTACTAATTGCTTCATTTTATTTCATTTCTTAATCTGAAGCAAAGGTACGTTGTCAAGGCTTTACGATATTATTCACATATAGTGAAGGACTGTTCATATTTTCCTTTTCTAATCATTTTCACATCCTATTGCGACACTTTTCACCCAAAAACTGTAAAGCTATTTACTACGCTGAATCGCCATGCCGCCTCATAAGTCGGGAAGCATCGAAATATATTCATTCTTATTTCGAACTCTCGTAATAAAACAATCAGTTTGTAAATTCATTCACATCCAACAAAAAGATATTCTGTTCGTCTCTGTGTACAATTACGGATTTATCCATCCATCGGTCGATTTTTCGTTCTTCATCTATGTATCTCACTTGGAGTGTAACTACATTCGCATAATCTTTGCACAGCCATGTAGGATATGGGATTCTGTGTAGTAGGGCAAAAGGAAGGATATACTCTTGTTTCTCCGGTGTAAGGGAGAACTCTTTATCCATCCTTAGCACTGCTATTTCAAATCTGCCTTGGGAAAGATTATAGGCAAAGAAGCGGATGCTGCCACTGTATAGATAAGAGCTAAATTTATAATCTGAGGCAGTGTTAGATCCCACCACGTCTACGTAAATGTTGTATGGATAACTTTGGGATAGTTGAATATCTTCCTGGAATCCGTTACGCGCAATAGTAGTATCACAGTAGATAAAAGTGTTACTGAGTGGACAGCTTTGCTCTTTACCGTTATCATATATTGTAAACAAGTCTCCATAGTTTCCTCGTTTGTCATGTGTACATAGTGTTTTCCCATTAGGTACTACTGTCAGCCTAAACCAATATTGCTGATTTGCATCCCGCTGTACCACCGCCTTGCTCAAGTCGTCAAATAATCCATAGGCGTATGTACGAAAATTGTCCAGCCGTACAGATATCCCGTAGAGTGTGTTTCTGTCTGTCAGTACATCTTCTCCATAATCTCTTATCAACTCTCCGCTGGCAAGGGTAAATGAGGTCTCTACAAGGTTTGGCCTACTACGTGGGTTGTCGTCGTCCCTGCATGCTACAAGCATGAAAGGTACGAATAATAAAATAAGTACTTTCAGTTTCATAATTTAATAGTATTAGATTTGGCCGTAATGTAGATAAAGATTTTAAGATAGAAAAATCGGATGCTCGGTTCTACGCGAAAAGAATTTTCTTATATCAGCTTTAAAATGAATAATTGTCTATCAAAATATCACTAAAAAAACTGAAATGCTTACATATAACCGATTTTTCTTATTGGTTACTGACTGATATTTTGCTGGCATAAAGAACATTAACAAACCCTAAAGACTGAAAAGACAAACAAAAAGCATGAGGCTGTATCAAAATGAAAAGCTAAGATAGGCTTACTTATAATCTATAAGTTACAACATAAAAATCTCCTACTTTAGTCTTTGTTTTCTTCAATTACAAGACTAAAAGTAGGAGATTTTTTACTTCTAAACTTCAATCTATAAGATTTTTTCTTTTGCAATTCTATTTTGAAACGGATTCATGCCCATCTTCAAAGAATAAACCACCCAAGTTTCGAATGACAATCTACTCCCACAAGTTTAATTTATTTTTCTGTGCCTCCTTGAGCGAAACCGTCTTGACCTGTTTCGTCTTATTCTTCTCACGAAGTTCGCGATATTCATTTTCCAGTTCCTCGGCCAAAGCACTCCGCAAGTCGAGATTCATCAGGCGTGCCGCTACCGGCGCATTGAGAGAAGCGTCTTTCATGTAAACCACCGGAGCATGATAAACCGGAGCAATCTTCAGAGCAGTATGAAGCTTGGAAGTTGTAGCACCGCCAATCATCACCGGAATGTCGAGTCCGGCACGTTCCATCTCCCTCACGACATGCACCATTTCTTCCAGCGACGGAGTAATGAGTCCGCTCAAACCGACAATATCTACCTTCTCACGGATAGCCGTTTCGATAATCTTCTCCGCAGGGACCATCACACCCAAGTCGATAATCTCGTAATTGTTGCACGCCATGACGACCCCCACAATGTTTTTACCGATATCGTGTACATCGCCCTTCACCGTAGCCAGCAATACTTTACCGGCACTGCGTGCTCCTTCCTTCTTTTCTGCCTCGATATAAGGCTGCAAGATGGCTACTGCTTTCTTCATGGTACGCGCCGTCTTGACTACCTGCGGCAAGAACATCTTGCCGGAGCCAAACAAATCGCCAACATGATTCATGCCCGCCATGAGCGGACCTTCGATGATGCTGACTGCATCCGGATACTTTGCAAGCGCCTCATGCAAGTCTTCATCCAAGTAATCACCCAGTCCCTTGACCAATGCATACTGCAAACGCTCTTCTACCGTGGTACCCTCACGCCATGCAAGATGAGAAACAGCCGCCTGCTGTTCGCCTGCATTCTCTTTTTCCGCCTTCAGTTTTTCGGCCGTTTCAATCAGACGCTCGGCAGCATCCGGACGACGGTTCAATACCACATCTTCTATACGCTCCAGAATATCCGAAGGAATATCGGTATACAGCACCGAAGTTCCCGGATTGACAATACCCATATCCATGCCTTGCTGAATGGCATGAAAAAGGAATACCGCGTGCATCGCCTCACGGATATAGTTGTTGCCGCGGAACGAAAACGAAAGATTGCTGACTCCTCCGCTGACGTGTGCTCCCGGAAGGTTCTGACGAATCCAGCCCGTCGCCTTGATAAAATCGACGGCATAATTATTGTGTTCCTCGATTCCCGTAGCTACCGCCAGCACATTCGGGTCGAAAATAATATCCTGTCGACGGAAACCTACCTTCTCTGTCAGAATACGGTAAGCCCGTTCGCAAACTTCAATCTTACGTTCGAACGTATCGGCCTGCCCTTTCTCGTCGAACGCCATCACGATGACTGCTGCACCGTACTGCTTGACGGTACGGGCATGCTCAATGAAAAGTTCTTCGCCCTCTTTCAACGAAATGGAATTGACGACACACTTGCCCTGCACACACTTCAATCCCGCTACAATAACCTCCCATTTGGACGAGTCGATCATTATAGGCACACGAGCAATATCCGGCTCCGATGCGACCAGGTTAAGGAACGTAGTCATTTCCTCGGCAGCATCCAGCAAACCGTCGTCCATGTTGACATCGAGAATCAGCGCACCGTCTTCCACCTGCTTGCGGGCAATCGACAAAGCCTCATCGTATTTCTTTTCGTTGATCAGGCGAAGGAACTTGCGAGAACCAGCCACATTGCAACGTTCACCCACGTTCACAAAATTAATTTCGGGAGTCACCTCCAGCAGTTCCAGTCCCGAAAGCCAGAGATATTTCGGTTCCGGCGCAGGCACATGAGGCTTGGCATTCTTGATGAGTTCCTGATACTTAGCTATATAGGCCTCTGTAGTACCGCAGCATCCTCCAATGATGTTGACCAGTCCCTCATCGATGTATTCCTTGACTTCGGCAGCCATCTCCTCGGGTGTCTGATCATATTTTCCCAAGCTGTTGGGAAGTCCGGCATTGGGGTAGGCACTTATATAATAAGGAGCACGGCGAGCCAGTTGTTCCAGGAAAGGCTTCAACTGCTTAGCCCCGAAAGAACAGTTCAATCCGATGGAGAAAATGTCGGCATGCTGCACCGAAGCCAGAAACGCGTCAAGCGTCTGTCCCGACAAGGTACGTCCTGCCACATCCGAAACCGTCACAGAAAGCATCAGCGGAACCTTTCTTCCCAATTTCTGCATCGAGGTTTCTGCCGCCAGAATAGCAGCTTTCGCATTCAGCGTATCGAAAATGGTTTCTATCAGGATGGCATCTACTCCCCCTTCGAGCAAGGCTTCCATCTGTTCGCGGTAAGCATCGGCAAGTTCATCGAACGTAAGCGCACGAAAAGCCGGATTGTTTACGTCGGGACTCATGGAGCAGGTCTTATTAGTAGGACCTACTGAACCAGCCACGAAGCGTGGCTTTCCGGGAGTTTTTGCGGTAAACTCATCGGCTACCTTACGAGCCAGACGGGCTGCCGCCAGATTTATTTCACGGCAATACGACTGCATGTGATAATCCGCCATCGAAACAGAAGTCGCATTGAATGTATTTGTTTCAATGATATCTGCTCCCGCCTCCAGATACTTCCGGTGTATTTCCTCGATTACATCCGGACGCGTCAGGCACAGCATGTCGTTGTTTCCCTTCAACTGTCCGGGTATATCCTTGAAACGCTCCCCCCGGAAATCGGCCTCCGAGAGATTGTATTGTTGTATCATGGTTCCCATCGCTCCGTCGAGCACGAGAATACGTTCGTTTATTAGTTGTTGCATTTTGAAAAGCCCTATTTAATTATAAAAAAGCCGTGTAAGCCCGTGTAGTCCGTGCAGTTCCCCCTTGTTTATCGCTTGAACATGCGATCCATCATACGTTTGTCTTCCTTTTCCTTCAAGGTCTGGCGCTTATCGTATTGTTTCTTACCCTTTGCCAGAGCGATAACCACCTTTGCCAGTCCTTTTTCATTGATATACATACGAGTAGGCACAATGGTAAAGCCCGGCTCGGCAGAAGTCCGTTCCAGCTTACGCAGCTCCTTCTTGGTAAGCAGCAGCTTGCGGTCGCGACGGGCCGCATGATTATTATAAGAGCCATAAAAATATTCGGCAATGTGCATGTTCTTCACCCACAACTCTCCGCGGGAAAAGAAACAAAACGTATCGACCAGACTTGCCTTTCCCTGACGAATGGACTTGATTTCGGTTCCGGTCAGCACAATTCCGGCGGTATATGTATCGATAAACTCATAATCGAATGAGGCACGTTTGTTCTTGATATTGATATTACCGGCGTTTGTTTTCATCAGTTCAAAATTACAGATAACTTATTAAATATAAATTCGATAAGGGCAGGACACACCAAGATGATGACAGTTGCCACAATGGTAAAAGCTGTCTGGCTGTATTCCGGTATCTTGAGCCACCTGCGTACTCCTTCGAACACAATTACAATGGTATATATTTGCAATATCCAATGCAGCACGACTATAGAGAACAGTCCGCTGACGATATTCAAAACAAAGGTAACGACCATGGAATAGGCCACAAAGACCAGCATACGGTCGTAAGAATCTTTTCTTCCGAGCCATTTCCGGTTCAGTTTATCGAGCAAATAAGCCGACAGGAAAAATCCTCCGAACAAGGCAACAGCTACGGCACAACAGCGAGTCAAGGCTATTTGAAACATAATGGACGAAAAGTCCTTTCCAATAAATGTTCCAATAAACTCCGACAACCCGCACAAACCAATCAGGGGATAAACAAAAGCAGGCATAACCGAACGCCCTACCCCTCGCTCTGCTATTTCATTCCACGCTTTACCGGGAGTGGAAAGCAAAGTAACTATTTGCTGAAATAATGATTTATAATCCAATGTTATTCTTCTTTTTTGTAATCAATCCGACAATCGGAATTGCAAATGTACAAAAAAGAAATAAAAAAAGATACGAATTATACAGAAACACTGACATACATTAACATACAACAGCTATTCCGCATAATCCGTACCTTACGGGAGCATACTTCATCAAAGTATGCTTTTCTCTATCTTTTTTTCTCTCTTAAATTATTCGTCGCTACCTGAGCCGGTTGTGTTGCCAGCCAGCTTATCAAAATTTTCGACTACTGTCTTATAATCGATTTCGTATGATTTGCTTTCAACATCGTCTTCTTCATAGTCAGCATTATACTGATTCTGTTCGAATTCAATCACAATCTTATCCGGATTCTGTCCGTTATTGGCAAACTGATATTGGCTTAAAGCTGAATTCAAATTAAAATGTCTGAATTCGTATGCACGACTTGTTCTCTTTTTGTTTTCCTCTTCATCAAAATCCTGTATCGTATGACGAAGATGCAATGTCATAGTAGAGTTTGTGAAATCGGTCGTTGCATCATAATACAAGGTAAAATGGTGAAGAGCCGTTTCTTTCTGCAAGTCATCATTATTAGAAGCCGGCTTATAATAGTAATAAATTGGGATGAATACATCTCTCTTCTGATAGAAAACAGGCTGTATACGATATTGTGAACTGGTACTCATATCATATACACTATAGACAGGAGCATTCGCGTTTTCTGCCACAGGAGCATTTGCAACGACCTGTTCATCGGTCAGAATAGAATAACGGGCCAGATTAACATTCACAGCCTTCAGTGTATAATCTACAGTTGTAGGATCATATGTATAAGTAATATATGCATACTTGCCGCTGGTAAAATTTGTAATAATGTCTTTATCAGAAGGAACATACTCAAACCCTAATTCATCTACCAAACTATTAATTCCCAAATATCCTGATACTTTTACAAATGTAGCACCCGATGCCGTATTAGTATAATCCCCTCCATTCAAGCAAGAGCTGAAACCTACCATTGCAGCTAAAGCCGATGCCATTGCGAAAAACTTCATTGTCTTCATATTTTTTCCTTTATGTTTTTATAGATTATTAAATTTCTTCATCTTAAATGAAAAAAGCGTAAAAACACTGCTTTGCCTTTTTTCTTTTTAACGTTTATTTATACAATTCGTAAAGATCGATCGGCTCTCCGGCTTCAAAACTCTCTATCTTCCACGAATTCACATAACAGCTATTCGTACTTAAACGATTTTCCTTCACAAATAAAACAATTATTGCTCTACCTCGGCAAACTGATCCAAATGTTCGTCCACGTATTCTGCGATCTGAGCCGTAACCTTCTCTTCCATATCCATATAGGCTTCTTCCAGATCATCGAATTCCTCATACTGCTCATACATGGCCATAAACTCGTCGTCGGAACACTCTTTTTCCAAGTCTTTCCGATGTGCATCGTAAATCTTCTTGGCATCGTAAATCAGTTTCGAAAACTCTTTAGCTCCAAACAGACGCATAGCCTTGGCAAAAGGATTATCGAAAATGTACGGTCCGTAACCATTCTGAATCAACTGTACGA
Organism: Phocaeicola sp. HCN-6420; assembly: GCF_037890145.1. Lineage (NCBI taxonomy): Bacteria > Pseudomonadati > Bacteroidota > Bacteroidia > Bacteroidales > Bacteroidaceae > Phocaeicola > Phocaeicola sp. HCN-6420. The sequence goes on from NZ_JBBKBJ010000008.1 coordinate 49,281, forward strand.
AACCTCCTTCGAGCACTTCCTCCCGAAAGAAATGATACCCCAGCAGTGTGTGCTGATAGCCATTGAGCAACGGCATGGTTTCTGCATTGATAACTCCACCGGTCACCTCCAAGTATTTGTCGACAAACACTTTCAGAAACTCATCCATTCCGGCTTCTGCACCACGACGCAAAGCATCGTCTTTTACTTTAATCTTACACTCGTCCATATACCTGATTGTTATTACTTATATATAGGTATATCCTTCTGTTGGAATACCAGCCGCAAAGATACAGGTTTCTCTCGGAAGATAAAAAACATTTTGATATGCCGACATTACAAAACACGAGTTTCAGCGAAAAATATCATTAAAATGCAACAAAAAGTTCGGTTTCATTGATTGCATAACTAAATAAAACGACTAACTTTGCGTACGAATTAAAGAAGAAATTCCGTAATAAGTGGTTTACGAAATACTTATTTTTTATTACTCATAAAACGTAAATAATATGATTTATTCACATGAAGTTGAACACATGTGTTGTGTTGCTAAAGGACCTAACCACGGTCCGGCCCCAATTCCTGAAGAAGGAAAATGGATTCAAGCAAAAGAAATCAAAGACATTTCAGGTTTAACTCATGGTGTGGGATGGTGTGCTCCACAGCAGGGTGCTTGTAAATTGACTTTGAACGTCAAAGAAGGTGTTATCGAAGAATGTTTGGTAGAAACAATCGGTTGCTCTGGTATGACTCACTCAGCAGCTATGGCTTCTGAAATTCTGCCGGGTAAAACAATTCTGGAAGCACTGAATACAGACTTGGTTTGCGATGCCATCAACACCGCAATGCGTGAATTGTTCTTGCAGATTGTATACGGTCGTACTCAGTCAGCTTTCTCTGAAGGCGGTTTGATGATCGGCGCAGGTTTGGAAGACTTGGGTAAAGGACTTCGCAGCCAGACAGGTACTTTGTATGGAACAAAAGCAAAAGGTACTCGTTACTTGGAACTGACAGAAGGTTACATTACTCGTATGGCTTTGGACAAAGACAACCAGGTAATCGGTTACGAATTTGTTCACATGGGTAAATTCATGGAACAGATCAAGAAGGGTACAGATGCTAATGAAGCATTGAAAGCTGTTACCGGTACTTACGGACGCTTCAAACCCGAACAAGGCGCAGTTAAATATATTGACCCACGTAAAGAATAATAAGGAGGATACAGATTATGATTAGACCAGTACAGTTTGAAAGTCAGGACCGTCGTATCAAGCAGATTTTGGCTGCTTTGAATGAAAACGGTATCAAAGACATTGAAGAAGCTAATGCAATCTGTGACGCAGCCGGCCTTGATCCGTATCTGACTTGTCAGGAAACTCAGGGTATCTGCTTCGAGAATGCAAAATGGGCATACGTAGTAGGTTGCGCAATCGCTCTGAAAAAAGGTTGTAAAAACGCTGCCGACGCTGCAGAAGCTATCGGTATCGGTTTGCAGGCTTTCTGTATTCCGGGCTCAGTAGCTGATGACCGTAAAGTAGGTTTGGGTCACGGTAACCTGGCAGCTCGTCTGTTGCGCGAAGAAACTCAGTGCTTCGCATTCTTGGCAGGCCACGAATCATTCGCTGCCGCAGAAGGTGCTATCAAGATTGCTGAAATGGCAAACAAAGTACGTAAGAACCCGTTGCGTTGTATCTTGAACGGTCTGGGTAAAGACGCTGCTATGATTATTTCTCGTATTAACGGATTTACTTACGTTCAGACTAAGTTCGACTACTTCACAGGTGAATTGAACATCGTAAAAGAAACTCCGTATTCAGACGGTCCTCGTGCTAAAGTAAAATGCTACGGTGCAGACGATGTACGTGAAGGTGTTGCTATCATGTGGCATGAAAATGTAGATGTATCTATCACAGGTAACTCTACTAACCCGACTCGTTTCCAGCATCCGGTTGCAGGTACTTACAAGAAAGAACGTGTTCTTGCAGGTAAACCTTACTTCTCAGTAGCTTCAGGTGGTGGTACAGGTCGTACACTTCACCCGGATAACATGGCTGCAGGTCCTGCTTCTTACGGTATGACAGATACTATGGGCCGTATGCACTCAGACGCACAGTTCGCTGGTTCTTCATCAGTTCCTGCTCACGTAGAAATGATGGGATTCCTGGGTATCGGTAACAACCCGATGGTAGGATGTACAGTAGCTTGCGCTGTGAACGTAGCTTTGGCTTTGAATAAGTAATTTATACTTGATTCAATATAATATAAACTCCTGTAATCTAAATGATTGCAGGAGTTTTTTGTTTGTAGTAGATTATAGTTGATGAACACTTTAATAGCCTCATCTTATGATGTTCCGTCTTACTAATCAAGAAGAAAGAACAAGGCTATAATAAAGCTGAAATCTGTTTTCTCCAAGTCTATTGCAGTGAAGCATAAAACAGGTCTACTACCGCTTAGTTTAGCTTAAAAGAAGTGATTTTTGCAGCCCATTTGCAGCCCAATTTGCCATTTTCAAAAATGGGCTGCAAAAACTGGTATAACCAACTAAAGATAGATATTTATTTACTTCGATACACTTGATGCTGGCTTTTCAATTCCCTCACTGGTTGCACGTTCTTCCATACGCTTAATTCTCAAGTCCAAATCCGGATGAGTAGAAAACAACTGATTTAATTTACTGGATGATTGAGCCCCACTCTGTTCTTCCAGTTCTTTCAATTTCTGAAATGAAAGTGCCATGGCCCAAGGATTCTTACCAGCCTTTTTCAAAAACTCATAACCATAATCATCAGCTCCACACTCTTGTTTCTGAGAATATCTGGCATTCACCAAAGCCTCTGTCAAATCTCCCAATTGAGAATCAGTCAGCGTAGCAGCCTTACCTCCTTGAGAAGAAACGCCATCTTTCAAAGCCGAAGTAAGTAATGCTGTACGAAAACCTTTTTTAGAATCACGATGTGCCACATGACCAATTTCATGTCCAATAACTCCCAACAATTCTTCATCACTCATAATATCCATCAACGATGAAAATACACGTACACTCCCGTCTGCACAAGCAAAAGCATTTACATCTGTCACATAATAAACCTTAAAATTCAATGGAATACCATCAGCTTCCCCCAAGCCTTCAGTCAGTTTCTTCAAACGAATCGCATATGCATTGTCATCCGCACAAACCTGATTATGTGCATCCATCCAATCAATGTATTCTTTTACATATTCACTCATTTGATCATCGGTTAAAGTAACAGCCTGCGCTACTTTAGTTGCTCCACTAATTGCTTTTTTAAGATTAAACTGAGCCATTGCCGGAGCAGTCAATACGACGCATGCCAGCAAAACAATTACCTTTAAAAATTTTCTGTTCTTCATAAATATTTAATTATTAAAATTGCTTTTCTTTGTTTTGTCAGCTGTACCAGATATTCTCCAGATAATGATACCACTATATATACATATCAAGCCTAAAACAACTAAACTTCCCCAAAGCATGCACTCTGATTTAGGCAAACGAATTTCATGCGGACGATCTGGACGATACCAAATCGTCAATTTATCTCCGACACTTCTAAATGGCCAATGACTGATTTTGGAAACAGACATCTCTCCATATCTGGTTGTAGGATATACAACCTGCATACGGCTCTCATATCTCATTTTCCTATAACGATAAATCCTTTTAGTCTGAAAATTTCGAACCACTCCTACGGTACGTTCATAGTTTTGAGATGCTGTATACAACGAATACAGTCCTACTGTGCCTCCTCCGAATAAAAAGATTCCTACTACCAGCACTAACAACGCAATAATTTGGTTACGCATCGTATTCATAAATAAAGCCTAGTTTATACAAAGATAGCAAATTATATATATCACTTTCATTAGCAAAAAGAAAAATTTACCATTTTGATATTTTCAGATATTCTGACCGTATAATAAAAGCCGCAGACTTGTCGAACTACCGTCTGGAACGTAGGGATATCCAATTATATATATTGAAAATACAATGGAAATTATTAAGAAAATTACGAATGCGTAAATCAGTTATAATAAAATATCCTTAGATATCCTTATCTTTGCACTATAACTGCCGAGGTGACATCAAGCAGAAGCAAATTTGTATTAATCTAACAACGTATCAACTATGTACACAGTAATTAAAAGGATGGAGATTTCAGCCTCACACTCGCTAAAACTATCTTATCAAAGCAAATGCGAAAAGCTTCACGGTCACAATTGGATTATAACCGTATTTTGCCGTTCCAAAGAACTTGACGAAAACGGTATGGTAGTAGATTTTACTCATATCAAGCAAGCAGTAGAAAAGCAACTAGACCATAACAACTTGAATGATATACTACCTTTTAATCCTACGGCGGAAAATATTGCCTATTGGGTATGCAACCAAATTCCTAATTGTTTCAGAGTAGAAGTAAAAGAATCAGAAGGTAATACGGCTATCTATGAGAAAGATTAATGAAATTTTCTACAGCCTACAAGGTGAAGGGTTTTATACGGGAACTCCGGCTGTTTTTATCCGATTCTCAGGGTGCAACCTAAAGTGTAGCTTCTGCGATACACAACATGAAGAATTCCATACAATGACAGATGATGAAATCGTAAAAGAAGTATGTACATACCCGTGTCGGATGGTAATTCTTACAGGGGGAGAACCTGGACTATGGATTGACAGCAAACTAATCAAAGCACTACATGCTGCCGGAAAATACATTGCAATAGAGACCAATGGAACTTGTGTCTTGCCGGAAGATATTGATTGGGTTACATGTTCACCCAAAGAAGGAGCAACATTGAAAATACGTCACATAGACGAAGTAAAAGTAGTATATGTAGGTCAAGATGTATCTCCTTACCTCAAGCTACCTGCTAAACATTACTTTCTGCAACCCTGTTCCGGACAAAATACCAATAACGTAATTGCTTACATCAAGGAACACCCACAATGGCGGCTAAGCCTTCAGATACACAAGCTGATTAATATTCCATAATGCAACTTGAACTTGATATGAATGCAGTAGTCTTTAGAGGTCTATTGGAATGCAAGTACTCTAAATATTTTATAGCGCACTCATTTTCAAAAAATTTACAATTAACACGACCCTTATAAAAGGAAATAAATCCCGACTCAAGATACAATTCACCTTCAAGTCGGGATTTATCGAATCCTTTTTATCTAAACTCACAATATGACATTCTCCTCAATACATCATTTATACTCCAGAAGTAACATGCCAATCTTATAAATGACAAATAAAGAAATACGGGAAATTTGCGTCAGACGGTGCATCTCCGTATTTTACGGCAAAAGTCATCGGCAGATGTCCTGAAGGATTTATCTTACCTGTCAGTACATCGGCTACACTGTTTCCGACTTCCTGACCGGGCTGGAAAGCACAGATTACAGCATCGACCGTATTCTTCCACGAAGCGGTTTCTACCGGACTACAAATATTCAGAATAACAATTACCTTTTTGCCGGCAGCATGATAAGCCTCAGCCACCTGCTTGATAAGGGATGACTCATCTTCTTTCAAATAGAATTCTCCTACCCGTCCTGTCGGAAGCCTCACCACTGGTACGCCCCAAGGTAAGAATAGCCACATCATTACTCTTGACCTGAGCAGCCAGCTCGTCAGCAGTAGGGACAAATTCTTCTGCACGCTTCAGCGGAGTAAGAGAGAAAGGAGATCTGCCTTTCGGATAAAGACGTTTCTGCTCATCAGCCAGATGTTTCTTGTATTTCTTTATCAGGTTCGCATCAATAGTATATCCGGCATTACGCATACCTTCCACCAATGATACACAATAATATCCAACACCCGTACTTCCAAATCCCATACCGGCAGGAACCATATCGTACGATGTCGTTCCATACAAAGCTACATTCTTGATATTGGCAGCCAAAGGTAAAGCAGTTTGATTATCCAATAAGACGAAAGAATACAGCATGCCAATTCTACTATGTAAAAGTACCACAAACTATCGGCAAATATTATCTCATTTGTACAAAAAACTAATACACACGTTCAAAACAATTGGTCTATTTGTTCAAATATTATCCTATATATTCAAAATAAGGTGTACAAATAATCCTTATTACAATTTATTTCAGACTTTTATAAAAATAGCCTCTCGCCTTTCCATAAACTAAGGATGAAAACGAGAGGCATAATAAAAATGGGGCTTACTCTGCTACAATAACAACACGACTAGCTGGTAAGTCGGGAATATAAATCTTTCCTTCAGAAACAGTAATATCAGCTGGACCTGACAAATCTTTTTCTAAAGATATCTCAAATGGAGATAAGTTACCAGTATGCAAATCTACACGGCTAAGTCCTGCCGGAGTCCAGTTCGTAACATAAAGTGAGTTACCATCGGAAGAGAAAGCTATCCCATCGTACTGACCAGAAACCGTAGTCAATTTTTGAGGTTGAGGCTTACTCAAATCGCCTATACGATAAATAACATGCTTTTCTCCAGTATTACCATCAGCCGGATAAGATGCAACATACATCACTCCGTCACCAATCACCAAGCCATTAGGACCAGGTATAGTAACCCATTCTTGAGCTTCTCCCGGACTGGCAGCATCGGTTATATCAATCTTAAAAATCTTATCTGTATTTGTAACCGAAACATACAAGGTATTACCATCTGCCGCCAAGTCATTTACAAACAGATTGCCTTCCGGTAGTTGAATCGTTTTAGGAACTTCATCTTTCTGGACTAAGTTGTAAACCACTATTTTATTGACATCACAAATGTACAAATAGTTATCACGTATAAACATTCCCTTCGGAGCATTCAGATTGCCATCTGCAGGAATCAAAGTGGTCATTCTGCCATCCTTATAGCAAAGAATATATCCTTTACCTTCTGTATTAAGCGGATTCAATTGTTCCGTTCCAAAATTGGCAATCAGAATTCCACCGTTATAAGGATAGGTACTTTCACAGTAACGGACGCCTTCACTCACGACCTCAACCTGTGTACCATTGTCCACCAAACTAATTGCTGGAACGAACACCATCATCGCCATACCGATGATGGCTGTAAACTTTACTTTTTTCATGTAGTCTATATTTTAAAATGAATAATGACGAAACAATAAGTGCGCCAAACAACAAGCCTAATAAGACTTCCATTAACGAAAACCAACCATTATTGACCAATACAATGCCTGTTAATGAACCAATCAGGCTCGAACCGACATAATAGAATAACCAGTAAATGCTGGTCGCACTGCTCTTTAAGTGTTGGGCATTCATAGAAACGATTCTACTTGCCAATGTATGTGTGCTAAAGAAAGCAAAAGTCAACACACCCAATCCCACAACAATAGCCCAAAGCTTCATTACCAATAGAAGAGACATGCCTACCCCCATCAACAACAAAGCACCTTGCAAAAGAATTTCCGGTCCCAATCTGTCGGATAAAACTCCAGCTATAACCGATCCGATAATTCCAGCCACATACATCATAAAAATCATGGCAACCAGATGATGCGGTAAACCGAATATCGGCGATTCAAGTAAAAAAGAAAGATAATTATAGACACTCACAAATATCCCCATCGAGAGTGCAGCGATAACATACATACTGATAAAGGTCGTTTGCGTAAGAAATGAACGCATTTGATGAATCTTTTCCTTGAATGAAACAACTGAAGCTGAAAAATTTCTGCCAGCCGGTATTTTCCAGCAAAAGATAGCCCCCAATACAAGGCTTACTCCTCCTATAAACAATGTAGCAAGTTGCCACCCGCCATATCCGGAAAGCAAAGTCGCTGTTACACGTCCCGACATTCCACCTAATGTATTGCCACTTAGATAAAGACTGATTGCCAACCCGATTTTAGAGGAATCTATCTCTTCCGACAAATAAGCCAATGCTACAGCCGAAACACCTGCCAAAACAATACCTTTCACAAAATTAAAGAGCAACAGAAATAAATAACTGTCAATGAAAGCAGAAGCGATTGTCAATACAGATGAGAGAATCAACGATACGCCCATCAACTTCTCACGCGATATGCCATCAGCCTTAAATGCCAGAAAAAGTAATCCAACAGCCATTCCCACCGTTGAAGCTGACACGGCAAGACTGCTTTCAGCTGGCGTTATATCAAAAGAATGACACAACTCCGACAACATTGGCTGGAAAAGATATAACTGTGCAAAAACAGACAATCCAGACAAAAACATACAGTTGCGTATTATACGAAACCGCACCATAGACTCACGCTTATTATTGACTTCCTTACTACCCATCAGTTACTTTTATTTCAGGTTTGTAGAAGCAAAAATAGGTTGTCGAGAATTATAATCTTATATTTGTAAAACTCTTTTTTTCGATAGTTATTATTGATAAAACCGATTTGAAATGGAACTCCGACAACTCAAATATTTCGAAAAGACCTGTGAATTGCTCAACTTTACAGAAGCAGCTCATGCGTTATGTATTTCACAAAGTACCCTTTCACAACAGATCAAACAATTGGAAACTGAACTCGGTATTTTGCTTTTCGACCGCATAGGAAAGCGTATCATACTTACCGAAGCCGGAAGTTCATTCTTGCCTTATGCCAAAAACGCCATAAGAGAAAGTGAAAACGGAAAGCAGATTATCCGAGATTTACAAAATCTGGATACCGGGAAACTATGTATAGGAGCTACTTTCAGCTTGAGTCCATTACTTACCAAAGCACTTCCTTTGTTTGCAGAACAATATCCTCATATACAAATAAACATAACTTTTGCAACTTCGGACGAGTTGATGGTAAAGTTGGAAAACAACGAAATGGACTTTGTTCTATCATTCGGCTCAGAAGAAAGCTATACCGATTTCGAAAGAGTATTTTTGTTTTCTTCCCGCCTTTACCTGGTTGCCGGAAAATCTCATGCCGTTGCATCCAAAGCTATTATCAATTTTCAAGATATTACATCCCTTCCTCTAATATTACCAAGCAAAGGGTTCGTCACCCGCGAAATCATAGAACATGTCTGTAAAAAAGAGAAATTACATCTGACTACAGAAATAGAAATCAATGATGTAAACACCATCATAAGTTTAGTCAAAAACGGAAAGCAGGCAACTATACTAACTTTTGCAGCCGTACGAAACGAAGAAGAGTTGATAAAGATTCCCATTGCTTCTGGAAATGAATTATCAACTCATGCTTATCTTTTTTGGTCCAAAGGACTTTATCGTAAAAAAGCGGCACTCCACTTCAATCGTATTCTGGCCCAAATCATAAATAAAGGATAAGAGAAAGCCCCTTGACTGTTCTTCTATGAAAAAATATGAATATGAATGTATAAATGAAAATAAAGAATGAGGGAGAGAGAAAGAAATCAGTCAAGGGACATTTCGTAGAAACAAATAAAAACTATAGAACTTGTCCTCCACCTAACGCTTGATAGAGATTTATAAGGCTCTGTATCTCCTTAAAACGGTTGGCGGTTTGAGACAATTGGGCACTAAGTAAAGTCTGATGTGCAGTCAGCACCTCCAGATAAGTTGTATTGCCATGTTCCATCAGTAACGTAGTACTACTGAATGCTTTTTCCAAAGCGCTTATCTGTTGTTCATAATTATCTTTTTTCTTCTTGCTTGTCTGGTAAGAAACCAAAGCATCATTTACTTCCGTTCCTGCATCAAGCAGCTTTTGCCTGAAAGCCAATAGAGCTTCTTCCTGCTGTGCCTTGGCTATCCGACGTCGTGCAATCAAAGTTCCTCTATTAAACAATGGTTCGGTCAGTGATGCAAGAGCTGAAGCAACGAATTTTCCCGGATTAGTAATCAGTCCTCCTAACGAATTAGTCCATCCAGCACTTCCACTTAAGGTTATAGATGGATAGAAAGCCGAATTAGCCTGATTGGTTACATAAAAAGCCTGTTCCAGATCACGTTCTGCCACACGAACATCCGGTCGGTTCGATAATAATTGCAAAGGAACTCCAACAGACAGCGAATGAGTAAAATGCTGTTCAGCCAGTCGCCCTCTCTGTATCTGCTGAGGAGTTTCGGCAAGCAACAATGAAAGACTGTTTTCTACCTGATTGATTTGTTCTTCCAAATCAATGACTGAATTCTCCACTTCATAATAAGTTGCCTTCATCTGTGAAACAGCAGCCTCATCCGCCTGACCGGCATCCATTAAAGCCTGGGTAGACTCAACCGTTTCTTTCCAAGTTTCGGCAGTTGTCTTCGATATTTCAAGTTGTTCATCCAACATCAATAACGTATAATACGTATTGGCTATATTAGCTATCAGACTGGAATACACAGCTTGCTTATAATCTTCACTTTGCATATAAGCTGCCTTTGCCTGCCGTTTAGAATTCCGCAACTTGCCAAATATATCTATCTCCCAACTGGCGGTTACAGGAAGCGTATAAGTTCGTGACACCTGACCTTCTACAGAACTAATATTTCCCTGAGGAGATAAAGCAAAAGAAGGAAGAAAAGCCAGCTTGGCAGAAAGTAAAGAAGCCTTAGCCTCTTCTACCCGTAACTCAGCCGTTTTTACATCGGTATTCTGTTTCAGACCCTTTTCTATTAATTCCTGTAAACAGGGGTCAGTAAAAAAATCTCTCCAATTGATGCTTCCGATACTGACTGTATCGGAAGCTATAACTTCTTCCCCATATAAATTATCGGGAACAGAAGTCTGAGATTGGTAGTTGGTATATATTCCGCAACTGCTTAAAAGAAGCGTTACGCCGAATATCATTATCTTTCGTGTATACATATACTACTTATTTTTTTCAACGTTAAAAGCACTCTTTTCTATCAATGTTTGTTCTTTTTCATACAGCACCTGCTGATCGGGCTCTTTTTGCATTGGTCCACGCAATTTTTCCTGTAAGTATTCAAATACAATAAAGAATACAGGGACAACGAAAAGTAAAGCCAATGTTCCGATAAGCATACCTCCTACGACTCCAGTTGCTAACGAACTATTACCGTTTGCACCAGCTCCGGTAGAGAACATCAACGGAAGCATACCAAAGATCATACAAAGTACAGTCATGATGATAGGACGGAAACGAGCTTGAGCAGCAGAATAAGCAGAAGAAATTATGCCCATTCCTTTGCGTCGACGTTCTATGGCATACTCGGTAATCAAAATAGCCGTTTTAGCCAGCAAACCAATCAACATAATTGCTCCAGTCTGCAAATAAATATTATTCTCCAGTCCAGCTATACGTGCGAAAAGGAAACTACCCATTAATCCGAAAGGTACAGAAAGAATAACGGCCAAAGGAACCAGAAAACTTTCATACAGACAAGACAAAATCAGGAAAATAAGCATTACACACAATGTATAAACAAATACCGTTTGTGCTCCTCCACTGCCAGCTTCCTCTCGTGCCATACCTCCATATTCATATCCATATCCAGAAGGAAGCATCCGTTCCGCTACTTCTTTGATAGCTTTCTGTGCTTCACCCGTCGAATATCCGTCGGCTACATTGACGTTTACATTGATGGTATTGTAAAGATTGAATCGTTTGGCTATTTCGGCACCTTCTTCCGAACGAAGTGTAACAAACTGGCTGACAGGAGCCATTTCTGTTCCATTACGCACAAACATATTATCCAGTGCGTGCTTATCCAGACGAGATTTAGGTGAAGCCTGAATCATGACACGGTATACCTTACCAAACTTGTTATAATTAGAAACATACGAACCACCACAATAAGCTCCCAAGGCATTAAGTACATCATTCGGACTGATTCCGGCACGTTTACACTTAGCAGCATCCACGTCTACAGCCACTTGTGGAAAGTTCATGGCATAAGAACTATAAGCCATAGCTATTTCCGGACGTTTGTTCAGTTCACCTATATATTGCATGACCGAATTATAGAAAGGCTCCATTTCTCCACCCGTTTTATCCTCCATATAAAGTTCAATGGAGTTACCTGTACCATATCCTGGAATCATTGCTGGCTGAAAACAGAACACCTGAGCTTCCTTTATATTACTGAATTGTGCATTCAATCGCTTCATGACAGCGTCAACTGTATGTTCTTCACCTTTTCGTTCATCCCAATGGCGCAGACGGATAATGACTGTTCCGTAAGAGGTTCCCTGACCAGAAATCAATCCATAACCGGAAGTACGCGAATAATGTTCTATTTCTGGAGTAGCCTCCAATATTTTTTGTACTTTATCCATTACTTTATTAGTTTCAACCAATGAACTACCCGGTGATGTACTGATATTAACCATCATTGTTCCCTGATCTTCTTGAGGCACCAACCCAGTCTTAGTAGTAGTCATCAAATAAACCAATAAAGCACAAGCAATGCCTAATGAAGTCCATACCATCCAACGATGACGGAAGAAAAACATCAATCCTCTCTTATATTTTCCCATTAAGGCATTAAATGAAACATTATAAGCTGCACGTATTCTACCATTTATACTATGAGGGTTCTTTTTTCCATCCGACGGTTTCATCATCATTGCACACAAAGCAGGACACAACGTCAAGGCATTCAGACAAGAAATACCAACAGCAACAGCCATGGTTACACCAAATTGAGTATAAAAGACACCAGATGTACCACCCATAAAAGTTACCGGAACGAACACTGCCATAAAGACCAACGTACACGACAGAACAGCCATCGTAACATCGCTCATGGCATCCTTGGTAGCAAGATAAGGAGAACGGAAACCAATATCAAATTTGGCTTGCACAGCCTCAACAACAATAATGGCATCATCTACCACAGTTCCAATAGCCAGTACCAATGCAAACAAAGTCAATATATTAATACTGAAACCAGCAACTGACAGAAAAGCAAATGTACCTATCAGTGAAACGATAATTGATATAGATGGTATTAATGTACTTTTAAAATCATGCAAGAAGAAGTAAACTACCAAAATCACAAGGATAATGGCAATGACCAGTGTTTCAATCACATTATCAATGGATGCAAACAAGAAATCATTCACACTCATCATCTGAAGGAATTCCATTCCTTCCGGTAAATCTTTAGACATGTCGTTCAAAAGATTAGTGATATCCTCATTTACAGCCGTTGCATTCGCACCTGCTACCTGATAGACCATAAACATTATACCTGGTACACCATCTGCTTCTCCGTGAAACCCATAAGACTCACGTCCAAGTTCTACATCAGCTATATCCTTTACCCGTAATACAGAACCATCCTTTTCAGAACGTATTACCATATTTTCAAACTCCTCAACACTTTTCAATCGTCCTTTATATTTCATGGTATACTGAAATACATGATCCGAGTTTTCCCCCAAAGAACCTGTCGGAGCTTCTATATTTTGTTCTCCCAATGCAGTTGTAACATCGGAAGGAACCAAGCCGTATTGCGCCATTTTCTCTGGTTTCATCCAGATACGCATACTATACGTATCGCCCAAGAGCTGTACATCTCCTACTCCTTGAATACGTTTTATCTGTGGAATTACATTTATATCCAGATAATTGGACAGGAAACTTTCATCATAGCGTTTATCCGGACTGATAAGGCTATTAATTTGCAGGTAACTGTTCTGACGTTTTGTTGTACTGACACCAATAGCCGTTACTTCTGCAGGTAACAATCCCTGAGCTGCCGATACACGATTCTGTACATTGACAGCTGCCATATCCGGATCTGTTCCTTGTCTAAAATAAACCAAAATTTCAGCCGTACCAGCATTAGTCGCGGTAGAAGTAATGTAAATCATGTCTTCCACACCATTTATACTCTCTTCCAGCGGCATGATAACACTGTTCATCACAGCATCTGCATCGGCTCCTGTATAAGTCGCATCCACACAAACTGTTGGCGGAGCAATATCCGGATATTGTTCTACCGGCAGTACATAAAGTGAAATAAATCCAACAATTAATATCAATATAGATATTGACAAGGCCATCACAGGCCGTTTAATAAATATATTTCCTTTCATAAGCGTCAGTTAATTATTTAACTTGTGTTCCTTCACGAACCATTCCCGCACCGTTCGAGATTATTTCGTCGCCAGATTTCAAACCTTCCAATACAATATATTCTTTCCCATCATTAACAGGAGCTACCTTAATCAGTGTAGACACAGCTTTACCATCTACAACTTTATATACCAATAGCTTATCCTGCAATTGTATAGTAGCGCCTTGTGGAATAACTATACATTGTTTATATATACTTGGAATTAACACATTACCAGAAGCTCCACTATGCAGCAAGCGCGAAGAATTAGGAAAGACGGCACGAACCCCTACCGTACCTGTTTCCTTATCAATCACTCCACTGATAGATTCAATCTTACCTTTTTCCTCATAAGTAGAACCATCATTCAACTGAAGCTGAATGGCAGGCATATTCTGCAAGGCCTTTTCGATTGTACCATACTGACGAGCCAGCGACAAAAACTGATTCTCCGTCATCGAAAAGTAAACATACATATTCGAATTGTCAGAAACAGTGGTCAACGGCTGGGGCATGCTGGGACTCACTAATGTACCAACCCGATAAGGCAACATGCCCACTACACCGTTGCTTGGACTTTTAACTTCTGTATAAGAAAGGTTATTGCGTGCATTAACTTCCTGAGCCTTTGCCTGTGCCAACTGTGCTTTGGCTGTGAGATAAGCATTTTTTGTAGTCTGCAAGTTAAAGTCAGAAACAACTTTCTTAGCAAACAAAGCCTGTGTACTCTTATAAGTAAGTTCTGCTGTAGCCAGATTGGCTTTTGCCGACTCTACATTAGCTATTGCTGTTTCGAGTGCTGCTTTATAAGGAACCTGATCTATAACAAACAGAATTTCTCCTTTTCGTACAATATCACCTTCTGAAACATTCAGCTTTTCAATGTATCCCGAAACTTGCGGATAAATATCAATATCCTGTTTACCTTCAATCGAAGCAGAGTATGAAGTTGTAATCTCCTTATCCGTATCGGCAGTGATAGTTGCAAGACTATACCCTTTTGTCTCACTGTTCTTTGTTTCTGTCTTACAAGAAGTTACTCCTATTGTACAGCCTGCAAGAATCATTAGCCATACCTTTAGTCTAATTGTTTTCATTGTCATATTCATTCATTTTTTGTTCGTGCAAAAGTAGTATCTTGCCCTGTAACAAAAGCGACGAATTTTCGTACAGAAACATTCTGTTTTCACCTTTCAGAAGATATATTTTGTTAAATGTGGAAAATACAATATAGATGGAGGAAAATTAAACATGGTATCTACTATATAAATCCTCTACCTTTGCAAAAAAATAATGTATGGAAGATAATATTATCAAATATATCGATATGGAAATGTTGAAGTCGTATAATGGACAAGAAACCTATACCGACGACTATCTGTTCTTTACCGACAAACTGGAAAAGATATTTTTAGAAAACAAAAACGTCAAACTGGAAGTTTTTCTGATGATATATTGTACCGAAGGAGAAATTAAACTGGAACTAAATAATGTACCTCACTATCTACATCAGGACGATCTGATTATCAGCCTTCCCAATACACTAATCGGGCGAGTTTCAGCAAGCTCCTCACATAAGGTAAAAGTGATTTGCTTTTCCAACCGCTTTCTTCGGCGCCTGACACAGACAGAAAAATATACCTGGAAATGGATATGCTACATACAAGAAAATCCGGTTAAGCATTTTGAGCAAGGCGAAAAGAAAAGGTTTAATCAATATTTAAGCTTGATGGAGAGCAAAACACAAACCAACATCAATAAATTCCAAAAAGTCATCTTGTCGCATATAGCCTCTGCTTTCTTTGGAGAAATGATTTTTCAGACTACTCAAAAATCTATTGAATCAGAAACAGAGATACATACAGGTTCTCTCAGGCAATCTGATTTTCTGTTTAAACAATTTATGGAAGCGCTTTCGGCTGATAATGGCAAACATCGTACGCTCGAGTATTATGCTAATTTATTTTGTTACTCTCCCAAATACTTATCCCGGGTAATCAAACAAATCAGTGGAAAGAATGCATTAACCCTTATTCACGAAAACGCTATCGAACATATTATAATGGAACTTAAATACTCTAATAAAAGCATGAAGGAAATAGCCATGGACTTCGACTTTTCGAATACATCGTTTTTTGCCCAGTATGTCAAGAAACACCTGGGCATGACTCCTTCCGAATATAGAAGTAATAATCAGGCTACTGATTAATCTTCTACATTCGACAATTTATCCGAGGACAACTGTTCCCTATATTGCTTAGGAGAAACTCCAAGATAACGCTTTACGTATTTGCCAAAAAAAGAAAGATTCGGGAAATCCAGTTCCATAGCTATCTCCTTTATGCTTTTAGGCGACCATTGAAGCATGTACTTTACATTCTTCAAAATATACTGATTTACCAGATCGAAAGCTGTCTGTCCGCTTACCTCTTTACATACAGCAGATAAATATTTAGGTGAAACATGCAGTTTATCAGCATAATAAGCAACCTTACGACAGTTGTTTCCCGGAGTATTCAGCAAGTCCAGAAAGTTCCGGAACAAGACTTCTGATGATGAAAAGGTTTTCGGATTTTCGTTATAAAAACGCTCCATCGTATCGTAAAAATCATAATGGAACATCTCCAGCAAGGCATCAAACAATTCCCTTTGGTGCTTACGAGGAGTCCTGGTCATTTTTTCATACAGCAAATCGTAATACTGTCTGAACAATCTGGCTTCTTCGTCATTCAATGAAAAGACCGGATGCTTTTCTACAAACGACCGGAAGCTCCAGGTACTACATTCAAACAAAAACATATTCTTCATATACTCAGGAGAAAGCACAACCCCACGCATCTCGAAATCTATGCTAATCATACTTTTTTCGAATACAATGTTGGGAACACAAACCAACAAATCATTGGGATGAATCAAATAAGTACTTCCATTAATGCAAATAGAAGCCTTCCCCTTCACACAATAAACTAAGAGTATAGCATCTACCTTCACCATATCATCCAGATTGACTTGTCCGTCTTTCAAGCCTTGAATATTATTAATAATGGCTATACGGTCATCTTTGTATGCCGCATTTTTATTCAAATCGTCATTATGCCATATACCTTTTTCCAAACTATCTTTTTCCATATCGTTATTCTTTTTCCGCAAAATAACGGCAATTTTAACCAACAGCAGTAATCAAAGGAGCGCAATTAATGGTCAATTATTCAGGTAAATAAAAACAGAAGACTTTTAGAACACTTTTAAGGACACAAAAAGAATCAATACATCAGGCAAAATGTATTCTTTTGCTCCCGAAAAATAAAAGATAATTTAGATAGGTATGAAAAAGTGTCATTACATTACAGCTTCATTGCTGTTTTTTACATTGTTATCTTGTCAGGGTAACAGTGACAAACAAAACTCTTCCGCTGATCCGGTAAAAGTAAAGGTCATGCAAGTATCTTCCAGTACAACCAATGAATCCAGACATTTTTCCGGTACTGTAGAAGAATCAAACGCTACAGCACTAAGCTTCTCTGTTATGGGAACCGTCAAGAAAATATACGTCGACTTGGGTAAACATGTAAATAAAGGACAATTAATAGCAGAAATTGACCCGACTTCTATTCGAAGCAGCTATGCAGCCGCACAGTCAACGTTAAAGCAAGCTGAAGATGCTTACCAGCGTATGAAGCAGCTCCACGATAAAGGAAGTCTGGCCGATATGAAATGGATTGAAGTACAAAGCAAACTCCAGCAGGCACGCTCCATGGAAGAAGTTGCACGAAAAAACTTATCCGACTGCAAGTTGTATGCTCCATATAGTGGAGTCATTTCGGCAAAGGATATCGAAGTAGGACAAAATGTAATGCCGGGAATGCCCGTTGCCCATTTGGTTGCCGTAAGAGATTTGAACGTCAAAATTTCAGTTCCAGAAAATGAAATTGCCAATATACAAAAGAGCCAGAAAGCCCTGATTCAAGTTTCAGCTTTAGGCAACCGTTCCTTCGAAGGCAGCGTAGCAGAAAAAGGAATTGTAGCCAATGCCTTATCACGTTCCTACGAAGTTAAAATTCGCATAAACAAGCCGGATAAAGAACTGATGCCGGGAATGGTTTGTGAAGTAGTTTTGGAAACAGCCGAAGACAGCAGTCACTACGTATTACCTGCCAACATTATCCAGTTGGGTGAAGGAAACCAGAACTTTGTATGGGTAAATAACGGAGGAAAAGCCGAAAAGCGTATCATACAATGCGGCGAATTCACTTCTGACGGAATCATTGTCCTGAGCGGAATAAAAGACGGGGATATGATTATAACAGAAGGACAGCAAAAAGTTTGTGAAAACACGCCGGTAACTATAAAATAAAACAGCAATGGAAAAGAAACGTAATATAGTAGAATGGGCAATGCACTATCGGCAGATTGTCATACTGGTAGTATGTTGTCTGGTCGCATTCGGCATATACAGTTTGCCCAACATGCGTAAAAACGAATTTCCTGATTTTACAATCCGCCAGGGAATGGTAGTAGCTGTAGCACCAGGAAATACAGCCGAAGAAATGATTGAACAAGTTACCAAACCGCTGGAAAACTATATCTTCTCCTATAAAGAAGTAAAGAAAGAGAAGACATTTTCTACCAGCCGCGACGGAATTGTTTATATACAAGTAGAACTAAACGACGATCTCAACAACAAAGATGAATTTTGGAGTAAATTCAAACATGGCATTGCAACATTCAAGTCGAGCTTGCCTTCGAATGTGCTTGCCGTACAAGTTCTGGACGATTTCGGAGATACGTCTGCTCTGCTTATCACCATGGAGAGTAAGGATAAAACTTACAGAGAATTAAAAGAATACATGGACGATTTGCAAGATCGTTTGCGCCGTATCAGCAGCATCGGACGTATGACGGTAAGTGGATTGCAGAATGAACAGATTGCCGTTTATCTGGATAATGAGAAGCTCTCGCAATACGGACTTACAGAACAGACACTGGCTGTCAACCTGTTTTCTAAAGGGTTCGTTACTTCAGGCGGACGAGTACAAAATCCAGCCTATATACTGCCTGTACACGTAGAAAAATCCTTTAATACCGTTTACGACGTACAAGAGCAGATTGTGTATACCGACCCTTCAGGACATAACATTCGCCTGAAAGATGTAGCTCGTGTGGTAAAGGAATATCCACATGCCGACAGCTACATTACCAACAACGGGAAAAAATGTATTCTGCTTAGCGTAGAAATGAAAAAAGGACAGAATATCGTAAAGATGGGAGAACAAATCAATCTAACTCTCGAAGAGTTTAAGAAAGAGCTTCCGTCCGAAGTAAACATGTTCCGCATTACCGACCAAAGCGAAGTAGTTGGCGACAGTGTAAACAACTTCCTGAAAGAACTGCTGATTGCCATTGTAGCCGTAGTCATCGTAGTTATGTTACTGCTTCCGGTTCGTGTCGCACTGGTAGCGGCCTCTACTATCCCGATTACCATATTCATTTCACTGGGTCTGTTCTATGCTTTTGGTATCGAACTGAATACAGTAACACTGGCAGCACTGATTGTTACACTGGGAATGATTGTCGATAACTCCATTGTGATCATCGATAATTATCTGGAGAAAATAGGAGAAGGAATGTCCCGCTGGCATGCTTCCATACAGAGTAGTACACATTTCTTCCGTTCCATCTTCTCGGCAACCCTTGCCATCAGTATCACGTTCTTCCCGTTCCTGTTCATCATGACAGGTATGTTCCACGATTTCCTGCTCAGCTTCCCATGGTCCATCACACTTATTTTGGGAATTTCACTACTGGTAGCTTCATTGCTTGTACCGTTCATGCAGTTCTGGTTCATACGGAAACCTCTTCAGACTGGCAAAAAGGGATTTTCTTTCCTGGATATGCTCCAGAAATATTATAATAAGTTGCTGGATGTATGCTTCAAGCATCCTTATTATACTGTAATAACAGGACTGGCCTTCATTGTTGTGGGTATTATCCTGATGGGCAAATTACCTCAGAACCTGATGCCGACAGCAGACCGTAACCAGTTTGCCGTAGAAATCTATCTTCCTACAGGAACTGCCATCGAAAAGACGTCAGCCATAGCCGACACATTGGAAAATATACTTCGTGCAGACGATCGTGTTGTTTCGGTAACTTCATTTACCGGATGTGCTTCTCCTCGTTTCCACACAGCATACGCACCGCAGATAGCAGGCCCGAACTATGCACAGTTTATTGTTAATACAAAGGGAAATAAAGAAACTGTCGATTTGCTGGATGAATATGCAGCTAAATACACCAATGCATTTCCGGAAGCACTGATCCGTTTCAAACAACTCAGTTACAGTCAGTCGGTCTATCCGATTGAACTCCGATTAAGCGGTAATAACCTCGACAGTCTGAAATGTACAGCAGACAAATATCTGAGCTTATTGCGTAGTATGCCTGAAACAGAACTGGCACAAACCAACTTCAGTAATCCGCAAACCACTGCACGTATCGTACTGAAAGAAGATGAAGCGTCACGGTTGGGTATTACCAATGCTACGGTAGAAGCAACCTTAGCAATGAGATATGGTACAGGAATTCCGGTTGCCAATGTATGGGAAGGTGATTACAATATCCCAATCATACTTAAAAGTAACAAAGCCGACAACGCACATTACAACGACATTGAAGATGAATTAATTCCGGTAGCCGGCGGACTGTCGAGTGTTCCACTTCGCCAGATAGCCAGCATTGAACCATCTACCGAAGACGGACAAATTGTACGCCGAAACGGTGTCTATACCATTACAGTAATGTCCGACTTGAAAAGAGGAGAAAATGCAATGGAAATAACCGGAAAAATTCAGGAAAAAATAAAGGCAATTCCCCTGCCTCAAGGAGTCACACTGACATACGGAGGTGACTTGGAACAGAACAATGAGCAAAATCCGCTTATCATGGGAGCACTTGCCATCGCAGCCGTCATGATATTATTTATCCTGATAGCTCATTTCCACCGTCTGAGTATTGCACTGCTCATCTTCGGCAGTATGACATTCTGCGTTTTCGGTACAGCAATAGGTGTTTTGATTCAGGGAGTTGACTTCAGTATGACGTGTACGTTGGGTATTATCAGTCTGATGGGTATCATTGTCCGTAACGGAATCATCATGATAGACTATGCCGAAGAACTGAGAAGCACAGAAAAATTATGTGTACGCGATGCCATTTACCATTCCGCACGCCGACGTATGCGACCGATCTTCCTGACATCAGCAGCAGCTTCAATGGGAGTTATCCCGATGATTTTGGGTAAAAGCGGATTGTGGATGCCTATGGGAACTGTAATTTGCTACGGAACTCTTATCACCATGATCTTCCTGCTGACTGTACTTCCGGTTTTGTATATGCTATTGTTTAGAGGTTCCACTCGCAAACGTGCCGTCAATGCACAAATCGAACTTCAATAACATTGATAACTAAAAAGATAGCAATTAAATTCTGTTACGATTATGAAAAGAAAAAACATCATATCTTTATTCCTGCTGTCGGCAGGTTGTATGTTGCCATTATGCGCTTCTGCCCAACATACCTATTCGCTGGACGAATGTATAGAAGCTGCACTCGACAACAATGTACGCATGAAAAATGCTCAAAACAACCTTCGCATGGCAGAACACAGCAAGCAGGAGGCTTTCAGTAAATACTTTCCTACGGTAAGTGCAGCCGGAAGCGGATTCCTTGCCGACAAAAGTCTGGTACGCATGGGACTATCACCCGAAATGCAGATGGCATTCATGAAAAACGGACTCGTAGGCGACGTTTCGGCTACCCTGCCGCTGTTCACCGGAGGACAAATAGTAAACGGGAACAAACTGGCTAAGGTAAATGTAGAAGTAAACCGCCTTCAGCAACGCCAGTCACAAAACGAAGTGACGCTGACAGTCGAAAATTATTTCTGGCAGGTAGTAATGCTGAAAGAAAAATTACAGACTATCGGTACACTCGACAAACAACTAAGTCAGTTGCTTCAGGATGTGGAAACCAGTGTACAGGCAGGTATCACAACCCGTAACGACTTATTGCAGGTTCAACTCCGGCAAAATGAAATACAGAGTAAACGAATTCAGGTGGAAAACATGCTTTCATTGTCACGGAGTATGCTTGCACAGTATATAGGACATCCGGCTGATAGCATAGAAATAGCGGCAACGTTGAAAGATACGTTGCCGCAAGGACCGGAAGGACTCTATACGGTTCCCGAAACAGCACTTACGATGACCAATGAATATAACCTCCTCCAGCAAAATGTAAAGGCAAGCAGCCTGCAACATAAAATGGCTATAGGAAAAAACTTGCCTACCATAGCTATCGGAGGAGGCTATGCTTACGAGAATCTGCTGGGTAAAGATCATACATTCTGGCTGGGATTCGCTACCGTTTCCGTACCAATCTCAGGCTGGTGGGGAGGCTCGCACGACATTCAACGTCAGAAATTACAACTACGTAATGCCGAAAACCAGCTCACCGACCAAAGCCAGTTGCTGGTAATCCGCATGAAACATACGTGGGACGACTTGAATGATGCCTATAAACAGGTAAAGATAGCTCTGCTTTCCATCGAACAGGCTAAAGAAAACCTGCGTCTGAACACCGATTATTATGCAGCCGGTACATGCACCATGAGCGATCTGCTCGATGCACAGAGCCTCTATCAGCAAAGTCGCGACAAGTATGTAGAAACCTACGCTCAGTATGAAGTAAAGAAACGTGAATACCTGCAAGTGACAGGACGATAGAAATAAGGAATAAAAACAAGAGATTTTGACTATTCTTCTGACATTTATTTCTAACTTTGCGACTAAACATTAAAAAAATTAATTTATGGCAAAGTTCAAACGTATTCTGTTAAAGCTCAGCGGCGAAAGCTTAATGGGAGAAAAGAAATATGGTATCGACGAAAAACGCCTGGGCGAATATGCACAGCAGATTAAGGAAATCCATGACATGGGTGTACAGATCGGCATCGTTATCGGTGGAGGAAACATCTTCCGTGGACTGACTGGAGCCGGAAAAGGATTCGATCGTGTGAAAGGTGACCAGATGGGTATGCTGGCAACGGTTATCAATAGCTTGGGACTGAGTTCTGCTTTGGTAGCAGCCGGAGTAAAGGCTCGTGTGCTGACAGCTATCCGTATGGAACCGATCGGTGAGTTCTACACCAAATGGAAAGCTATCGAAGCCATGGAAAACGGTGAAGTAGTCATCATGTCTGCCGGAACCGGAAACCCGTTCTTCACAACCGATACCGGTTCTTCACTGCGTGGTATCGAAATTGAAGCTGACGTTATGCTGAAGGGTACTCGTGTAGACGGTATCTATACTGCCGATCCGGAAAAAGATCCGACAGCTACCAAGTTCGACGAAATCACTTACGATGAAGTTCTGGCACGTGGCTTGAAAGTAATGGACCTGACAGCTACTTGTATGTGCAAGGAAAACAATCTGCCGATTATCGTATTCGACATGGATACGGTAGGTAACCTGAAGAAAGTCATGTCTGGCGAAAACATTGGAACAATGGTTCACAATTAAACCTGATTTATTATATTCACCACAGAAGATAAAGTTTATCCATCATTGGCATGGAAAACCTACTTTTCCTTCTGTGGTGTTTTTTTATGCCTTTTCTCCTCATTCCATCGTCAGACGGACTACCTCGCAATTATTCATGTGCGGTATAGTGGTAAGCTGGTCGACAGGTATGCCTGCCAGATAAGCCCGCAACGAACGGTTTATCAGGCCGTGAGCCACCACCAAGATACATTTCCCTTCGTAATGCTGCCGGATATATTCCAGACACTTGCCCGCACGTTCGTAAAGCATTTCACGTGTTTCGGCATCGGCAGGCAAATGCGTCCGGTCTACCGAATCCAGCGGAAGTCCGGTCCAGCTTCCCCAGTCTATTTCACGCAATAAAGGCGTTGTCTGCCACGGCAGGTTCCTGTCGCCTACAGCCAGACGAACCGTATCGACCACCCGCTGTAAATCGCTGCTGAGTACAGCATCCAGTGGAATATTCCGCAGACGATTGCCCAATTCTACAGCCTGCTGCTTTCCCTCTTCTGTAAGATGTCCCGGCAGGTGCCCCTGAAAAATGCGACTGATATTTTCTTCCGTCTGCCCGTGACGGGCTAAGTATATCGTAATCATAAAAGCACAGTATTAAAATCACCTAAAACTACACGGAGTTGACGCACGATGCAGTCTGCCTGCATGCCTACGCCAACTCCGTATGATATTATAATCGTTCCGATTAATCTTCCATCAGCTTGCGGTAACGGACGCGCTTCGGTTCTACATTACCCATACGCTTCATCTTGTTTTCTTCATATTCTGTATACGAACCTTCGAAGAAGAACACTTCGCTGTTACCTTCGAATGCAAGGATGTGTGTACAGATACGGTCGAGGAACCAGCGGTCGTGGCTGATAACTACCGCACATCCGGCAAAATCTTCCAGACCTTCTTCCAATGCTCGCAGCGTATTCACGTCGATATCGTTGGTCGGCTCGTCCAGCAACAGTACGTTACCTTCTTCTTTCAGCGCCATGGCAAGATGCAAGCGGTTACGCTCACCACCCGAAAGCATGCCGCACAACTTTTCCTGATCGGAACCCGAGAAGTTGAAACGGCTCAGATAAGCACGGGCATTCACATCGCGGTTTCCCATACGCAGCAAATCATTTCCACCACTGATTACCTGATACACCGTCTTGTTCGGGTCAATATCCTTGTGCTGCTGGTCTACGTAAGCCACCTTTACCGTTTCTCCGACTTCAAACTCTCCTCTGTCCGGTTTTTCCAGTCCCATAATCAGGCGGAACAAAGTAGTCTTACCAGCACCGTTCGGACCAATCACACCCACGATACCGTTAGGCGGCAGCATAAAGTTCAGGTCGTCGAACAGCAGCTTGTCGCCATATGCCTTTGCTACATGCTTTGCTTCGATAACCTTGTTTCCCAGACGCGGACCGTTCGGAATAAAGATTTCCAGTTTTTCTTCCTTTTCCTTCACATCCTCGTTCAGCAACTTATCGTAAGAGTTCAGACGAGCCTTACCCTTTGCCTGACGTGCCTTAGGTGCCATACGTACCCATTCCAACTCACGTTCCAGCGTTTTACGACGCTTGCTGGCAGTCTTCTCCTCCATTTCCATACGCTTGGTCTTCTGCTCCAGCCAGCTTGAGTAATTTCCCTTCCATGGAATACCCTCGCCACGATCCAGCTCCAGAATCCATCCTGCCACATGGTCAAGGAAGTAACGGTCGTGTGTTACAGCGATGACCGTACCCTCGTACTGCTGCAAGTGCTGTTCCAGCCAGTCAATGCTTTCCGCATCCAAGTGGTTGGTCGGCTCGTCCAGCAACAAGATGTCCGGCTTTTGTAACAACAAACGGCAGAGAGCCACACGGCGACGCTCACCTCCAGAGAGATTTTTTACCGGCTGATCTTCGGGCGGACAGCGCAACGCATCCATCGCACGCTCCAGCTTACTGTCAAGATTCCATGCATCCGTAGCATCTATTATATCCTGCAACTCAGCCTGACGGGCAAACAAGGCATCCATCTTTTCGGGATCCTCATAATACTCCGGCAAGCCGAACTTATTATTTATTTCTTCATATTCGGCAAGCGTATCAACCACACTCTGTACGCCCTCCATCACTACTTCCTTTACAGTCTTGGTATCGTCAAGATGCGGTTCCTGAGCCAGATAACCGACTGAATATCCCGGAGAAAACACCACCTCTCCCTGATAGTTTTTGTCCAGACCGGCTATAATCTTCATCAGGGTAGACTTACCCGCACCATTCAAACCGATGATACCGATCTTCGCTCCGTAGAAAAAAGATAGGTAGATGTCTTTCAAGACTTGCTTATTGTTCTGGAATGATTTGCTCACTCCGACCATAGAAAAGATAATCTTTTTATCGTCTGCCATACTCTTTTATTATTTATTTGTTTGATAATGTTTCATAAAATAGCGATGTATGTATGCCTGATAGAACAGAAATCCGGCAATACAAATCCCCAGTGCAACCTGATACGGTTTCCCATTTCCTGCCTCACAAGCATATTGGGAAATCCATACACCGAGCATAATACCCGTTTCCCACAACAGTTGGTAGGTATGATAACCGGTGCCCCGCTCGCAATGCAAAGGCAGCAGTATCATCATCCGCAGGAACTGTCCGATAGAAAAGCCCAGTCCCAGTCCCAGCAACAGTCCGGCTCCATAAAGACTTTCGCCCGTATCCGAGCCACAGAGCACAACCAGCCCTGCCCCTGTCAGCAACTGCCCGATCAATATCTGAAGCCTTCCGTTCATCGGGCTGGTAAACACTTGCCTGATAAACAGATATATCAAAAATCCACATCCTATGCAAAGATAGAAAAAAGCATTGGATATCATAATGAAAAGCATTCCTAAAACGACAGGTACAGTCATCATATTTACTCCGGGAAGCAAGGTCCGGAAAAGGATGAACCGGTCGAACGAACACAAGGGCAAGTCGAGCGGTGCACGAAAGCACACTCTCACCATAGACACCAGTACGATAGAAACCGCACAAAGAAAAGCCGAAACATACAGCAAGGAGGTAAAACTCAGATAATTTCCTCCCTCTATACCAACAATTATTCCCCCCAGCATACCGATGATAGACGACCAGGTAAATACCCGGTTAGCCTCATTACGCTTATTACTGGGAGTGACGTCAATCACCAGCGTACTTCCCGTAGCCATCAGGACAATGCCAAACAATGCTCCCTGCAAGATACGAAGAAGTGCCACCATCCCTACCGAAGTAACGTAAGGATATAATATTCCTACAAGTGCCAGCAACGCCATACTCCGGGTACAAACATTCTTCCGGCTAAATGTATCGACCAAATAATTATTGAAAGCCCCAGGAAGGAACAACGCGATTCCGAAAACAGCTGTTACCCCTGCAGCCTGTAGTCCGGTGCAACTCCAGGCTTGAATCATCCACTGATGAATCAAAGGGAACAACATGTAAACCGCTATATAGAGTAATATGTTTGCTGCAATCAGTAAAGAAAAATTTCTATTCCACAGCATATTCATATAGCAACAGTGAAATAAATATCAATACTGCTCGGTTTCATTAGGGAAATCACACGACTTCACGTCTGCTACGTAATGTCCGATAGCATCGGTCATTATCGTATGCAAGTCGGCGTAACGACGCAAGAAACGCGGACTGAAGCCTTTGGTCATCCCCAACATGTCGGCAACCACCAGCACTTGTCCGTCTACAGCTCCACCGGCTCCGATACCTATTACAGGAATGGTCAGTTCGGAAGCTACACGTGCGGCCAGATCGGCAGGAATTTTTTCCAGTACCAGTCCGAAACAGCCAGCCTCTTCCAGCAAGTGAGCGTCGCGAACCAGCTTTTCAGCCTCAGCGTCACCCTTGGCACGTACGCCATAAGTTCCATATTTATTGATAGACTGTGGCATCAGTCCCAGATGTCCCATTACAGGCATGCCCGCCCCGATTATTTTCCGGATGGTCTCGATTACCTCTTCTCCGCCTTCCAGCTTAAGAGCATCTGCACCTGTTTCCTTCATAATACGGATAGCGTTTCGCACTCCGTCGAACGGATCTGCCTGATAAGAGCCGAAAGGCATATCGACAACGACAAGCGCACGTTTTACACCACGCATCACCGACTTACCGTGATATATCATCTGGTCTATTGTTATAGGCAATGTAGTTACATTACCCGCCATCACATTCGAAGCAGAATCGCCTACCAAAATTACATCAACGCCTGCCCCGTCTACAATCTGGGCAATCGTATAATCATAAGAGGTCAACATGGAAATCTTTTCACCTCTTTCTTTCATCTCAATCAAACGGTGAGTCGTCACTTTACGTGTATCACCTGAAAGATATCCAGCCATAAAAATTCTCCTAATTTAGTAAAATTGTGGCAAATGTAGTTCATTCTTACGAGTTAAGCAAGAAGGGCTTTCATCTTTTCGAAGGAGAAGGCTGTAAAATCGGGCATCACCAACTTACATTTGTCGGCTATCGCTTCCTTCGGATTAGTGGTACACAATCCTACGACTGCCATACCAGCCGCATTGCCTGCTTCCAGTCCGTGAAATGAATCTTCAAATACTACACAATTCTGGGGAACCGTTCCGAAAACTTCGGCTCCCAGCAGGAAACAATCCGGAGCAGGTTTCGAACGGGTAAACATTTCGGCGGTAAGAATACGGTCGACCAGCTCTTTCAGTTCAGGGTGTGCCTTATATACATTGGCCATCTTCAAGTCGTTCGAGCTTGTAACAATAGCTATCTTTACACCATGCGCACGTAAGTCTTTCATGAAATCGACTACACCGGGAATATACTCAAACGACATTTCTTTTTCAAACTGGTTCAAGCGAGCCGTGATGTCCTGCTGTTCTTTCTCCATACCAGAAAAATGCTTTGCATAAATCTGAGTAAGGGTTTGTCCTTTAATGATACGGCCGAACTCTTCTATCTGGGGAAAATACTGCTTACCCACTTCATTCCAAAACAAACTGTACTGTGTTTCCGTATCCATTACCACTCCGTCGAAGTCGAACAGAGCTGCTATACACTTCGTATTATCCATTCTTTCTACCATTTAGTTGATTTAACGGTGCAAATTTCCGAAATATCACGTCATATTCCTAACTTTGAACAAACAAAATTAATCGAAGCCCAAAATGGAAAAGAACAATCCCCATGTCTTAGGAAATGCTCCCATAGGCAAATTGCTTTTACAGTACTCCATCCCTGCCATTATCGGCATGACACTGACTTCCTTGTACAACATTATCGACAGTATCTTTATCGGACACGGTGTAGGGGCACTTGCCATTTCCGGTCTTGCCATTACTTTTCCGCTGATGAACCTGCTTGTTGCGTTCTGTACCCTGGTAGGCGTAGGTGGAGCAACCATTTCTTCCATCCGTCTGGGACAAAAAGATATAAGAGGTGCCGAGAATATTTTGGGAAACGTCACCATTCTCTGCATCATCAATGCTATATTTTACGGAGGCATCACACTGATTTTCCTGGACGAAATACTTTATTTCTTCGGAGCCAGCGAAAGCACCTTGCCTTATGCACGCGACTTTATGCAGATTATCCTGCTGGGAAGCCCCATTTCGTATGTCATGATCGGGTTGAACAACATCATGCGTGCTACGGGTTATCCCAAAAAGGCTATGCTTTCGTCGATGCTGACGGTAGGATGCAACGTAATTCTTGCTCCTATCTGTATATTCGTTCTGGAATGGGGAATCAGGGGAGCTGCCCTTTCTACCATTTTGTCGCAGTTTGTAGGTATGATCTGGGTATTATATCATTTCTACAACAAGAAAAGTTATATACGCTTCAAGCGTTCCAGCTTTAAACTCAGGAAGCACATTATTCTGAATATCTTCGGTGTGGGCATGTCACCCTTCGTAATGAACGTATGTGCCTGCTGTATCGTGATTTTCATCAACAACCGCTTGCTGACTTACGGCGGCGACCTTTCTATCGGAGCATTCGGCATTCTTAACCGGATACAAATGTTGTTCGTGATGATCGTGATGGGAATTACCATGGGAATGCAGCCGATTTCCGGATATAACTATGGAGCACAGCACTACGACCGCGTAAAACGGACACTGCGACTGGGTATTATCGCAGGATGTAGTGTTACGACCGCCGGATTTCTGGTCAGCGAATTGTTCCCGAGCGTATTTGTAGGTATGTTTACCACCAACCATGAGCTGACGGAACAAGCTACCTTGGCTCTACGCATCGGTGTGCTGGCATTTCCTATGATCGGAGTACAAATCGTCATTACACAGTTCTTCCAGTCCATCGGTAAGGTCAGCATATCGATACTGCTTTCTCTTTCCCGCCAGTTGGTCTTCCTGTTGCCCGGACTGGCTTTGCTTCCACCGCATTTCGGAGTAAAAGGGGTATGGTTCAGCATGCCGCTTTCGGACACACTGGCTTTCATCATGGCTGCCGTCATGTTGATTTATCATTTCCGTAAGCTGAAAACGGTCCATCAACCTCAAGAATAATATATTTTCTATTGCTCCATAACAAACGAAAAGCCGTTTCTGTATCTTCCTTTTGATTTACAGAAACGGCTTTTATGCTCATATTACATTTTTACAAACGCCGAGAACTTCTCCGGAAAACGTCCCGACGTTTCTAAAAAATTTGTACAAATTCTCAGAAAATTTGTACAAATTTTCTGCCGGACTTGCGGAGAGTATTTTTTCTCCCCGCCGGATGCTTATGCAAACGTCAGCTGAAAAGCAGCATGATGTTGAGCACGGAAACGACGATGGCAATGGTATAAAGCACAAACGTGCTCCATCGCGAGTTGGCATACTGCCCCATGACGCGCCGTGACGAGGTGAGCGACAGTTGCAAAAAGACGGTGAAAGGCAACTGGATGCTCAGCACCATCTGCGAAATAATCAGTCCCTGAAACGGATTGTCGATGAACAGGATAATCACCAGTGCCAGTCCCAACGACAGCAGAACCCCTATTCGCGAGTGAATGTCGCGGATATGATAGGATTCTCCGAAGATGCCGGCAAAAATAGAACCTGCAGCCATCCCGCTGGTAACGGTCGACGAGATACCTGCCATAAGTAACGCCAAGGCAAAAATGGTGCCTGCCTGACTTCCCAACAGAGGGTCGAGCAACGATTTTGCCTGCTGAAGTTCTTCCACCGGCGTGCCGTGTGCAAAGAAAGTGGTAGCTGCCAGCAGAATCATGGCACTGTTGATGGCCCAGCCTATGCCCATCGACAGCAACGTATCGTAGAATTCGTACTTCAAATGTTTCTTGATGGCTTGTTCGTCCTCCTTATTATATTCCCGACTCTGCACCACTTCCGAATGAAGAAACAAATTGTGCGGCATGACGACTGCTCCCAGTACACTCATGATGATGAGCATACTTCCCTGCGGAATGCTTGGCGTAACCCACGAACGGGCAGCCAGTCCCCAGTCGACATCGACCAGAAAGAGCTCATAGAGGAAAGAAAGACCAATCACCGAAACGAAGGCGATGATGCCCCGCTCGATGCGTTTGTACGAATTGGTGAAAAGCAGTATCAGCACAAAGACCGTCGTCAGTATGGCTCCAACGATAATCGGTATGCCGAACAGCATTTCCAATGCGATGGCTCCTCCCAGTATTTCCGCCAGCGACGTAGAGATACTCGCCAGCACGGCACTACCTAAGATGGGACGCGCTATCCACTTCGGTGTATATTTGTTGGCAGCCTCGCTCAGACACAGACCGGTTACGATACCCAGATGCGCCACGTTGTGCTGAAGCACAATCAGCATGACGGTGGAAAGTGTCACGACCCACAACAGTGCATAGCCGTAATCGGAACCCGCCGCAAAGTTCGACGCCCAGTTTCCCGGGTCGATGAATCCCACGGTAACCAGCAGTCCGGGACCGATATACTTGAATATATCCAGACCACCCAGATAGCGCTGGTGGTCTTTCCGCTTTAATTCCCTTAACAGATTCTTCCACATAATGTATTTTCTTATTGTATAATAATGATATTACAAACCACCCCGCCCAAAAGTTCAGTCTAATCGAAATCAAAATTGAGCGTAAGCTGGCGTTCGTCCGTGCGTTTCTTGGGTTTCGGCACCAGCAGTTTCCGTACTCCCTGCGGAGTAAGTTCGTGTATCGTCTTGTCGGGCAGCTCGTTGCACGTGATAAAATATCGAGCCTTCTTCATGACGGCTCCCATTTTCTTCAGTTCGTAGAAGCCGATGCGCGAGAAACGGCGCGACATGACAATCATCTTGGCCGAACGTACCCCGATGCCCGGCACACGAAGCAGGGTTTCATAGTCCGCCGTATAGATGTTGACGGGAAAAAACTCGGGATGCTTCAATGCCCACGCCAGCTTAGGGTCGACTTCCAGATCGAGGTCCGGACTGGCATCATCTACCAGTTCGTCTACCCGGAACTGATAAAAACGCAGCAACCAGTCGGCCTGATACAGACGGTTCTCGCGTACCAGAGGCGGTTGTTTCAGGGCAGGTAGACGCTTGTCGTAGGTATTGACGGAAATATATCCCGAATAATACACACGTTTCATGGTAGGCTGGGCGTAAAGAGCGGAAGAAACCTTCAGAATGTCGCGATCGCTCTCCGAAGTTGCCCCGACAATCATCTGCGTACTCTGTCCCGCAGGTGCAAAACGTGGCGCGTGGCGGTGATGTTTCCGCTCTTCCGCACTCTCGAGTGCCCCCTCACGAATATATCCCATAGGCAGATACACGCTGCGATGGTCTTTTTCGGGAGCCAGCATCTTGAGGTTTGCTTCGGTTGGAATTTCGAGATTCACGCTCAGACGGTCGGCATACAGTCCGGCTTCGCGCACCAGTTCCCTGCTGGCTCCGGGGATGCTCTTCAGGTGAATATAGCCGTTGAAGCGGTGAACCGTACGCAAGTCTTTTGCCACCCTCACCAGACGCTCCATGGTGTAATCGGGATTCCGTACTACGCCCGAGCTCAGGAACAGTCCCTCGATATAGTTCCGGCGGTAAAACTCCATGGTCAGATCCACCAGTTCGCTGACAGACAGAGTGGCACGCGGTATGTCGTTGCTGATTCGGTTGATACAATATGCGCAATCATAAATACAATAGTTGGTAAGCATGACCTTGAGCAGCGAAATACACCTGCCGTCTTCGGCAAAACTATGGCAGATGCCCCACCCTCCTACGGTATTGCCTACCCCGCCAGAGGCATTGCGCCGTACGGTTCCGCTGGAAGAGCACGACACATCATATTTTGCCGACTCCGCCAGCACTTTAAGTTTATGCAAGACTTGCTCGTTCATTGTACTTTTCTGATAATTTTGCAGTTGTATAAATATGGTAAAAGTAGACATACTGTGTGAGCTGTGCAAATCTTTATTGTTTTTTTGTAACTTTGCAGCCGAATTTATAAAGCGATATAAAAAATTATGTGGTTACTATTAGCCTTTTGCTCGGCGGCACTGCTGGGCTTTTACGATGTATTCAAGAAAAAGTCACTGAGTAACAATGCCGTACTTCCGGTACTGGCTCTCAACACATTGTTCTCAAGTCTTATTTTCCTTCCGTTTATTCTGTTGTCGCACTTTGCACCACAGACGCTGCAAGGTTCTCTTTTTTATGTACCCGAGCTGGGGGGCTGGGAAGTTCATAAATTTATTCTGCTGAAGTCGTTCATCGTTTTGTCTTCATGGACATTCGGATATTTCGGTATGAAGCATCTGCCACTTACCATTGTAGGTCCTATCAATGCCACACGTCCTGTCATGACACTCGTGGGTGCGATGCTGATTTTCGGCGAACGGCTCAACCTGTATCAGTGGATTGGTGTGCTCATGGCGATTATCTCATTCTTCATGCTGAGCCGTTCGGGAAAGAAAGAGGGTATCGACTTCAAGCACGACCGCTGGATATGGTTTGTAGTGCTTGCTGCTGTACTGGGAGCCATAAGCGGACTGTACGATAAATTCTTGATGGGACGGTTCAATAATATGCAAGTTCAGGCGTGGTATAATATCTACCAGCTTTTCCTGATGGGCGGTGTGCTGATGTTTCTGTGGTGGCCTAAACGGAAAACATCGACTCCTTTTCGCTGGGACTGGTGCATCATTCTGATTTCCGTCTTCCTCTCGGCTGCCGATTTCGTTTATTTCTATGCACTGAGTATGGAAGATTCCATGATTTCCATTGTATCAATGGTACGCCGCGGCAGTGTCATCGTATCGTTCCTGTTCGGGGCCATGCTGTTCCATGAAAAGAACTTAAAGAGTAAGGTTATCGACCTGATACTGGTGCTTATCGGTATGTTCTTCCTCTATCTGGGAAGCCGTTAAAAGACAATTGCCCGAAAGCATAAAAAAACGTCCCGACGAATGGAAAGAAACATCGGCATGTTTTCATTCATTCGTCGGGACGTTTTTTTTATATCATCGGCACGTTATCCTGCCATCAGCAGAATAAGCAACTGAGCCGTGAGGATTCTCAGGAACATAGCAAGCGGATATACGGTAGAATATCCTACAGCCGGTGCATCGTTACCTGAAATCTGATTGGCATAAGCCAATGCAGGAGGGTCAGTATTACTACCGGCTATCAGTCCCATCAAGGTGAAATAGTTAATCTTATGTCGCCAGCGGGCTACCATTCCGATAATCAGCAACGGAATAAATGTAATCAGGAATCCGATACCTACATACAACAGTCCGTCACCTTCTACTACCGTCTGGACAAAATTGCCGCCTGCTTTTATACCGACACTGGCAAGGAACAACACCAGTCCCACCTCACGCAGCATCAGATTGGCACTCATGGTGGTATAGGTTACCAGCTTGACCTTGTGTCCGAAACGTCCGATAAGAATAGAAATAATCAGCGGACCTCCGGCAAGACCCAACTTCACCGGAGTAGGCATACCCGGCAACGCAATAGGAAGACTACCAAACAAGATACCACAGAAGATACCGATGAAGATTGTCACGATGTTAGGATGATCCAGACGCTTCAACTGATTACCCAGCAAATCGGCAACTCGTTCGATGGCATCTTGCGGACCGACTACCATGACACGGTCGCCCACCTGAAGAATCAACTGTCTTGCAGCAAACAAATCCATACCGGAACGGTTGACACGCGTTACGTTTACTCCATACATACTGCTGAAATGAAGCTCACCCAGTGTCTTTCCGTTTATCGCAGGCTGTGTAACCAGAATACGGCGGGAAACCATTGGCTTGTCTTGCTTGCTCTGGTTATCCCAGTCTACGTCTTCTACCTTCGAACCGATGAACGCCTGTATAGCCTCCGAATCGTCTTCAGCACATACAATGTTCATTTCATCTCCCAGTCGCAATACGGTATCGGCAGTGGGAATGTGTACGTGTCCGTCCTGCAAAATACGGGAGCAGACAAAATCTCTTGCCAGGAAGTTCTGCACCTGTGAAAGCTTCTTTCCGCTCAATGCAGCGTTTTCAACTTTCAGAGCAAGGTTGTAAGGCTTCAGATGCGGATTGGCTTCTTCCTCTTTCTGAATATCGTCCGCTTCCTTGTCGAGGTTCACCCGACAGATATATCGGATAACAATCAGCGAAAGAATGATACCCATGACACCCAGCGGGTAAGCACATGCATATCCCATCGCAATTTCAGGTCCCTGATAATGCAGTTGCTGCAAAGCCTCGTTGGCGGCACCCAGTCCCGGAGTGTTCGTCACAGCTCCGCAAAGAATACCTACCATCATCGGAATGTCTACCCGCCCTTGCAACGCGTAATAGATAATCAGGGCCACTGCAATATTCAGTGCGACGATACCCATGGCCAGCATGTTCAGCCTGATACCTCCTTTCTTAAAAGACGAGAAGAAGGAAGGACCTACCTGCAAGCCTATACAAAACACAAATAGAATCAATCCGAAATCCTGCAAGAAGGAAAGAATGGACTGATTTCCTGTAAATCCTAAGTGTCCGGCAAGGATTCCCACAAAGAGTACGAAGGTAACACCCAGGGAAATGCCGAAGACTTTGATTTTTCCCAATAAAACTCCGGCGGCAATCACAAATGCGTACAATGCGACAATGTGTGCTATGGAGTCGGGATTAGTTAACAAATCTTGTAGCCAATTCATAATATTATTTTTTAAGCGTCACAAATGTAGACAATTAAAAAGAATCAGTCAAACATTGAATCTAAAAAAATACTCACTTTTTGCTGCGATGTGCAATAAATTTGTATATTTGCCTCGCACGGGTTCCAACCTCCGTGCCAACTAACTTAAATCATAATATCATAAACACTCATTCACTATGGCAGATAGTAAAGAAAAACTCTTTTCTGATTTTCCCCCCGTATCTACGCAAGAATGGATGGATAAAATCATGGTCGACCTGAAAGGAGCCGATTACGAAAAGAAACTGGTGTGGAAAACTAACGAAGGATTTAAAGTAAAACCGTTTTACCGCCAAGAGGATTTGGAGGGACTGAAAACAACGGAAGGACTTCCTGGAGAATTTCCATTTATAAGAGGTAATAAGAAAGATGATAATACCTGGTATATCCGGCAGGACATTCGAGTAGAAGATCCTGCAGAAGCGAACAAAAAAGCTCTCGATTTACTGAACAAAGGTATCGACTCGCTGGGGTTCCATATAAAAGCCAACGATTTGAACGCCGAATATATTGCCACTTTACTGAAAGATATTTGCTGCGACTGCATAGAACTTAATTTCACAACCTGCCAGCGTCATACTGTCCAACTGGCGGAATTGCTTGTCGCTTATTTCAAGGAAAAAGGCTACGATCCGGAAAAACTGCATGGTTCGCTGAACTTTGACCCGATAGGCAAAATGTTGCAAAACGGAAAAGATGTCAGCCCGATTATATCGAAAGCTAAAGAACTGGTGGAAACGCTGGCCGACTATCCTCACTTCCGCTGCATAGCTGTCAATTCTCTTCAACTGAACAATGCCGGAGCGTATATTTATCAGGAACTGGGATATGCACTGGCTTGGGGTAATGAATACTTAAGCCGCCTGACTGAAGCCGGAGTTCCTGTCGACCTGGCTGCGAAGAAAATCAAATTCAATTTCGGCATCAGTTCCAACTATTTTATGGAAATTGCCAAATTCCGTGCGGCACGTATGTTATGGGCAGACATCGTAAAGGCTTACAATCCTCAATGTGAATGTGCATGTAAAATGTTAGCTCATGCCGAAACATCCAGCTTCAACCTGACGCTCTTTGACGCACATGTAAATTTACTCCGCACGCAGACAGAAGCCATGAGTGCTGCCATCGCCGGAGTCAATTCAATCACAGTGACTCCTTTCGACAAGACCTATGAAACTCCGAATGATTTTTCTGAACGTATAGCACGTAACCAGCAGTTGCTGCTGAAAGAAGAATCGCACCTGAACCGCATTGTCGATCCGGCAGGTGGTTCTTATTATATAGAGAACCTGACTGTTTCTATCGCCAAGCAGGGATGGGACCTGTTCCTTCAAGTGGAAGATGCGGGAGGTATGGTACAGTCTGTACTGGCAGAAAACGTACAGAATGCTGTAAATGCGAGCAATAAGGCACGCCACGAAGCGGTTTCCAAACGCAAGGAAATCTTACTGGGTACCAATCAATATCCTAACTTTAACGAACTGGCAGGGGATAAAGCCCCGCTGGAACACAAATGTGGCTGCGGAGGCGGACATTCTCACGACGAAGAAGCTTCTTTCGCCAAACTGGAAACCAGCCGCGCTGCCAGTGAATTTGAAGCTCTCCGCCTGCAGACCGAACATTCGGGCAAGCGTCCGAAAGCCTTTATGCTGACTATCGGAAACCTTGCCATGCGTCAGGCTCGTGCTCAATTCTCATGCAACTTCCTGGCTTGTGCCGGATATGAAGTAATAGATAATCTGGGATTCCCGACTGTAGAAGAAGGTGTGGAAGCAGCCATGAAAGCCCATGCCGACATCGTTGTAATCTGTTCGAGCGATGATGAGTATGCCGAATATGCCATCCCGGCATTCAAGGCAGTAAACGGCAGAGCTATGTTTATCGTAGCAGGAGCTCCTGCCTGCATGGAAGAACTGAAAGCTGCCGGTATAGAGAACTTTATCCATGTACGCTGCAACGTATTGGAGACCTTGAAAGAATATAATGAAAAGTTAGGAATTAAGTAATGCTATGAAACCGAATTTTAAAAATATCGACATATATGCCGGATTCCAGCCTCAAAATGGTATGGAATGGCAAAAGGCCAATGACATCAAGGCCAATTGGAGAACGCCGGAACAGATTCAGGTGAAGCCGGTTTATACGAAAGAAGACCTGGAGGGCATGGAGCACTTGAACTATGCTGCGGGTATTCCTCCTTATCTGAGAGGTCCGTACTCGATGATGTATACCTTCCGTCCGTGGACGATCCGCCAGTATGCGGGTTTCTCTACTGCCGAAGAATCGAATGCTTTCTACCGTCGTAATCTGGCTTCCGGTCAGAAAGGTCTGTCGGTTGCCTTCGACCTTCCGACTCATCGTGGTTACGATCCCGATCATCCGCGTGTAGTGGGCGACGTAGGTAAGGCAGGTGTTTCTATCTGCTCGCTGGAAAACATGAAGGTATTGTTCGACGGTATTCCCCTGAACAAGATGTCTGTTTCCATGACCATGAACGGAGCTGTACTGCCTATCATGGCATTTTACATCAATGCAGGACTGGAACAGGGTGCCAAGCTGGAAGAAATGGCCGGTACCATCCAGAACGATATTCTGAAAGAGTTCATGGTGCGTAATACTTATATTTATCCGCCTGCATTCTCCATGAAGATCATTTCGGATATTTTTGAGTATACTTCTCAGAAGATGCCGAAATTTAATTCAATCTCTATCTCGGGTTATCACATGCAGGAAGCGGGTGCCACTGCCGATATCGAACTGGCTTATACACTTGCCGACGGCCTGGAATATCTGCGTGCCGGAGTAGCTGCGGGTATCGACATCGATGCTTTCGCTCCTCGTCTGTCGTTCTTCTGGGCTATCGGTATGAATCATTTCATGGAAATTGCCAAGATGCGTGCCGCACGTATGCTGTGGGCCAAGATTGTAAAACAGTTCAATCCGAAGAATCCGAAATCGCTTGCACTGCGTACACACTCGCAGACTTCGGGATGGTCGCTCACGGAACAGGATCCGTTCAATAACGTAGGACGTACTTGTATCGAGGCGATGGCTGCTGCACTGGGACATACTCAGTCACTGCACACCAACGCTTTGGATGAAGCAATCGCCCTGCCGACTGACTTCTCCGCACGTATCGCACGTAACACACAGATTTACATTCAGGAAGAAACTCAGATATGCAAGAACGTTGACCCGTGGGGCGGTTCTTATTATGTGGAAGCGCTGACCAACGAACTGGCTCATAAGGCATGGGAACATATTCAGGAAATCGAGAAACTGGGTGGTATGGCCAAGGCTATCGAAACCGGTATCCCGAAGATGCGTATCGAAGAAGCGGCTGCCCGCACACAGGCTCGTATCGACTCGGGCGAACAGACCATCGTAGGAACGAACAAGTATCGTCTGGAGAAGGAAGATCCGATCGATATTCTGGAAGTAGACAATACGGCTGTACGTCAGGAACAGATAGAAAACTTACGCCGTCTGCGCGAAGGAAGAAATCAGGCTGAGGTGGATAAAGCACTGGAAGCTATTACCGAATGTGTACGTACCGGCAAAGGCAACTTGCTGGAACTGGCTGTAGAAGCTGCCCGCGTACGTGCCACACTGGGAGAAATATCCGACGCGTGCGAAAAGGTCGTAGGACGTTATAAAGCAGTAATCAGAACTATTTCAGGCGTGTATTCATCAGAAAGTAAAAAGGATGCAGATTTCGCAAGAGCTTGCGAACTGACCGAAGAATTTGCAAAGAAAGAAGGTCGCCGTCCGCGTGTAATGATTGCCAAGATGGGACAGGACGGACACGACCGTGGTGCGAAGGTAGTGGCTACCGGATTTGCCGACTGCGGCTTCGATGTGGATATGGGACCGTTGTTCCAGACTCCGGAAGAGGCTGCACGTGAAGCTGTAGAAAACGACGTACATGCAGTAGGTGTTTCTTCACTGGCTGCCGGACACAAGACGTTGATTCCGCAGATTATCGCGGAACTGAAACGTTTGGGACGTGAAGATATTCTGGTATTTGCCGGAGGTGTCATCCCGGCACAAGATTACGACTTCCTGTACAAGGCTGGAGTCATGGCTATCTTCGGCCCGGGTACATCAGTTGCCAAATCTGCTTGCCAGGTAATGGAATTGTTACTTGAAAATACAGAAGATTAAAAGTTAAAAACAATACCTGTAAACTATAATGTACCCTCAGAGAAGCCACTATCTCATCGGCTTCTCTGAGGTAACAATAAAAACGAATGTCTGCCTGACATAATCTATTAAAACAAAAGTCAGACACAGGTATAAAAAGAATAGCGAAAGTTCCTTTTATCAGAACTTCCGCTATTCTTTTTTTATTATAGCATTATTATTTTTTCTTATAATCGTGCACTATAGCTTCCGTAATCCAGTTTGCCAATGCCTGACGGTTATCGGGGATGACCAGACGCTGCTGGTCGCGGGCATTCTGAATATTTCCCAGTTCCAGAAAGACGGCATAAGGCGTTGAATTGCGAAGTACAAATAAATTTCGTGCACTTACCGTACCTCCAAAACCTCTGTTGGGCTGATGACGGTCGTACTTTGCCGTAAATGTACGACGTAACTGATCTGCCAAACGCTTTCCATACTTACTTCCCGGAGTATGGTAAAAGAAAACATCAGTCTGCTTTCCTCTACTACGACTATCCACATGAATGAATATGGCACGCTTATAATTGCTCTTATCCTTATAATACAAACGGTTGATAGCATCGCAACGCTGCTGTAATCTTGCCACCTGATTCAAAGGAATGGTTTTACCCATACAAGTTTCACGCTTACTGTTATTCAGAACAGCCGTATTACGAATTCCATCCTTTTTATCCTGAATGATAAAATGAACCTTGGCACCACGCTTCAGCAATTCTCTACCCAGTCTCAGAACAATATCATAAGCATATTCATCCTCATGCAATTCCTTTCCATGATATTTACCGATACATCCCGGATCGGGACCTCCATGTCCGCTGACTAAATAAAACGTTGCCCCCTCTAACGAATGGGATGTTATCTGATAAGCAGCCTGTGACTTTCCAAACAACGGTTCGTAACCCGAACCCTTCTTTTTCCGTGAAAATCCGGGAAGTACTACCAGACAACACAAGATGAGTAATATATACCTAATCTGTGTCATTTCAATAACTCATCTATTTTTTTACACAGAGCCGAAAACTCTTCTTCATTATACAGACGTGTCATCATCACAATCTTTCCCGTCTTATCAATCAAGACATTACGAGTAATGCCTGCATTTCGGACAGCGTATTTAGCAAATATATCTGCTCCGGGGTCGAGTCCGAGCGGATAAGTAACCTTCGTCTGCTTGGCAAATGCTTTCACTTTCTCCAATGGTTCATCACGGTCTACACCATAAAGTGCAAATGAAGCATTATCTTTATGTTTCTGCCAGATATCCCGTTCGATGAAAGGCATTTCTTTCCGACAGACACCACACCAGCTTGCCGTAAACTGAAGCATGACAACCTTTCCACGCAGAGAGGATAGTTTAATCTTTTGCCCATCGGTCAGTGTCATTTCAAAATCGGGAGCCTCATCTCCCACTTTTACTATATATCCTACTTCATCGGGAGTAACTTCCTGAGCCCTTACAGTAGATATTCCAGCAAACAGACAGCCAAACAAAGCTGCCATCATTACCCATTTTTTCATCATATACTGATAGTTTTTAATAATCGCCTCCAAATATACAAAAAAATCGACACATCAAAAGGAAACTTCCAGCCGATGCCCCCCTTTCAAACGTGTTTAAATATTCGTTAATATTATTTTAAGAATCATATTTAAAGAATCGATTCAAGGCTATTTGGCACATTTAACCGATTATCTTATCCAGCAACAATTCGTTTTGCACAAAAAATAAAACCACCCCTACAATCAGTAGAGATGGTTTTAAAAACTTTTTATGCTATTATTCCTTCCAATTACAAAGGCATATTACCATGCTTCTTCGGAGGATTGCTTACACTCTTGTTCTGAGTCATTTCAAGAGCCTGAATCAGTTTGTAACGAGTATCCTTCGGAAGGATGATCTCATCGATATAACCCTGTTCAGCTGCACGATACGGATTAGAGAATTTCTCTTTGTATTCTTCTACAGCCTTAGCCTTTTCTTCCGGAGTAGCCTTACGATACAGAATGTTTACAGCTCCATCGGCTCCCATTACAGCAATTTCGGCTGTAGGATATGAGAAGTTTACATCAGAACCAATAGGTTTACTGTTCATCACAATGTACGCACCTCCGTAAGCCTTACGTGTAATCACCGTAATCTTAGGCACTGTAGCTTCGGCATAAGCATATACAATCTTCGCTCCGTGACGGATGATACCGTTGTGTTCCTGAGTACATCCTGGCAAGAATCCCGGAACATCTTCGAAAGTAACGATTGGAATATTGAAACAGTCGCAGAAACGGATGAAACGAGAAGCCTTATCTGAAGCATCGATATCGAGTACACCTGCCAGATATGCCGGCTGATTGGCAACGATACCTACCGAACGTCCGCCCAGACGAGCGAAACCAACGACAATATTCTTGGCAAAATGAGGCATAACCTCGAAGAAATAATGATTGTCGACTACCGGTTCGATGATATTCTTGATATCGTACGGCATGTTCGGATCATCAGGAATAACTGTCATCAGTGATTCATCTGCACGACGGATATCGTCTGTGCAAGCGATAGAAGGAGCATCTTCCATGTTATTGGAAGGTAAGAAACTCAACAATTCGCGGATGCTCATCAAAGTTTCTTCTTCTGTTTCGCAAAGGAAATGAGTCACACCACTCTTACTGCTATGGGTATAAGCACCACCCAATTCTTCCTTGTCTACTTCTTCGTGAGTAACAGCCTTTACAACATCCGGACCTGTAATGAACATGTGACTCTTTTCCTTCACCATGAAAATGAAGTCGGTCAACGCCGGTGAGTAGCAAGCACCTCCTGCACACGGACCGAGGATAGCCGAAATCTGCGGAATCACACCCGAAGCAATTGTATTCTGATAGAAGATTGAAGCATATCCAGAGATACTTCCTACACCTTCCTGAATACGAGCACCACCCGAGTCATTCAAAGCAATAACCGGAGCACCATTCTTCAAAGCCAACTGCTGTACCTTTACAATCTTCTGTGCACCGGTAGCACTCAACGTACCACCATATACAGTAAAGTCGTAAGCATATACATAAACCAGACGACCATCAATTTTACCATAACCGCAAACGATACCGTCACCCAGAATATGCTTTTTATCCATACCAAAATCGGTACAGTGATGGATAACCAATTTATCTATTTCATTGAACGTACCTTTATCAAGCAACATATCGATACGTTCGCGGGCAGTCATATGACCATTAGCATGTTGTTTTTCTACACGCTCTACTCCTCCGCCTTGAGAAGCCAGCTTATCCAGCTCCTCAAAATTCTTATATTGTTCTGCTGTTGTCATAAGTTTAATTTTCTTCTTTTACTACATCCAGAGTCATGATAACCTGGTTACTGTTTACAGAGTCGCCTTCATTTACAAGTATGTCCTTTACAACACATTCGCTGTTTACCTTGTAATTACTCTGCATCTTCATAGCTTCAATTACAACTACGATATCGCCAGCCTGCAAGCGGTCGCCTACCT
The DNA here is from genome assembly GCF_037890145.1 of Phocaeicola sp. HCN-6420. Lineage (NCBI taxonomy): Bacteria > Pseudomonadati > Bacteroidota > Bacteroidia > Bacteroidales > Bacteroidaceae > Phocaeicola > Phocaeicola sp. HCN-6420. Next base: position 92,755 of record NZ_JBBKBJ010000008.1, read on the forward strand.
TCACCGGAATCTTCACAACCTTACCCGGCATCGGAGAAACAATCTTATCCTGCTGTTTCTCGTCAGCATTCTTACGCATACGGAGGTATTTAGCCTGTGAGTCTATGATATCGATATTATATGACTGGTAGTGAGCATTTACCGTATAACTCTTTCCACCTTCCTTACGAATCAGTTCGGCGTTGTACGACTTTCCCTCATGCAAGATAGAGCAACTACCGTTTTCTGCCATTACAATATCCACATCGTAAGGAACACCATCGATAGTCAACTGTACTTTATTGCCTTCTTTGCTGACCAGTGTAACGTCAGCCACTCTGTCACCTATATGTATTTCCATAAATATCTTCTTTAAATTCGCAATACACCTTTTTTCAATCCAAATTCACGCCAGCGGCTGATAGGACGGTTATCAGAAGAGCCTGAATTATTTTCTTCCAGATTCATCAAATAATCGATGTATGCTGCAATCATTGCGATATTTTCAGTTTCTTCTTCTTTCTGACCTGCCCATTTACGCAACATATCCTGGTGTTTGGGGATAAACAGAGTATTGTAATGTCCTTCTACAAAGTCGGGAACATTCATGATATGACGCAAATAACCGATATTCGTCTTCAAACCAGTAATCTTGTATTCATACAGCACACGACGCATACGTTCGATAGCGAATTCACGGGTAGTAGCCCATACAATCAGCTTACCAATCATCGGGTCATAGTAAATAGGAATTTCGTAACTTTCGTATACGTAACTATCGATACGTACACCGATACCGTTCGGTTCCATCAGTTGACGGATAACACCCGGCGAAGGCATGAAATTGTTTTCAGAATCCTCGGCACAGATACGGCATTCGATGGCATGACCACGCTGTTTCAAATCTTCCTGCCTGAAATGAAGAGGTTCATTATTAGCAATGCGAAGCTGTTCCTTAACCAGGTCTACACCTACCACTTCTTCAGTAATAGGATGTTCAACTTGCAGACGTGTATTCATTTCAAGGAAATAGAAATTACGATGCTTGTCGACCAGGAACTCAATTGTTCCAGCTCCTTTATAATTTACAGCTTTGGCAGCAGCCACAGCAGCCTCACCCATTTTCTGACGAAGTTCGGGAGTGACAAATGGAGAAGGAGTTTCTTCCACGATTTTCTGGTTACGACGCTGAATAGAACATTCACGTTCGAACAAATGTACAGCATTGCCATAATTATCTCCCAGAATCTGGAACTCGATATGATGTGGTTCTTCTACGAATTTTTCCAGATAAACCGTATCGTCGCCAAACGATGACATCGATTCCGAACGAGCTGTATTGTAAGCTTCCTCAACTTCCGACTCATTATGAATAAGGCGCATACCTTTACCGCCTCCACCCATAGAAGCCTTCAGCATAACCGGATAACCGATACGATTACAGATTTCCTTAGCCTCTTCTACACTCTGCAAAGGCTGTTCCGTACCTGGAACTACCGGAACCCCCGCAGCAATCATATGTTTACGTGCAGAAATCTTATCGCCCATAGCATCCATTGTTTCAGGATCGGGACCGATAAAAATGATTCCTTCTTCACGACAACGACGTGCAAATTCGGAATTCTCCGAAAGGAAACCATATCCCGGATGAATTGCATCCACTCCATGACGCTTAGCCGCCATGATAATTTTATCAATGTTCAGATAGCTCTCACGAGATGCTGCCGGACCAATCAGGCAAGCCTCATCTGCATAAAGTACGTGGCGTGCCGTTCTGTCGGCTTCCGAGAAGACTGCCACGGTACGAATGCCCATTTCACGGCAAGAACGCATCACGCGCACAGCAATTTCGCCACGGTTAGCGATTAATACCTTGTGTATCATGCTTTATGTTTTAGTTATTATCTTCGTTTAAGCCGCCGCCGCGTCATTCGGCACACGCAGCCAAAATCTGTGCAAAATTAGCAAAAAAAGATATACCGTTCCAATTATCCTTTCTTTTTTTGCCCATGGGAAGGAATTTAGCATAAAATACCTACCTATTGGTAGGCTTACATTCGCAAAAAGGGTGAAAACGCAAAGTCGAGGTGACAAAACGAAAAAAGTCCGGGAAACTTGACAGCTCCCCGGACTTCTCCTTAAATTTATTTTTCTTTACCTAAAAACAATCACCTTAATCTATTCTTAATTCTGCGACAAGTCGACTGCATAGTTGGCACGTTTACCCGATGGATATACACCAACCATAAACAATACCTGATCGGGCGACTGAGAAGCAGACTTCATAATCTCTTCCAGATCCTGAACTGTCTTCAACTGCTTGCCGTTTGCCTTCAGGATAATAAATCCTTTACGGATACCACAATCGGCCATTCTGCCTTCACTTACACCTGTTACCTGTACACCATAGCCCAAATTCAACTGTTTCTTCAAATCGGAAGGCACTTCACGGAATGCAGCACCCAACAATTGCATATCGGCATTCTTTACAATTTTGGTATTACCCTGTGCATTCTTCAATGTAACAGTGAAATTCTTTTCTTTCTTTTCACGCCATACTTTCAAGGTAACCTTATCACCCGGACGATATTTAGCAAGTGAACCTTGTAATTCGGCCATAGTCTTTATCTTCTTGCCATTCAGTTCCATGATAACATCGTTCACCTTCAGGATACCGTCTACCGAACCGCCTTCGGTTACTTCAACAACCTGTACACCCTCGTTGATACCCAGTTCCTTCTGTTCCTTACGGATTTCATCCGGATAAGTTTCATCACCCATATTACGTCCGGCAACACCCAGCAAGGCACGCTGTACAGTACCATACTGCTTCAAGTCGGTTACCACCTTTGTCATGATGCTGGTCGGAATAGCAAATCCGTATCCCGAATAAGCTCCGGTAGGAGAAACCAGCATGGCATTAATACCTACCAGCTCACCCTTGGCGTTGACCAGCGCACCACCACTGTTTCCCTGGTTGATAGCCGCATCGGTCTGGATAAACGATTCTACACCGTTGGCACCCAGTCCACGAGCCTTGGCGCTGACGATACCAGCCGTAACCGTAGATCCCAGATTGAACGGATTACCTACAGCCAGTACCCATTCGCCCACTTTCAGACGATCTGAGTCGCCCACCGGTATAGCAGGGAAATCATCTCCCTCAATCTTAACCAAAGCAAGGTCGGTAGTCGGGTCGGCACCGATAACACGTCCCTTCATCTCGCGTCCGTCGTGCAACTTGACAGATATTTCATCAGCTCCGTCGATTACATGATTGTTGGTTGCGATATAACCATCTTTCGAAATAATTACGCCCGAACCAAAACCACGCTGTTCCGGAGTTTGTACCTGCTGCTGACGTCCACGTCCGTCGCCGAAGAAGAAATCGAAAATATCGGGCTGTCCCTGTATGGTTTTAACCTTACTTCTTTGTACAGACATTATATGTACAACAGAGTTCAGAGAGCTCTCTGCCGCTTTAGTCAAATCGACCGGCTGCATGCTTGATGCATCCAAGGCAGCATAACGAGCATTCGACGCTGTTTGAAATTCATCATAGAAAGACGTATTCTTATCCTGCTTAGATTGCATAAGAGTATAAGTAGTAACTCCTGCCACTCCTGCACTGACAGCCATTACTGCGACTGCCCCCAATGCGATTTTAGTTGTCTTTTTCATACGTTTATATCGTTTAAATTGTTAATTTCAATAGTTGTTTAACATTTCATTTGCTAAAGTAGAACAAAATTCATACGATTGTACTCGGCATCGCCTCTTTTTTCTCTCTTTTAACAAAGAAATATTATCCGTTAACCGCAGTTAACGACTACCGCCTGCCAATTTTACATTCATTACCAGACAGTTTGCAGGGTGAACAGATATTTCTGACAAAAATGTCATAAATTCATTTTATTTACGTACCTTTGCAACAAGAAAGCAGTTGGTCGGTTTGTCGCTGGTACATTTGTACAAGAGGAAAGTCCGGGCAACACAGAGCATCCTACTTCCTAACAGAAAGCTGCCTGCAAAGGTAGAGTAATGCAGAAGAAAATAACCGCCTGTCCACACCGGAGAGGCAAGGGTGAGAAGGTAGGGTAAGAGCCTACCAGACGTATAGCGATATGCGGGCTGTGCATCTTAGGAGTTGTAAGGTCATGTAAACCGGCATTAACGAGGGTTGCTCGCCCCACGTCGGAGGGTAGACCGCTAGAGCTTACTGGTGACAGTGAGCGTAGATAAATGACAGACACTTTGCGCTTCAGCACAAAGAACAGAACCCGGCTTATAGACCGACTGCTTTTTTTTCATCGAAACCTCACCGCCATGAACTATACCAAAATAAAAAACTGGCTGCAATTCCTCACCGACGGAATCTGGAGAATAACCGAAGATGAGGTATCCCCCATACGGCGTCAGTTATATTCATGCATTAAAATCGTTTATCTTTCTGTCAACCAGTTCCTGAATGACCGCATTCAGATCCGGGCATCTGCCCTGACATACAGCACACTGCTGTCCATCATCCCCATACTTGCCATCCTGTTTGCCATAGCACGCGGGTTCGGCTTCGACACCCTGATGGAAATCCAGCTCCGGCAGGGAGTGGCAAGCCAGCAAAGCGAACTGATTATTTCGTGGATAAACTCTTATCTGGAGCATGCACAAAGCGGCATCTTCATCGGCATCGGCTTAATCATGTTACTATGGACCGTACTCATCTTGACAGACAACATCGAACGAAGCTTCAATGCAATCTGGCAAGTCAAACGGCCGCGCTCAGTTTTCCGGAAAATAACAGATTACTTTTCCATGATTCTGCTTTTACCGTTACTGATTGTCATCTCAAGTGGTCTGACCATCTTCATGACAACCTACATAAAAAGCATGGATAACTTTCTGGTCCTTGCCCCTATCCTGAAGTTTCTGGTAAGGCTCACCCCTTACGCCCTGACGTGGGGAATGTTTATCGGACTATATATCTTTATACCCAACACCAAAGTCAAGCTGAAACATACATGGTTTCCGGGTATACTGGCAGGAACAGCCTTTCAGGCATTTCAGTTCTTCTATGTAAACAGCCAGATATGGGTTTCGAACTACAATGCCATCTACGGTAGCTTTGCTGCCATCCCGATGTTCCTGTTATGGACTCAGATTTCGTGGACCATCTGCCTCTTCGGTGCCGAGATGAGCTACATCAGCCAGAATCTGGAATCATTCGATTTCGGAAAAGAAACAGAACACATCAGCCGCCGCTATCACGATTTCTTCTGCACCATCATTCTCTCGGCTATCTGCAAGAACTTTGCAGAAGAAAAGAAACCTTATTCGGCCGAAGAAATCAGCAAGCAATATAAAATACCAATCCGGCTGACCAAACGAATCTTGTATGAATTGCAGGACATACACCTCATTTACGAAACCATAGAAGAAAAGAAAGGCGACATACGCTACCTGCCGGGAATGGACACAAACAAGCTGACAGTAGGTATCCTGCTGGAAAAACTGGATTCCACCGGCTCCGAAGACTTCAAGGTAGACCGCCGGCAATACTCCGAATCCTGGAAAATACTGCAACACGCGCGTCAGGAATACATCTACAACAACAGTCAGGTATTGCTAAAAGACTTATAAGAGCAGCCGTCCATCCGACGGAATCCCCCAATAACAAAGAAGAGCAAAAATGAAACACGTGAATCATTTTTGCTCTTCTCCTTTCTATATATGCAATTATTTTGTAAGCTGCATCATACGGCTCAAGTACTTGCCGATAATATCAAATTCCAGATTAACAACACTTCCTACATGCAATGTATGAAAGTTGGTATGTTCATAGGTATAAGGAATGATGGCAACCTGAAAAGTGTCTTCCGTAGGATTGCAGACCGTCAAGCTGACTCCGTTGACAGTAACCGAACCTTTGTCTACCGTAAAGTAACCACGTTTTGCCATTTCCGGATCGAAAGCATACTTAAACGTAAAATACCAGCTACCTTCAGCATCGTCTATTGCCACACAAGTAGCGGTCTGATCCACATGCCCCTGAACGATATGACCATCCAGACGACCGTTCATCAGCATACTGCGCTCCACGTTCACCTTATCGCCCGGCTTAAGCAGACCGATATTCGAGCGGTCGATGGTTTCCTTCATGGCTGTAACCGTATAAGTTCCATCCTGAATACTTACCACTGTCAGGCAAACCCCGTTATGAGAAATACTCTGATCAATCTTCAGTTCATCAACGAACGAACATTTCAACGTCAGATGCAGGTTCTCCTGATCTTTCACCACTTTTACTACCTCCGCATATTCTTCTACTATTCCTGAGAACATAACTTCACTTGTTTTATATTAATATTCCGATTCAATCATTTCACGGGGATAGGCTTGCTCCATACGGTGTTACCATCCGAATCGACTACCGAAATAGTTCCTCCGGCATAATCCTCCGTATAACTGTTTCCTTTCACCAACATATCTTCGGCCATATGAACAGCCTTTTCTTCTGTCTTTATAAAGAAACCCTTGTTGTCACTTGACTCACCATCCGAGAAATAAATATCATAAGTTTTCATTATCTACTAAGTTTTAATATTGCAGGCGCAAATATATATAATCTCAACAATAAGAAACAAACTTATGGCATAAAAAAAAGAGAAACCAACTTTTGTCGATTTCTCTGAGAGAGCGGAAAACGAGACTCGAACTCGCGACCCTAACCTTGGCAAGGTTATGCTCTACCAACTGAGCTATTTCCGCATAAAGCTTTCAATATGTAAAAGAGCGGAAAACGAGACTCGAACTCGCGACCCTAACCTTGGCAAGGTTATGCTCTACCAACTGAGCTATTTCCGCATTATAGTGCCCAGAACAGGACTCGAACCTGCATGCCTCTCGACACACGCACCTGAAACGTGCGCGTCTACCATTCCGCCACCTGGGCATTTCAGTCTTTCGACAGCGCAACTTTATTTGCTTTCGAGCGGAAAACGAGACTCGAACTCGCGACCCTAACCTTGGCAAGGTTATGCTCTACCAACTGAGCTATTTCCGCAATTTTAACCGGTGAAGGAAATGAGACTCGAACTCACACGACATAATTGTCACCACCCCCTCAAAGTGGCGCGTCTACCAATTCCGCCATTCCTCCGGTAAGGTTTGCCTTGGTGCCCAGAACAGGACTCGAACCTGCATGCCTCTCGACACACGCACCTGAAACGTGCGCGTCTACCATTCCGCCACCTGGGCTTCTTTCTGCGCAAACCTTTGTGCTTTGAGCGGAAAACGAGACTCGAACTCGCGACCCTAACCTTGGCAAGGTTATGCTCTACCAACTGAGCTATTTCCGCATTGTAACATTAAGAGCAAACGGTTTTCCCGATTGCGAGTGCAAAGGTAATGCTTTTTCCGAAACCTCCAAAACATTAGGATATTTTTTTCACGAAAAACTATTAGAATGTTTCCATATGCACCTTCACACGGGTATACACCCCGCACAATATCAGGTATTCCGGCTCCGACAAAGCAAGATGAGCTGTACACGACTCCCTATAAGTATTTCCCGCTGATAACCAGATTATTTTCCTTTCTGTATGAGAAGAAAAAAGAAACGCCTGCACGCTTAAACTAATCCGTGCAGGCGTTTTTTCCGTTTTTTGTACAAAAAATCGAAGTTTTTGTACAAAAGCCTAAAACTTTTGTACAAACTTCCATGTAATATCACGGCAGCATCCGGAAAACTCAGGCATCTGCTGCACAATACATCAACACATTCTGTCGCGGTAATCCTCGTAACGGAAATTTCTGTATATTTCCAGTTCGCCGTTGGAATGAAGCAAGGCGATGGAAGGATGATGAATACCGTTGAACATATTGGTCTTTACCATTGTGTAATGTATCATGTCTTCGAACACAATCCGTTCGCCTACCTGCAACTCATGGTCGAATTTCCAGCTTCCCATGTAGTCGCCACTCAGGCAACTGTTTCCTCCCAGACGATAGATATGCTCTTCGGGAGCGGCAGTCTTGACCGCATCGGGTGGAAGCGTTTCGGCATTGCGCACCTTGGGCTGATAGGGCATTTCCAGACAGTCGGGCATGTGACAGGTGAAGCTGACGTCAAGTATGGCCGTACGTATACCTTTGCTTTCTACAACATCGACAACCGATGCCACCAGCGGACCGGTCTGCCAGGTAAAAGCTGAGCCCGGCTCCAGAATAATCTGAAGATTGGGATAGCGTTCACGCAGCCCCTTCAGCAGGCCGATGAGATGCTCCACGTCGTAATCCTTACGCGTCATCAGATGTCCCCCGCCCAGATTCAGCCATTTCAGTTGCGGGAACCAGCGGGAAAATTTCTCTTCGATATGCTTCAGCGTACGCTCCAGTTCGTACGAACTCGATTCGCAGTGACAATGGCAGTGGAAACCTTCTATCCCTTCCGGCAGGCGGTCGGGCAACAAATCGGCAGTCACTCCGAAACGGGTACCCGGAGCACAAGGATTATACAGCTCGACTTCCACCTCCGAGTATTCAGGATTTACACGTATACCGCACGATACATGTTCCGGATAAGCCTTCACCTGCGGATAAAAGCGCTCGAACTGCGACAGCGAGTTAAACGTGATGTGACTGCTATACTTCAGAAAAGCCGGAAAATTGGCCTCCGTGTAAGCCGGAGAATACGTATGCGCCTTGCTTCCGAACTCCTCGAAAGCCAGACGAGCCTCGTATTCAGAGCTGGCTGTCGTGTAATGAATGTACTCACGGAATATCGGGAACGACTTCCACATGGCGAATGCCTTGAAAGCCAAAATAATCTCCACTCCGGCACGGTCGGCCACGCTCTTTATCAAACTCAGGTTCTTTCTGAGCAAATCCTCTTCCATGACATAGCAGGGAGAAGGAACTTTTGTTACATCTAACATAGCTGTTTATCTTATTCTATTATTTTAAATCGTGCAAACTTCAGCAGCAGTTGTTTTTCACCCGCATTGCGGAAGCGAACCGTTGCCTTACAATTATCGCCAGTACCCTCCACCTTGACGATCTCGCCTATGCCGAAACGTTCATGCTCTATCTGTTGTCCGGCGTGAACTCCGTTGCCGACAGAGGAAGCCGACGCACCGGCAGAAGCCGAAGCTGAAGGTATCTTGCGCAGTACCCGCGGAGCTGCCGGCTTGACAAAGCGGCGAGGTTCCTGAGGTATCTCTCCCCCGTCGAACATCGAAGGTGAGCTGTCGCGCGTATACCGTGGGGTATCGGCTGCCACCTCCCGACGGAAGCGGCTCGCTCCCTCGTCTATCTTGCGGGATATGACATCTTCCTGCGGCAGGTTCAGGTAACGGGCATCAATGTCTTTCAGGAAACGGCTGGGACTGCTGAATTCCATCTTGCCGTACTTGAAACGGGTTTTGGCAAACGACAGGAAGCAGTGTTCCTCGGCACGGGTTATGGCTACATAAAACAAGCGGCGCTCCTCTTCCAACTGCTTATACGAGTCGCCTGCCATCGGACTGGGAAAGAGATTTTCTTCCAATCCCACGACGAAAACATTCTTGAACTCCAATCCTTTGGCCGAATGAATGGTCATCAGCGTAACCTTCATTGCGTCATCCGCTCCTTCGCTGTCCTGATCAGTAAGCAGGGAAACCTCCGAAAGATAGTCGGTCAGCAAGACATGCGTGTTGCCCTCCTCCTCACGGTCGGCACAGAAATCGTGCATACCGTTTATCAACTCCTCGATATTCTCCTGACGGCTCAGGTTCTCGGGCGAACGATCCTGATAAATATCACTGATGATTCCCGACTGCTGGACGATATTCTTACCCAGCTCGTAGGCACTGGTCTGCGAAACAGCCTCCACGAATCCGGCAATCAGGCTGCGGAATCCTTGCAGTTTGGTATGCGTACCTTTCGCCAGTTCCAGTCCGTAGGCAAGAGGTTCGGTCACAACTTTCCACAGGCTGACCTGATTTCGGGTAGCCGCATCGATAATCTTGCTCAGCGTCGTACTACCTATTCCACGTGCCGGATAATTGATGACACGCTTGAAAGCCTCTTCATCATTCGGATTGACCGCCAGCCGGAAATAAGCAATCACGTCCTTTACCTCCTTCCGCTGGTAGAAAGACAAGCCTCCGTAGATACGATAAGGCATTCCCCGCTTACGTAAAGCCTCTTCGAAGATACGGCTCTGTGCATTGGTTCGGTATAAGATAGCAAAATCGTCGTACGAATAACTGTTCTTTACTCGAAGCTGTGCTATTTTGTTGGCAACGATTTCTCCTTCTTCCACATCACTATAGGCATTGAACACGGTAATCGGTTCCCCCTTGTCGTTTTCGGAGAATACCTCCTTGCGTATCTGCTCCCGGTTCTTCTCAATCAGGCTGTTGGCCGCCTTGACAATGGTCTGCGTGGAACGGTAATTCTGCTCCAGCTTGAACAGACGGGCATCCTTATACAGGCTCGTAAACTTCAAGATATTGTCGATATTCGCTCCACGGAAAGAGTAAATACTCTGCGCATCGTCGCCCACCACGCAAACTCGACGGTATTTTTCGGTCAGCTGCATCACGATGCAATGCTGGGCATAGTTGGTGTCCTGATACTCATCTACCAGCACATAGCGGAAATGAGAAGCGTATTTCTCGCAAATTTCAGGATGTTTGCTAAATAATATATAGGTGTAAACCAGTAAATCGTCGAAGTCCATGGCATCGCTCTGCCGGCAGCGCTCCCAGTAGCGGCGGTAAATATCGCGTATGGCAGGTACCTTGGCAGCCGAATCATTCTCGTAAAACTCCCGGCTGGCGGCATAAGCATCGGGCGACACCAGGTGATTCTTGGCATTGCTGATGCGCGATTGTACCATCCCCGGCTTATACGTCTTGTCGTCCAACTGCATTTCCTTGATAATGGTCTTTATCAGACTTTTTGAATCGGCAGAATCATAAATGGTAAAATTGGATGAAAAACCGATGGCTGCCGCCTCCGCACGGAGGATACGCGAAAAGATGGAATGAAAAGTCCCCATCCATAAGTAGCGCGCCCGCTCTGTGCCTACCCGACGTGCGATACGCTCTTTCATCTCACGCGCCGCCTTGTTGGTAAATGTCAGCGCAAGAATGGACCACGGTTCGTAACCGTTGTCCAGCAGATAAGCTATCTTATAGGTCAGCACACGGGTCTTTCCCGATCCGGCTCCGGCAATCACAAGCGAAGGTCCGTCGTTGTATAGCACCGCAGCCCGCTGACTCTCATTTAGTTCGTTCAAGTAATCTGTCATACAGGTCAATCTATTTCAGGCACAAAGATAGCACAAATCCAGCAGTGTCCTAATAGATTTCCATACAACGGCAAAACAAATTTCGTACTTCGGGTTCTATCTGCCGACTTAAAACAATCGGTTTTGCGACATTATACACCAGCATAAAAAGTAACTTTCCCGCTTCAAACTCTATTTAGAATGGTCTGCCCTGCAACATTCTCCCCCTAAGTACAAGAAAAGGAAGCCCTCCGGAGGTTTTTCTCCGGCAAGACTTCCTTCCTTTCTATTTTCGAAAATAAGTTCCGGCTCCCGACGCCCGAACAATCAATTTAGCAGACGACAGCCGAAATATAATGATTAATTTTTAAAACTATGAATAGGAGCAGGTATACGTCCCTTACGACTCACAAAGGCTTCACAACTAAAGCGGTTAACCGGCATGACAGGAGCATATCCCAGCAATCCTCCAAACTCTACCGTATCGCCAACTTCTTTTCCTATCACCGGAATGATACGCACCGCCGTAGTCTTCTGGTTGATCATACCGATAGCCGTTTCGTCGGCAATGATGCCCGATATGGTAGCAGCCGATGTAGAACCCGGAATAGCAATCATATCCAATCCTACAGAACAAACACAAGTCATTGCTTCCAGTTTCTCGATGGTCAGCGCGCCTGCTTCTACTGCATTAATCATTCCCTGATCTTCGCTGACCGGAATGAAGGCACCACTCAATCCACCTACATACGAAGAAGCCATTACGCCACCTTTCTTTACCTGATCATTCAGTAAGGCAAGAGCGGCAGTTGTACCCGGTGCCCCCGGATGCTCCAATCCGATTTCCTGCAAAATCTCAGCCACACTGTCGCCGACAGCCGGAGTCGGAGCCAAAGACAAGTCGATGATACCAAACGGAACACCCAACCGGCGTGATGCTTCCTGTGCAACCAGTTGTCCCACACGGGTAATCTTGAAAGCAGTACGCTTAATCGTTTCACAAAGAACCTCGAAACCTTCTCCACGAACCTGCTCCAGCGCATACTTCACAACGCCCGGACCGCTTACGCCGACATTGATAATCGCATCGTCTTCCGATACGCCGTGGAAAGCACCTGCCATAAACGGATTATCATCGGGAGCATTACATAAGACCACTAACTTGGCGCATCCTAACGAATCACGTTCTTTGGTCAGTTCTGCCGTTTCTTTAATAATTTCTCCCATCAGACGAACCGCATCCATATTAATGCCCGTCTTGGTAGAACCCACATTGACAGAACTACAAATACGTTCCGTGCATGCCAACGCTTTCGGAATAGAACGAATCAGCAATTCGTCGCTTCGTGTCATACCTTTCGATACGATAGCCGAATACCCTCCGATAAAGTTTACGCCCAGCTCTTCGGCCACCTTATCCAGTGTCTGGGCAATCTTCACATAATCATCAGGTGTATGACATGCCGATCCACCCACCAGTGCAATAGGAGTAATGGAAATACGCTTGTTTACAATAGGAATACCATATTCCTTAGCAATATCCTCTCCTGTCTTCACCAGATTCTTGGCAAAACGTGTCATCTTATTATATATGTTCTGACAGAGAACATCCAGATTACTGTCGGCACAATCCAGCAGATTTATTCCCATGGTGATTGTACGCACATCCAGGTTTTCTTTCTCTATCATCTTGTTGGTCTCGAGAACCTCGGATATATTAATCATAGTAATAGCTGTTTTTTAGATACGATGCATTTTATTGAATATCTCTTCACGCTGACATTTTACCTGAACGCCAATCTTATTTCCTGTTTCTATCAGTTCATTTACGATCTGTTCAAAAGGCTTCTGAATGTTTGCCATGTCGACAATCATCATCATATTAAAATACTCCTGCACAATGGTCTGAGAAATATCCAATATATTCACATTGTTTTCAGCAAGATAAGAACATAATCTTGCAATGATACCTACAGTATCTTTACCTACTACCGTAATAATAGCCTTATTCATAATCACGTTTTTTCTTATAGTTATTAATTTTACAAAGATAAATATTTATTATCAAAAGCCATCTTTCTGCAAACTTTTTTTGAGCGAATGCTTGCTTATTACAAAATATTATGTACCTTTGCATCGCTTTTGAAAGGAAGCACTCCTAAAAAGAGTTTTGGAGAGGTGGCAGAGTGGTCGATTGCGGCGGTCTTGAAAACCGTTGTACCGCGAGGTACCCGGGGTTCGAATCCCTGTCTCTCCGCAATAAACACTGAAAATCAGTAAGTTGTAAAACAAACACCCAATTTTACACCCAAGAATGTAAAATTGGGTGTTTTTGTATTATTTAAGATGAAATGCATCTTTACTCAGAAAAAAGTGTCTGAATAAAACAAAGCCAACTAAAAGAACAATCAAGTTATGCTCTTTTAGTTGGCTTTTATATCAGTTTAATTGCCTAACTGCAGCAATGTATCAATCCAATATGTGTTCCGGAATGGATGTAGTACTTAATACTCCTGTAATTTGATAATTTGTATTGGGAGCAGTCAGCTTCATAGTAAAGTCTACTGGTGCAGGGCTTTTTGTATGGGCGTTATCAAAAAGTTCCTCCCATTTCACACCCAAAAATGCTTGAATAACACTGAATATCTGATTATTACCCATTATTTGAAAGTCGTAAGATGTTGTCGTGTCATTGTTGTCAGTAACGTTTTCTTCTCCATCGGTTTGGAATGTTAAACGCAATCCGGGTATGTCGTGCAGTTGTTCTTTCGAATCGGGGGTGATGAAGAACTCGTAACTGCCTTTCATTGTTGGTCGGTCATATAATGTCCCATGGAGATTGTCTCTAGCGAAGATATAGGACTCTTTTGCAGGATTGTTTATGAAAAATAGAGTTGTGTTGGCTTTTAATAGAGGATGATTACTTTCGTCTATCATGTATGACAAATAGCAATCTGTCACTTTCACTTCAACGGTTTCCACATCCTTGGTAATATTGTCGGTAATGGTCAGTGTTGTACTTCCCTTCTGCATACCATACAAATTGATGTGTCCTTTTCTGTCATCCTCCTTATCGTTGTATTTTGAGTAAATGGCATTCAATATATTTTCATCCTCTATTGCCAAACTAATATCGCCACTACCGTTTATTATAGGAATAGAAGTAGCATTGCGCTCCAATCGTACTTCATAGTATCTTTTCTCAAGACTGAACGGAGCAAATGTTTCATTTTCATTATTATCATCGCTGCAAGCCATAGCAAGCAGACACATGATAAAAAGAATCGGGTTGATAAGTTTATTCATCATGGTTATGTGTTATTGTTTCTTTATCGTAAATTCCAGCTTCTGAAGTCCTTTCTTATAGACATTGGCAAGGATGAGGGCGTAACGGAGTTCTTCGCCCGGCTTCATGGATTGGGTGATATGGGCAAACTCACTTTCAGGAATGACCTCCTTGAACATCGGACCGGATGATTCGTTGCGCACCAGCCGTATTTCATCCGTAAGCGGTGACAATACAAATGAATAGATTGCCATATAGGGTATTTTATTGAATTTTAGCCAATTCGGATCTGCCTTATCAAGAATACACTTTAACCAAATGCGGGCATTATCATAAGACGGAAGGCTGTGACCGTCGGCATAGGAAATTTCTCCATTCTCATTGACAATGATTTCCTTTTCTATGGCATATTTGTTAAAGGGGCACATATCATAGTACTCAATGTCTTCCTCTGAATTGATTTCTTTATCTACAGGTATCTCCGGCTTTGTGACAATACGGTCTTGAAGGATTCTCAACAGCGAATAGGTACGGTCTGGAGCATCCATGGGAGTAT
Organism: Phocaeicola sp. HCN-6420; assembly: GCF_037890145.1. NCBI lineage: Bacteria > Pseudomonadati > Bacteroidota > Bacteroidia > Bacteroidales > Bacteroidaceae > Phocaeicola > Phocaeicola sp. HCN-6420. Next base: position 107,851 of record NZ_JBBKBJ010000008.1, read on the forward strand.
TGGCGAGAATGGTTCTCTCCACCGAAAGGTAATATTCATGTCCTCTTTCGTATGTAAACCATTTAATACTATTAAAGCCAAGTGGCTCCCATACTCCGGGATTGTCTTCAGACATAACAAGCATACACTCTACAGGAGTATCACTGCCCCATGGTATGTACGTACCTGTTTCGGCAGAAACGGACATCTTGATTTCATTGACAACATCTTTTGGCTCATCATCGCTGCAACCCACTGCAAGGAAGGCAGTGATTAAAAAAAATGGAATAATAAACTTATTCATATTCGTATAATTCCCTATTGGCTCTATTGGGCTATTAATTTTATATTGAAAAAACGTGAGCCAACTATGCCACGTCTAAGTGAAGGTCGTAGGAAACCTCTGATACAGATGTAACAATAGCAGCCCACGCTATATGCGTGAGAACCACTATGCTATCTCTTGTATCAGTTTGAAAGTTTCCTACGTTTTCACCTACAAGATAAACATAACGCTTCTTCTTTTTCTTATGTCATGGAGAGGGTTAGCCCAATCCGAATACAAAATTAGTTATTTTATTGATGTTTTGCGATATAGAGAACAGAATTTATAACCTAAATCCTCTATTTTTTCTTGGCTCTTCTGTTTTTCGCAATCCTTCCTGTAGCTTCTCCCATTGTTCCCTGAACCATTCGCCTATCGGCTGTCTGTTTATGGTAAGTATCAGTTTGCTATCATCGGTTGGATTCTTTTCCACCTTGAAAATATCATTCTTGATTTCAAATCTTCGCCAATGCTCTTCAGAATAAATCCTACCATTGCACCTAATAGCTTCCTTTTTTGTCAAAAGACTGTTTATCATATCTTTGGTAAATCCGATGGCATAACATAGTCTTTCCATCCTCAACATTTCTTTGAGTAATGGAAACCAGTTGAACGCTTTTTCAAGAATGGTATTCAATCGTGATATTTCCTTGTCTTTGGTTTCAAGCTCTTGATTATGTATTCCTTGTAGGTTACGAATCTGCTTGCCGTGCTGTTCCTGCATTTGTTGCATCTTGGCTTTTAATTCATCAATACCCTTGTCACGCTTGGTAATTTCATGACGTAAATTCTCATTGGTTTGTTCCAAATCTTTCAATTTTCCGCTTCCGAAAAGAGAACCGACACCGCTTGCTATGGCAGTAGCTGCATCAGTGGCTGCGCTTTTGAGTTTGTCGGTGCGTATTTCCGATTTTACCTGTTTGAGTTCTTGCTCAGCAAGAGTTACCTGCTGCTTCTTGTGCCTTTGGGTTTCCTCTATACGTTGCAGTTCGGCTTTCTGTTTCTTTATGATGAAATCGTTACGTTCCAGATGTTCCTTGCCTGTTTCGGTTTTAGATTGTCCTCGTTCCATCAGGAGAATGTCAGAAGCCAAACTTTGCATTTCGGTCATATCCTCGTCATTGAGTTTACAGCTCTTTCCTGTATCGTGGTTCATCCAATCGAAAACGATATGAGCGTGATAATTCGGCTTGAACCACTTTCCATCAATTTGGAAACTCTCCCTATCTTCAGCTTCGGGTTGTCCGCTCAGCCAATGTCCTTCATCTTTGTGCAGGAAGATTTGCAGCGGAGTAATACCCCAGCGTTGTTTGCACTCCTCGCCAAATTTATGCACATCTGCCAATGTAGTGTCTGCTCTGATGAGCAACACCCCCTCACGGATAGGTGAACACCCTGCCACCTTGATGATTTTTCCGTTCTTGCCTTTGCGTTCACGTTCTTTCTCCTGCATGGCACGACCTGTCTTTTCCTTGACCATCCGTTTGATGTTGTCGTAATGTGTCCGCAATTCGGTAGTGCCGAAGTCAGGATTTACCCACTGCTCGTTATCGGTGGAAAGTTTGGAAACGACATAGATTCTGGACTCTCCGATGTTGCGCATGTACTCGGCAGTCCTTCGGTTGTGTGCCTCGCTCGATGCGATGTTGCAAGGCTTGATATGTATGCTTGATTTTGTTGCCATAGTTTTTTGTTTATGTTAGATTACTTTGTTCGCTTTCGCAGAGGGATTCTTAGGGGTGCGACCCATAAGCGGAGTTTCCAAAGAGAGGGTCACTCTTTGGTCTGGGTTCTCAGGGGAGAAACGCCCTGAGTGGGTTATTAGGGCAAAGCCCTAATCCCCTCGGGAGAGCCCACAACTACGAAAGCGAAGCGTGTAGTTATAGTGGGCTATAACCGAAAGCCGTTTTTCTTTTTCGGTGGCCGGCTGTGCGTCTCCTTTGCAGACTGGGCTTGCCTCTTTCTTTCAGTCTGTTTCTGTAAGTATTCGTTCAAGTCCTTGCATCCGCTGTAGGTCTGCGAAGCGTCACGGATGTATAAGTCCCTGCCGTATTCCACACGTATTTGTTGGAGTGCTTCCATCCCTGCACGGTCATTGTCAAAGAAACAATGGATGCGCTCGTAGTTCCCCAAAGGGTAGAGGGCTTTGGAAACATTGGCTACGGAGTTCAGCACCATGTAATCTTGCCTATCCAGTTCGGGATATTTCGAACAACTCTCCAATCTCAAAGTAAGGAATGAAAGATAGTCCATAAACCCCTCAAACACATAACACGTTTCCCTCGCTGTTCCCGGCTGTTTGATATGGGAAATCTCTTTCGGTGCGATACAGCCTTTAAAATATCGGTTGCGGATTTCATACCCACCCGACACGTTGGGAAAGGCAATGGCGAAATACCGTTTGCCGTGATGGGAGAAATGCGCTTCACTGCATTCTCTTTTTGCCAGTGCAATGTTTATCCCCCTTTCCTGCAAATAGGTGAGCAGGGCAGGAGAAGAAAGCGGTACAATCTCCAGTTGTTGGAAACTTGGCTCGGAAGATGATTGCTTGCCAAAAGAAAAAGACACGGGATGAATACGGGGTGTCTGTTCTTCGATTCTTTGCAGGAGATATGGCACATGGTCGGAACAATAAAGTTCCTGTGCCAGTGCGATGATATTCCCACCCTTGCCGAGTGCAAAATCATACCATTGGTTACGTTCAGTATTCACCTTGAACGAGGCTTCCGTTTCTTCCCTTAGCGGTGACTTATACCACAGGTTTATCCCCTGCTGTTTGACCGGAGAAAAGCCCAGACTGTGCAGATAATCTGCTATCTTGATTTGTTTCGCTGTCTGTATATCCATAAAACGATTGGTTTAATGATAATTGAATTGGTTTATTTCTCTTTTCGCCCGTACCTCTTTATGAAGTACGATCTATAATCACTTCACTTTATTCTCGTATATATAGGGTACGGTAATAAAGTGAAGCGGTTTTGCCACATTCCGCAACCACTTCGCTTTATTTCTGATATATAGACCCTCGGAATAAAGTGAAGCGATTGCAAGGTGTAGGCTAATAGTGGAAGTCGGGCATGAACGTGTACTTTCTGCCGTTCTCCTGCACTATCATCCGTTTGTTCCGAAGCATGGTGATGAGCGGTACCGCCTTTTGATGGTTCAGCTTTACACCTACTGACATATAGCTTTTGATTAAAGCATTTTCCAGTTCCTTGTAGCCGTATTCCTCTTTCAGTCCGAAAACAGCTTCCAATGCGATTCGGTGCTGCTGTTCGGTGATATGCCTGTAAGGGTCGAACTTTTCTTCTTCGGGTCTTCCCGGTTTCTTGGTTTCCGGCTTGTAACCTTCCAACAGTTCGGGCAGGGCATTGTCATTGATACGGAATGAAAAAGGCTCGAAGTCCATTGCCCGTATGTGCATGGCTGAAACATTGCTTATATCTCCATTGCTCTTGTCCTTTTCCACAAGGAGGACGGTTTCCGCCTTGTTGTTCAGTTCCGTGCCGATATGTCCCCTTGCGTTCTCATCGCCCTTGTTTTGGTGGAGTATCGTGTGGATATGTATCTGCCTGTCATCCGTCCACTGCATCAGCTTGGATATGATACGTGTCGATTCACCGGGACTGTTGATGTCATATACCATGTCACGTATGCCGTCTATGATTACAAGGGCTATGTCAGGCGTATTGTAGATAGCCTGTTCGACAATCCTGATACGCTGTTCGGGCGTGTATTTCCTCAAAGCGAGAAATTCAAGATTTTCATTGTCCCTGTCATCGGGAAGCCCCGCCATCCGTAAAATACGTTTCATGACTTTCAGACAATGATAAGGGCTTTGTTCCGTGTCCACATAAAGGATTTTCCGTTTGTCTTCCGGAAGTTCCGCCACATATCGTAATACGGTGCCGTTCTTCAATGCGGCGGCTACGATAGCCGACACATTGAACGTCTTTTTACTTTTGGCTTTGCCGATGGATGCGCTGAAATTGCCCAATGTCCCAATGACAGAACCATGTACTTTGAGGATTTCAGGTGCTTTCTCATAACTTTTCGACAGGCTCAAACGTGAGGCTTGCCAAAGGATAATGGCTTCTTCTGCCGATATGTCTTTAGTCTCTTTAATATAGTCCATAGCCATGCCTCCCGTTATTTTCGTCCTCCTGTTTTCTTCCCGGCCAGTTCAAGGGCAAGCTCCACATCTACGATAATCTTGCGTCCTATCTGGGTGATTGCCTTGTCAATCTTTCCGCTTTTCTTGATGCGGTTGGCGGTGGGCAGGCTGCACCCGAACAGTTTGGCAATGCCCAGTATTCCGTACACATACTTCCTTTCTGTGTCCGTAACGGGCTGTGGTTGCATTTCCGTTTGACCGGAAGCGTGTTTGCTTAAGAATATGAACTCTTCGCCTGTCATCTGCCAGACGGGTTTTGATAATAACTCTTGAAGATTTGTCATCGTCCAATCTATTTAGTCGTTAAACAATCAGCCCTGCGCACTGGCTGTTATTTCTGTTCTCGAACGATGCAAAATTAGGTAGGTTTATAAGTGGTAAGGATGTGGTTAGTGTAAATGGAATATTTTATTATTTCTTTGAATATCAGGCAATAAAAATACCACTCAAAAATTAATTTGAGTGGTAAAAGTGGTTATTTCGTAATATGTCAGGGGATATCACGGATTATCGGAATATTGCGTCCATTTCTTTGGCGAACTTCTGGTTGCTGTCACTTGGGAAATCGGAAACAGGTTCCTTGTATTTTGACTTGTAATAGTTCTCTTCAATATCCAGCATTTTGAGGATATTCTTTTTCCAATTCTCCCTGTCTAGTTTGGGCAGTTGTTCACCCATCAGGAATATCAGGTAGCAGACACGTATTTTCTCTCTCGTTTTTATTTTCAGCTTGCATTTGCCGGGGTGCAGATTCATACAAGCATAGAAATCATATTCGGAAATATTCTCGAATTGTTCTCCTACGCAGGTCGTGTAAACGTGCGAAAGCAACTCCATGTCGAAATATTCGTGTTGTTCCTCTTTGGGTGCTTCTTCTTGCATATCGGGTTCGCTTGGCTTGGTTAGCTCTTCCGGTTTATCTTTAGCTGCGGGAATATATTTTGCTAATATTTCCATAAAATGGAAACTCAATTTATAAATATCTCCGCAGCAGTTCTCTATATATTGGAAAGCCTCTTTTCTTGCTTGCTTTTGCAATTCATAAAGCCTGTCCAGTTCTTCTTTTTCTTTCTCATATTCAGCCTTGCAGCGTTCATATTCCTTTTCGGCTTGCTTTTCTTCTTCTGCCGTATGTTCCCTGTAACCAATAGAATCATATCTGTTATATGCCTCGTTCAAAGGCTTGTTTAGTCTTTGTGTAATCTCCAGTTGTTCCTCTATATCAATATTATATCTATCAGCGAAATGGTAGCACACACGAGAAATTATCTCATCATCAAGCAATGGATATTTTTCGTAAAGCATCATGTTTTTCTCTATCTCGGCTCTTAGACTGTCGAGAATCAGAGTGTACTGTTCTTTCTGCTTGTCAAGTACCAATTCAAGGATAGCGGCTTCAAAAGCTTTTGTGTCATTGTATTGCTTGTAGAAGTTCGTGATGAATTTCTGCTTGTCAAAGGAAAAAGTATGGCTTACAATAAAGTCGCTATATATTCGGTTGAGTTCGCCATATTGGGGAATCATAATCAGTATTTCTCCTGCCATATACGCTTGGTTTATGAATTCTTGTCTTTATCAAGAAAGGAAGCCAGTTCCTCTTCCACTTCTTCTATACTTGGCAGAGCCGATTTTAAGTTTTCAGGTATAGCCTTGCTCAGTTGGTAATCGCTGATGCCTATCGGCTGGTCATAGCCTGTCAATGCGTATTGTGCTACAATTTCGTCTTTTCCCTTGCACAGCAACAACCCGATAGTCTTGTTGTCGTTCTCTCCCCTCAGTTTATCATCCACCACATTGATGTAGAAGTTCAGTTGCCCTGCATACTCCGGTTTGAATGGGGTAGCCTTTAATTCTACCACGATATATGCGTGCAGTGGAATAGAATATAGTATCAGGTCTGCATAGAAATCGCTGTTTCCGACTTGGAAATGTTTCTGTCGTGCAACGAAAGCAAAGCCATTGCCCATTTCCAGCAAGTAACGGGTAACGTGCTTAACCAACTGTTCTTCTATGTCCCTTTCGTCTGCTTTCTCTTTAGTTCCAGCCAAATCAAAGATGTACGGGTCTTTCAACAGGTAATTGGCGAGGTCGCTTTGTGGTGCAGGAAGCGTAGTGGTGAAATTGTTTACCTTATTATTGCTGATTTGTCTGCTGTACAGGTTGGTTTCAATTTGTATTTTAAGAACATTGCTGCTCCAGCCCATTTCCACAGACTGCTTCATGTACCAATAGCTTATACCTAACGGTAGCGAACTGTCAAGTATAGCCATTTGGCTTGCCCAGTTTATTTTGGCAACAGGAGAGGTCAGGAAAACTTTTTCTATCTCCCTAATCTCTATCCTGTAAATGGCAGAAACTGTTTTTTCTACGTCCTGAATTTGCGCAGTAGCCTCCTGCGTAAATTTTAAAGACTGGTAATCAGCGGATTGTATTTGCGCAGTAAGTTCCTGCATAAATTGTCCGTTGTTTAGTTTCAAGACTTCATTTGTAACATTCTGTACGCTTGGAACAGATAGCCTTACATCCGTATCAATGAAACTTCGTAGCACGTTCAAGGGATATGACCGTGCGAATTGGCACATATAAGTAAGGTTACGTTCCGAATAGCCTTTCTTTTCAGGATAATTGAATCGGATAGCTTTTGCCAGTTGCTTGATGATTTTGCTTCCCCAGCCTTGTAAGTTCTGATGATACAGGATATAGTTGCCTATTTTCCAATAATGGAATAGCATTTGCGCATTGGCTGCGGTAATTAGCCTGACTTGCGCCTGTTCTATTTCCGAACCGACAGCATGAACAAATGCGTCAAAGTTCGTTCTTTCTATATGGTGTTCTTTGTTGTTTTCCATGTTTCAATGTCTATTGTTGTCGCAAATATAATTCAAATAGCGGATAATCCATGAAACTGTTTGATACTTTTATAGTTGATTAAATTTGTTCATGGCGTTCGCCTTAATATCATCCGCTATGTCAATGTAGGGTTTCATAGCCTTGTAGTCGCTGTGTCCCGTCCATTTCATGACCACCTGTGCCGGGATTCCAAGAGCCAGCGCATTGCAGATGAATGTCCTTCTTCCGGCATGGGTGCTTAACAAAGCGTACTTGGGTGTGACTTCATCTATACGTTCATTCCCTTTGTAGTAGGTTTCCCGTACAGGCTCGTTGATTTCCGCCAGCTCACCCAGTTCTTTCAGATAATCATTCATCTTCTGATTGCTGATGACGGGCAATGCCATGTGATTCTCGAAATGAACATCCTTGTATTTTTCAAGAATGGCTTTGCTGTGGTCGTTCAGTTCGATTATCAGGCTGTCCGCTGTCTTGACTGTGGTGACTTCAATGTGGTCGGGTTTCACATCGCTTCTTTTCAGATTGCGAACATCCGAATATCGTAAACTCGTAAAACAGCAGAACAAGAAAACATCCCTGACACGTTCCAAATACTGCTTGTCATGCGGTATCTGATAATCTTTCAATTTGTTCAGTTCTTCCCACGTCAGGAATATTACCTTTTTAGAAGTGGTTTTCAATTTGGGTTTGAATGTATCGTATGCAATGTTCTGATGGTGTCCTTTCTTGAAACTCCAGCGCAGAAACCATTTGAGGAATCCCATCTGTTTGCCGATGGTACTGTTTCTCATGTCTTTCTTGTCACGCAAGAAATTGACATATTCGTTCAATCCGAACTCATTGAAATATTCAAAGGTTACATCTTCTTTGAACTCTTTGAGGTGATTTTTCACTGCTGCAAATTTTTCGTATGTGGATGCCGTCCAATTATTCTGATTGCCACACTCCTTTACAAACTCATCGAACACTTCCCAAAAGCTGACAGGGGCTTCTTCCGTCTGTTCTTCACTTGTATTTTTCATCCGTAAGTTGAACGCATCTTTTAACTGTTGCGTGGTAGGCATGGTTTCCTGTACCTCAAATTCCTTGAACACGTTTTGCATTTCGGCATAGTATTTCAGCAAGTCCGCATTGATTTCGGATGCGCTTTGCTTTAGCTTGTTGGTGCATCCGTTCTTTACCCGTTGTTTGTCGGCATCCCATTTGGCTACGTCAATCCGGTAGCCTGTTGTAAACTCGATACGTTGGCTTGCGTATATGACACGCATACGGATAGGCACGTTCTCTACGATTGGCACACCGTTCTTCTTCCGGCTCTCCAATGCAAAAATGATGTTACGTTTGATATTCATAATTGGGTGCGTTTGAAATTCTACACCCAAATATACACCCAAAAATTGAGATAGCAAAAGACATTTAGAAAAATTTAGATTTACTCCGTATCGTGGATAGTGTATGATTATCAGCGATTTGTGATTTTATGATATTTTCTGAAAGCGTAGGTTCGAGAGCCTGTCCCTCCGCCAATAAGAAGTGTAAATCAAGCATTTGCGAGGTTTACACTTCTTTTTTTATATTCCGAATTAGAACCTCTATCTGTTTTATTGGAACATCCAACAACTGAAGTGTCGTACAAGTCTATATACATAAAATGGTTCCACTAACAATACAGAACCATAAAATTCAGTTTATATTTGTTGAATACGTTACAGCCATCTAATTTATGACTTCAATAAAAAAAGTATTTTATAGCACATCAAACCATTTACATAAAAACTGAATATGATAAATATATATCCTATCTCCTACAACAAAAAGCAATATCTCGATTTACTGCTCCTTGCCGATGAGCAAGAATCCATGATCGATCGCTATTTAAAACACTGAAGAAGGTAAAGGTATCTACGAAATCAAAAACATTGCTGTCTATCCACAGTTCCAGCGTCAGGGATATGGAAAAAAGTTGATATTCTTTCTTCTGGAACATTATAAAGCTCGACGCCATACAATGCTTGTCGGAACCGGAGACTCTCCTATAACTATAGCCTTCTACAAGAATTGCGGATTTGTATATTCACATCGGATACCCAACTTTTTCACCAACAATTATGAGCATCCGATTTTTGAAGCAGGTAAACAATTGAAAGATATGATTTACCTTAAAATTAAGATAAGTAAATAAGGAGCAACGCAAAAATCAAAAAGATTCGTCGACTAAAATAGAGAGTTTCTCTAACTATACAGAAAGAATCACACACTTACCTAAAAACGAAAAAACATCAAATATAAAAACAGACAGTCTACCCCACTTGCTAAACTCCTGACATTTCGCTATATTTGCGCCCAATATAACAACAATTAACCAGACATACCTATTATCAAAATGAAGAAATGTTTATTAACTGCTGCTTTAGCCCTGACACTGGGAGGAGCCAGCATGGCACAAAGTACCAACCCATTTCTATCAGAATCGTATGGTACTCCGTATGAAATCGCTCCTTTCGAAAAAATCACGACCGACAACTATCGAGAAGCTTTTCTGAAAGGAATGGAACAACAGAAACAGGAAATCAATGCCATCATCCGAAATCGTGCAGTACCTGATTTCGAAAACACAATCGTAGCTCTCGACCGCAGCGGAAAACTGCTAACAAAAGTTGAATATGTATTCGGAGCCATTGCAAGCAGCAATTCCACCGAAGAAACCCGTGCACTGGAAAAAGAGCTTTCTCCTCTGTTCTCTGCTCATTACGACGACATTTATCTGAATCCTCAGCTTTTTGCTAAGGTGAAGGAAGTTTACGATAATCAGAAAAAATTCGGACTGGATAAAGAACAAACAAAATTACTGGAAAACGTATACAAACGCTTCGTTCGTGGTGGTGCAGGTCTGAACGACGAACAGAAAGCAGAACTACGCAAGCTGAACAGTGAAATCTCGTTACTGGAACTTACTTTCAGCCAGAACCTGATGCACGAAACCAACAATACATTTGTCACTGTCGACAAGCTGGAAGATATGGAAGGCCTTCCTGAAGCAAACATTGAAGCTGCGGCTAAAATGGCGGAAGAAAACGGACAGAAAGGCAAGTGGATGTTCAACATGCAACGTCCCAGCTGTAATCCGGTGCTGCAATATTGCAAGAACCGTGACCTGCGCCATCGTGTATACGATGCTTATTACAACAGAGGAAACCAGAATAACGAATACGACAATAAGGAAATTTCCCGCAAACTGGTTACCTTACGTCTGCAAAAAGCTAAGTTAATGGGCTACGAAGACTATGCTTCGCTTGCTCTCGACAACCGTATGGCAAAAAATGAACAGAATGTTTATCGTCTGCTCAATCAGGTATGGACACCTGCCGTAGAAAAAGCAAAAGAAGAGTTGAACGACATCCGTGCCGAAATCAAGAAAGAAGGATACGACTTCGAGCCGGAGGGATGGGATTATATGTACTATCTCAACAAGGCCAAACAGGCTAAATATGCCATCGACGAGGATAAAGTGTCAGAATACCTGGAAATAAATAATGTAATGAAAGGTATCTTCTATGTAGCCAACAAGCTGTATGGACTGACATTCAAGGAATGTACTGATAAATTCCCCGTATACGAAAAAACTGCACAGTCGTGGGAAGTTATCGACAAAGACGGAAAGGTACTGGCTATTTTCTACAGCGACTACTATCCACGCGACGGAAAAGGTGCGGGAGCGTGGTGTACCGGCTTCAGAGATCAGTCATACAATGGAAAAGAACGTGTACTGCCTATAGTAGTGAACGTCTGCAACATGACAACAGCCAGTGGCGACAAACCAGCGCTGCAAAGCATTGACAACGTAACAACCATGTTCCACGAGTTCGGACACGCACTGCATGCCTTTATGCACGACGTTCATTATAATGGAGTATCGGATGTAGAACGCGATTTCGTAGAACTTCCTTCACAAATCAACGAACACTGGGCTTTCGAACCCGAAGTGCTGAATATCTATGCCAAACATTACCAGACAGGAGAAGTCATCCCGATGGAGCTGGTACAGAAAATAGAAGAAAGTGCCAAGTACGGTCAGGGATTTGCAACCGTAGAATACTTAGCAGCCTCACTTACAGATATGGATCTGCACACCTTGAAGGAAGTTCCTGCCGACCTGAACGTGATGGATTTCGAAACTCAGAAACTGAAAGAACGTGGCATTCCGTCACAGATCCTTCCACGTTACCGCGTTACAAATTTCAGCCATACCATGGGAGGCGGATACACAGCTGGATATTATAGCTACATGTGGGCGGAAGTGCTCGACTGTGATGCTTTCCAAGCCTTCAAGGAAACAGGTGACATTTTCAATCAGGACCTGGCTGAAAAATTCCGCAAATATATCCTGACTCCGGGCGGTATAGACGACGGAATGACGATGTACAAGAACTTCCGTGGACGTGAGCCTCAAATTGATGCATTACTCAAGAACCGTGGATTACTGAAAGAAGAGCCTCAGACACTTACCAACGGCGACATCGAAAAAAGATAAATCCTTTCTACCACCAACCTTGACCGGTAGACTTACCTTATAATCCCTCCGGATGCCTTTACGACAAGACATCCGGAGAGATTTCTCGTTATAAACAGCAAACAGCAGACACAAACAGAACAGTCCGACCGACTCCTTCGAACTCCAATTCATCCACAGGCTTTTTCCACAGAGGACAAATAGAACATTCCGCGCCTCAATCTGCCATTTTACCCCATATCACTTAAAATTCACCACTTTTTAAAGAAAATATCAGCAAAAATTTTTGTGTTTCTCCTCAATCCACTATATTTGTATACAATTTTGGTACAAAATGACGGAAGAAGATAAAAAGCTATTGAACACTTTCGAAGGAAAGCTGAGGCATTTTATGTATTTATACGAAGAATTAAAGAAAGAAAACGCCTCTCTCCGACAGCTTCTTGCCGAAAAAGAAGTTGAAATATCCGAACTTCAAAATAGCCGGAAAGAATTAGAAGCCATGTATACCAATTTAAAAACAGCTCGCATAATCAGTATCAACGACAATGAACTCCGCGATACGAAACAGAGATTGGCGAAGCTTGTGCGTGAAGTCGACAAATGTATCGCTTTGCTGAATGAATAATCTAAACGGTGAAAAGAACATGACGGACGACCAAATGAAAATACATCTGCTGATTGACAATGAACGATATCCCCTGATCATCAAACGTGAAGAGGAACATTTATATCGGGATGCAGCCAAACAGATTGACTATAAACTAAACAAATACCGCAATAAGTTCCCAAATTTCAATACTGAGAAGTATTGGGTGATGACAGCTCTGGAACTGGCTTTTGAAAATATGTCTATGAAAGACCGTAATGATACGCAACCTTATCTCGAAAAGCTTAAACAGCTGGAAGAAGACATAGACGAATGTATCAAAAAAGAAAGTGAGTAAGCGTTTAGTGTACAGAAGATAGGAAAACATTTGCGCACAAGCTTGATGCCGGGAATATAACCCGACTGATAGTTTGTGCGCTTTTTATTTATATATTTAAACTAACTTGTAATGTTGACATTAGTAATATTGACGGTCATTGCCTTTCTGGTTGGAGGGGCACTTTCGTATTGCTTTTTCAAGTATGGCTTGAAAGCGCGATATGATAAAATTATAAAAGAAGCGGAAACAGAGGCCGAGGTTATCAAGAAAAACAAACTTCTGGAGGTAAAGGAGAAGTTCTTGAACAAGAAGGCCGACCTGGAAAAGGAAGTAGCTCTGCGTAACCAGAAAATCCAGCAGGCAGAAAACAAGCTGAAACAGCGTGAAATGGTTCTGAACCAGAAAAACGAAGAGTTGCAGCGTAAACGTAACGAAAACGAGGCTATCAAGGAAAACCTCGATGCCCAGCTGGTTATCATCGACAAGAAAAAAGAAGAACTGGATACACTCCAGGCTCAGGAACGTGAAAAACTGGAAGCTCTCTCCGGACTTTCTGCCGAAGAAGCAAAAGAACGCCTGGTAGAATCACTGAAAGAAGAAGCTAAGACGCAGGCTCAGTCTTATATCAACGATATCATGGACGATGCCAAACTTACAGCAAACCGTGAAGCCAAACGCATCGTTATCCAGTCTATCCAGCGAGTTGCTACAGAAACAGCTATCGAGAACTCGGTAACTGTATTCCATATCGAATCAGACGAAATCAAAGGACGCATCATCGGTCGTGAAGGTCGTAACATCCGTGCACTGGAAGCTGCGACCGGAGTGGAAATCGTAGTAGACGATACTCCCGAAGCTATCGTATTGTCAGCATTCGACCCCGTCCGTCGTGAAATTGCCCGCCTTGCCTTGCATCAACTGGTTACCGACGGCCGTATCCATCCGGCACGTATTGAAGAAGTGGTTGCCAAGGTTCGCAAGCAAGTGGAAGATGAAATCATCGAAACCGGTAAGCGTACGACAATCGACCTGGGTATACACGGTCTGCATCCTGAACTGATCCGTATCATCGGTAAGATGAAATACCGTTCTTCTTACGGACAAAACCTGTTACAGCACGCCCGTGAAACAGCCAATCTGTGTGCCGTCATGGCATCCGAACTGGGACTTAATCCGAAGAAAGCTAAACGCGCCGGACTGTTGCACGATATCGGTAAGGTACCCGACGAAGAACCTGAATTGCCACATGCACTGCTGGGTATGAAGCTGGCCGAGAAGTATAAAGAAAAACCCGATATCTGCAATGCGATCGGTGCTCACCACGATGAAGTGGAAATGACCAGCTTGCTGGCTCCTATCGTACAAGTTTGCGATGCTATCTCTGGTGCTCGTCCGGGAGCACGCCGCGAAATTGTAGAAGCTTACATCAAGCGTCTGAACGATCTGGAACAACTGGCCATGTCTTATCCGGGTGTTACAAAGACATACGCTATTCAGGCAGGCCGAGAGCTGCGTGTCATCGTAGGTGCCGACAAGATAGACGACAAGCAGACAGAAAGTCTGTCGACTGAAATCGCCAAGAAGATTCAGGATGAAATGACTTATCCGGGACAGGTTAAGATCACCGTTATCCGTGAAACTCGTGCGGTAAGCTTCGCTAAATAATGCCAAGACAAGCAATCATTCGAAAGAAAAAGATTAAAGCGAAAGCATTTACTCTGCAAAAGACATATTACAAGTAAATAAAAGAGCCGTATCATTACTCCCAAAATATTGAGGTATATGATACGGCTCTTTTTCTGTTTTTTCAATAACATACACAGTTTTGCCTCCAAATGCCAGCATCTTTGTGGAAAATCTTCAAGAGTTTTTTCAGATATACGGGCTCATAACTTTCTCCGCACAAGCATATCCTTCTTCGTATAGCGCACTCAGTTTTTTCACATCCTTCTCAATCCGGTTCACGACAACAGGCTGCTCGGGACGAATGACAATAATACTTCCCTCATCTTCCATACGCTCCACCATCGCAAGCTGTTCGTTGTAAACCCGACAACGGTGACTCAGTACCACACGCAGACGCGGATAACGGGTGTAAATGAATCTCGGAATCCGAATATCCTTTTCCGACTTGCGATAACCTCTGTTGCGGGTCAGTACTACAACATTCTGCTTATATCCCTGATTGATGGCACGTAACACAGGAATAGAATCGACAATTCCTCCGTCCAGCATCGGGCGTCCGTCGACATACGCAATGGGACATACATAAGGCAGGCTGCTCGATGCCTTCGCTATGGCTACCAAACGCTCCTTATCCTCCTTTTCCTCCAGATAACAAGCACGGCCGGTCACACAATTCGTCGTAACCATTTCAAAACGTGCCGGATTCTTAAAGTATGCTTCATAATCGTACGGCAGCAGTTCTTCGGGAAAGATTTCGTACAACAGCTTCTGATCGAGTATGCTATGCTGATACCACAAATACTTCAAACCTATATAATGATATTTTTTCATCATATCGATATTGCTGTATTTGGCACGTCCGCGCTGATGAGACATATAAGAAAGTCCGTTACACGCACCGGCGGAGACCCCGATACCATATGGAAACTCGATATGATGATCCATGAAATAATCCAGAACACCGCAGGTAAACACCCCACGCATGCCTCCTCCTTCGAGCACCAGGCCCATATTCTTCAAATCTAGTTTCATAGTGCACAATAGTTTAGTTTCACAAAGATACATTTTTTAGGAAAATGCTTAGGACATTATTCAATTTAATTTCCTATTTTTGCAACACTTATTACAATAAATTTACTTTAACAATAACAATATGTTTGATTCATCAGTATACCGCAACCGCCGTAAGGCACTAAGAGAGAAAGTTAGTAGTGGTATTATCCTGATACTGGGAAACAATGAAGCCCCCGCCAATTATCCCGATAATACATATAAATTCCGTCAAGACAGTTCATTTCTTTATTTCTTCGGCCATTCGCATCCGGGATTTGCCGGCGTGCTGGACGTAGACGCCAACGAAGATTATTTCTTCGGCGATGACGTGACGATGGATGATATTATCTGGATGGGCCCACAGCCCAGCGTAAAAGAACTGGGAGAACGCGTGGGTGTGGAGAAAAGTTTTCCGTTTGCACGACTGAAAGATTTCGTCGGAAAAGCTATTTCACAGCGACGCAAAATACATTTCCTGCCTCCTTACCGTTACGACAACATGATGTTGCTGGAAGACCTGACGGGAATCCGTGCATCCATGACCAAGCAGCATGCATCTTTGGAGCTTATCAAAGCTGTCATCAGTCTGCGTGCCGTAAAGGAAGCGTGTGAGATTGAAGAAATAGACAAGGCCTGCAACATCGGTTACGAAATGCATACGGCTGCCATGCGCCTGTGCAAACCGGGTGTTTCGGAACAATATATTGCCGGAATCCTCGACGGCATTGCTGCATCATACGGCAACATGGTATCGTTTGCCACCATTCTTTCGCAGAACGGACAGACGCTTCACAACCACGACCACAGCCAGATTCTTCAGACAGGACGTCTGATGCTGACTGATGCGGGCGCAGAAAGTGTTACCAACTACTGCTCCGACCACACACGTACCATACCGGTAGGCGGAAAGTTCACCAGCCGTCAGCGCGACGTATACAGCATTGTGCTGGCTTGCCACGACCGTGCACTGGAACTGACTCGCCCGGGAGTGACTTACATGTCCGTACATCTGGACGTATGTAAGGTACTGGCTCAGGGATTGAAAGACCTGGGACTGATGAAAGGTAACGTCGACGAAGCAGTAGCTGCCGGAGCACATGCACTGTTCATGCCTCACGGACTGGGACACATGATGGGTATCGATGTACACGATATGGAAGATCTGGGACAATGCTATGTAGGTTACGACGATGAAACCCGTCCGTCCGATCAGTTCGGACTGGCTTCGCTGCGTATGGGACGCCGCTTGCAGGAAGGTTTCGTCATCACCGACGAACCGGGATGCTACTTCATTCCGGCACTGATAGACAAATGGAGAGCCGAGAACATCAATACAGAATTCCTGAACTTCGACGCCATCGACAAATTCAAGGATTTCGGCGGTATCCGTCTTGAAGACGATATTCTGATTACTCCAGAAGGTTCGCGCTTTACAGGCGAGAAACACATTCCTATCACGATAGAAGAAGTGGAAAAGATTATGAACGAATAATAAACAATTAAATAATAATTAAAAACCTAACAGAAAACAATGAACAAATTAATTGCCATTTTGGCTTTGGGCGTATGCTTCAGCAATGTATATGCCAAGAGTCCGAAGAAGAACAAAGCGGAAGAAGGTTTTGTGTTTACAACAGTAAAAGAAGTTCCTATCACCTCTATCAAAGACCAGAACCAGTCGAGCACTTGCTGGGCATTCTCAACACTGGGATTCCTCGAAGCAGAACTTCTGCGTGCCGGAAAAGGTGACTTCGACTTGTCTGAAATGTTTGTCGTACACAAGACCATGGAAGACCGTGCCGTAAACTACGTTCGTTACCACGGCGACGCTTCATTCTCTCCGGGCGGAAGCTTCGAAGACATTGTATATTGCTACGAAAACTATGGTATGGTACCGCAGGAAGCTATGCCGGGCATCATGTACGGCGACTCTCTGCCTAACCATAACGAACTGGATGCTGTAGCTTCTGCATACATGAACGCTATCGCCAAAGGCAATCTGAAGAAACTTTCTCCGGTATGGAAAAACGGTATTCAGTCTATCTACGATACTTATCTGGGTGCATGTCCGAAGGAATTTACTTACAAAGGAAAGACTTACACTCCGAGAACATTTGCCGATGAAGCTCTGGGCCTGAACATGGACGACTATGTTTCACTGACTTCTTATACTCATCACCCGTTCTATACTCAGTTCAACATCGAGGTACAGGACAACTGGCGTAATGCGCTTTCTTACAACCTGCCTATCGACGAACTGATGGCTGTTATGGAAAATGCCATCAACAACGGTTATACTTTCGCATGGGGTGCCGATGTAAGTGAACAAGGCTTTACACGCGACGGTGTGGCTGTTTGCCCGGACGCAGAAAAAGGTGCCGAACTGACAGGTTCTGATATGGCACGCTGGTTGGGTATGAGCCAGGCCGACAAGCGTAAAGAGCTGACAAGCAAACCACTTCCTGAAATCACAGTTACTCAGGAAATGCGTCAGCAGGCTTTCGACAACTGGGAAACTACCGATGACCACGGAATGGTAATCTATGGTATCGCTAAAGACCAGAACGGAAAAGAATACTTCATGGTCAAGAACTCATGGGGTACTGAAGGTAAATACAAAGGTATATGGTATGCTTCAAAAGCATTTGCTGCTTACAAGACTATGAATATTCTGGTAAACAAACATGCCATCCCTGCCGACATCGCCAAGAAACTGGGACTGTAATTGGATAATATAGACCAATTATAAATAATTAAACGGTTAATCCCCGAAAATAAATACGGGATTAACCGTTTTTTTCTTTCTTTTTTTCTAATTTTACAGATTGAATAACCAGGCAAAGAAAAAGAGAAACGGCTTGATACCTGTCTTGACCTGGTTCCTGAAAAAAGAAAAGAAAGAAAAAACATATATAAATGAATTACAAATGGAACTATCAACCTCCGACACTCGAACAGCGGGAAGCAGCTAGGGCACTGGCTAAGGATATAGGCATCAGTCCTATATTATGCCGTCTGCTACTGGAGCGCGGTATCACTTCTACCGCCGAAGCCAAACGATTTTTCCGACCGCAACTGAGCGAACTGCACGATCCGTTCCTCATGAAAGACATGAGCATTGCTGTGGAACGGCTCAACAGGGCTATGGGACGGAAAGAACGGATTATGGTGTACGGAGATTACGATGTGGACGGAACAACGGCCGTCGCATTGGTATACAAATTCCTTCAGCAGTTCTATTCGAACATCGACTACTACATTCCCGACCGTTATAACGAGGGGTATGGAGTTTCGAAGAAGGGAGTGGACTACGCCGCCGAAACGGGCGTAAAACTGATTATTGTATTGGACTGCGGCATCAAGGCTGTAGAGGAGATTGCATATGCCAAGGAAAAGGGTATCGACTTCATCATCTGCGACCATCATGTGCCCGATGACGTGCTGCCACCGGCTGTGGCTATCCTGAACCCTAAACGGTTCGACTCGACTTATCCGTACGATCACTTGTCGGGCTGCGGAGTGGGATTCAAATTCATGCAGGCTTTTGCCGTGAACAACGGGATAGAGTTTCATCAGCTTACCCCGCTGCTGGACTTGGTTGCCGTGAGCATTGCCTCCGATATCGTGCCGATTATGGGCGAAAACCGGGTGCTTGCCTATCACGGACTGCGTCAGCTTAACTCGAACCCGAGCATCGGACTGAAGGCTATCATCGATGTCTGCGGACTGGCCGACCGGGAAATTACGATGAGCGACATTGTGTTCAAAATCGGCCCGCGCATCAATGCTTCCGGACGCATACAGAACGGGAAAAAGGCGGTCGACCTGCTTATCGAAAAAGACTTTCAGTCGGCTCTCGAAAAGAGTAACCAGATCAACCAGTTCAATGAAACCCGTAAGGACCTCGACAAGACGATGACCGAAGAGGCAAACAAGATTGTAGATCATCTGGAGAATCTGTCGGAACGACGCTCCATCGTAATTTACAACGAGGCTTGGCACAAGGGAGTGATCGGTATCGTCGCTTCCCGTCTGACGGAGATTTACTACCGTCCTGCCGTGGTACTGACACGTACCGACAACCTGGCAACCGGTTCTGCACGTTCGGTTTCGGGATTCGATGTGTACAAGGCTATTGAAAACTGCCGCGACCTGCTGGAAAACTTCGGAGGACATACCTATGCTGCGGGACTTTCTATGAAGATTGAGAACGTACCGGAGTTTACACGGCGCTTCGAGCAATATGTAACCGACCATATTCTGCCGGAACAGACCAGCGCAACCATCGACATTGATGCCCAGTTGGATTTCCGCGACATCACCCCGAAGTTCTTCTTCGACCTGAAGAAGTTCAACCCCTTCGGGCCGGATAATCCGAAACCGGTCTTCGCCACCCTGAATGTCTATGACTACGGTACGAGCAAGGTGGTAGGACGCGATCAGGAACACATCAAGCTGGAACTGGTAGACAACAAGTCGAACAACGTGATGAACGGCATCGCGTTCGGACAAAGCTCGCAGGCACGCTACATCAAGACCAAACAATCGTTCAACATCTGTTACACGATTGAAGAAAATACGCACAAACGTGGAGAAATCCAGTTACAGATAGAGGACATCAAGCCCTCTTTCCAATAAACAAAAATGATGAATGAAGAACTGCTTCCGGCAGGACATTTCTTCATTCATCATTGTTCATTTCAGCACCTTCTTTCATAACTTTTCAATCGACAACGTGGACTACAAAAGCATACTGAAGCAATATTGGGGATACGACAACTTCCGTGGCATACAAGAAGATATCATCAACAGCATCGGAAGCGGACGCGATACTCTCGGACTGATGCCGACGGGAGGAGGTAAATCCATCACCTTTCAGGTTCCTGCCCTTGCCCAGCCCGGACTATGCCTGGTGGTTACTCCACTCATTGCCCTGATGAAAGATCAGGTACGCAACCTGCGCGACCGCGGTATCAAAGCCATTGCCGTTTATTCGGGCATGACGCGTGAAGAAATCCTCGTGGCACTGGAAAACTGTATCTTCGGCGATTACAAGTTTCTCTATATCTCTCCCGAACGACTGGACACGGAGATTTTCCAGACCAAGCTGAAAAGTATGAAAGTCAGCATGATTACCGTCGACGAATCACACTGTATTTCGCAGTGGGGATACGATTTCCGACCGGCATACCTGAAGATTTCAGAAATACGCAAGCTGCTCCCCGGCGTACCCGTACTCGCCCTTACAGCCACTGCCACCCCCGAAGTGGTAAAAGATATTCAGCAACGACTGGCATTCAAGGAAGAAAACGTGTTCCGGATGAGCTTCGAACGCAAAAACCTTGCCTACATCGTACGCTGCACGGAAAACAAAGCCGAAGAACTTCTCCACATTCTGAACAGTGTGGAAGGCTCGGCTATCGTCTATACACGCAACAGGAAGAAGACCAAAGAGGTTGCACAATTTTTGAATGCACAAGGAATTACCGCCACATTCTACCACGCCGGACTAAACAATGATACCAAAGACCAGCGACAGAAGGGCTGGATAAACGGAGAATTTCGGGTAATGGTGGCCACCAATGCCTTCGGTATGGGTATCGACAAGCCCGATGTCCGTCTGGTAGTGCACATCGATTTTCCAGATTCCCCCGAAGCCTATTTTCAGGAAGCGGGACGTGCCGGACGCGACGGACAGAAAGCGTATGCCGTTCTGCTGTATGCCCGCAGCGACAAAACCATCCTGAACAAACGTATCACCGATACTTTTCCCGAAAAAGACTATATCCGTCAGGTATACGAACACATCAATTATTACTATCAGATGGCAATGGGCGACGGACTGGGCTGCACATATGCCTTCAACATCGACGAGTTCTGCCGAAACTTCAAGCATTTTCCCATTCAGGTAGACAGTGCATTGAAGATTCTCACCCGTGCCGGTTATCTGGAATACACCGACGAGCAGGACAACGCCTCCCGACTGATATTCACTTTACGACGCGACGAATTGTACCGCATCCACGAAAGTAGTCAGGAAACGGAAAATCTGATTCGTATCATCTTGCGCTCCTATACAGGTGTGTTCAGCGATTATGCTTACATCAACGAAGATACGCTTGCTTTGCGAAGCGGACTTTCACGCCAGCAAGTGTATGAAACGTTGGTATCGCTCACCCGGCAACACATCTTGCACTACATACCAGGAAAGAAAACACCTTATATCATCTATACCCGCGAACGTCAGGAAAGTGAACGTATCGTGCTGAGCCGGGAAGTTTACGAAGACCGGAAGGCAAGTTACGAACGGCGCATCAAAGCCATGCTCGACTATGCTGATGCCGAACAACAGTGCCGAAGCCGTCTGCTCCTGCAATATTTCGGTGAAAAGAACGAACACAACTGCGGACAGTGCGATACCTGTCTTGCCAAACACGCTTCCGGACTGAAACAGGGAGAGTTTGAAGATATCCGCAACGAAATCATGTCTATGCTGCAAACGCCCCGTTCCTCACACGAACTACTGGAAAACCTGCCCGGCGACATAGAAAAAAACAAGAAAACTCTGTCGTACCTGCTTGCAGAAGAAGTAATCAGCCAGCAGGATGGAAAACTATTTATCTGCAAATGAACATATTTACCGAACCTTTGTTATATTAAAAAAATACAGAGTATGAAATCAACGTTATCAATTTTATTACTGGGCCTGGCCGGTTTATTCACCTCGCAGCCCGCAAATGCCTGCACAGGCATCACACTGAAAAGTAAAGATGGAACAACCATCGTAGCACGTACCATCGAATGGGGAGGAAGCGACCTGAAAAGTCAGTACATCATTGTTCCGAGAGGATATACGGCACAATCGTATACACCCGAAGGAGTGAACGGAATGAAGTTCACGGCACGATACGGATATGTAGGTCTGGCGGTGGAACAAAAGGAATTTATCGCGGAAGGCGTGAACGAAGCCGGACTGTCTGCCGGACTGTTCTACTTCCCTGCCTACGGAGAATACGAGAACTATAACGCAGCAGAGAAAGAAAATACCATATCCGACCTCCAACTGGTTTCGTGGATTTTGGGTAACTGTGCCACACTGGATGAAGTAAAAGAGGCGGTAAAGAATGTGCATGTAGTCAACATCGACCCGCGTTCGTCTACCGTTCACTGGCGATTCACCGATCCGGCCGGCAAACAACTCGTACTGGAGATAACAGGCCAGACCCCGCACTTCTTCGAAAACAACTTAGGTGTGCTGACCAACTCTCCGGGCTTTGAATGGCAGCTTACCAACCTGAACAATTACGTGAACCTGTTCCCGGGAACGGCTCCGGCACAAGACCTGGGCACTACCCCGCTGAAATCGTTCGGAGCAGGAAGCGGATTCTTAGGCATACCGGGCGATGTAACCCCTCCTTCACGTTTCGTGCGCGCAGCTTTCTACCAGTCGACTGCTCCGCAACAGGACACTGCCGAAAAGACTGTACTTCAGGGATTCCAGATTCTGAACAACTTCGATATTCCGGTAGGCATCGAATTTCCATTAGGACAAGTACCGGCCGACATTCCGAGCGCCACACAGTGGACATCGGCTACCGACATGGCGAACCTGACCATCTATTACCGCACGATGTACAACAGCGCGATACGCAGCATCGACCTGCGGACCATCGACTTTGCCAAGGTGAAATATCAGGCTATCCCGCTGGACAACGTTACTCAGCAACCCATCCAGCAGATCAAGGTATCTCCATCTCCCAAGTCCGGTCGCAAATAGTGAGATAATCCATTTCGGGCCGAGTCCCGAAAACCAACGCATAAAACGAAGTATCTCTCTGCTTCAAACGAATTATCTGTTTCATTAACTCGTCCTCTACGGGTGGCATTTCGAAATCGGAAATCATCACGACGTCCGAACGATGCCACCCGTTTGTCTGTATCATACGGATGGCTTCCTTCAGCGCTGGAGCCATATTGGTTCCACCATCGAAACGATAATTCAGAAAATCGGCCAGTAACGGAAAGTCGGTACGCAAATCTTTTATCAGCATACAACGAATATCCTCGGCAAAGTTGATGATATAACACTTGCGATGCGTACTGTCTACCAGCTTCGCCACTGCCAGCAAAGCCGATTTTGCCAGCATTTCACGCTTACCCTGCATGGAGCCGGAAGTATCCAGACAAACCACAAACGGCCCCTGACCGCTCACGGGCTTTCTACCTTTCTGAAGTGTCGAGCTGTCTTCTGCCGAACGGCTGTCGAATACCTGCAGGCGTTTTTCCACAAACTTCTGCATAAATACCGGACGAAGTGCCTCATCCGTCAGGTAACAATACTCCGTCGGGAGCAGATGATTCAAATCGTTTCCCAATGTTACTCCCTCGATATCGCTGCGCACGGCATGGCGCACCAGTTGTTCTTCACGAATACCTCCCAGCGGGTCGAAGCTGCGCTTCTCTCCCTTGCTGTGCTTTCCTAATATCCGAACAAGTTCACGGATATGACGGTTCTGTTCCATCACTTTTTCATAGGGCACAACACGACGGTAAAGTTCCGGATGATTCAGCAACAGCCACCTGACGCGCGAGCCCGTCACATCCTCCACTGTTTTCAGTCCGCTCTGCTTGTCGAGCAGAACAAATCCCTCACACAGCGATTCAATGTGATGATACTGATAATCGTATTCCTTATTCGTAAGGAGGCGATGCCATTTATCCAGAAAAAGTTCCTGCAAGCGTTTCCGTTCCGGACTCAGCAAAGGCAGCCGTTCCAGCCGTTCGATGTAATAAGGCACGTCGAGCTCGGCAAGCGAATAACGCTTGCGAAAAGCCGACTGCATGCGGTAAAGAAAATCGAGGAAATCGGACGGCAGCAACTGTTCGTGCTCGTAAAACACCTCCCACTCGGGTGTGTAGCGCGAATAAAACTCCTGCAGAGATGGAGCCGTCTTGCGGTAATACTCCCAGATTTCCCCTTCCAGCTCTCCCGGACGCACCGTCCCGTACTGCAAAGCCTCGCCCAGACACTTAAAGCACCTGCTCCGAAGCTCCTCCAAATAAGTCGCTTTCAGATCCTTGATCCGGATACTCCTCGTTCTCTTTTCGGTACGCATGTTTTAGCTCATCAAGTTCATTTTTATACTTCTCCAGCGAATCGTGCTGCATGCACAGCATGTCTTCCATCGTCCGGCGTTGTTTCTCGTTCAGGAACAGGTGGTTCCGGCAGTATTCCCTCTCTGTTTCGAAAAACTCCCTGCTGCCGGCATCCACCCGCGAAAGCAGTTCCTCCAATTCCCGGAAACGTCTGGTCAGGTCACTTTCCGGACGTACCTCGATAGCCGGAAGCGGTTCTGCATCGGCGTTGCAGCGCAAAGGATACTCATAATTGTTGATGAACACCGAACGTCTTCCCTTGCGCAGGGAATAAATCTTGTTCTGAGGTACCTTACCTCGCATGGAAAGGTCGTACTTCTTCAGAATGAAACATTGCGACTTGTACTTGTCTTTATGCAGATAAAAGAGTTTTCCCGTATCGTCGAGCGACTGGAAATCGGAAGCAAACATCAGCAAGCGTCCTGCCAGCCGCACCCGATCTATCTGATAATAATACGAGTCGACCAGCATCAGTCCCGGATCGTGACTCTCACGAACCGTACCCGTTGCCTTCAGTTCCTCTTTCAGTGTCTGCAACTCACGGTCCACTCCCTGCAAGTTCAGCAGGTACCCTTCGGCACTCTGACGTATTGCCGCGGAAAGCATTTCCTCCGAAACATTCTTCTGCGTCACGTCGCTCCACAGGCAATGTACCAGCAACAGACAGTCCGACAGACGGACGGCCTCCGAACCGTTCAGGAAAGCCGATGCACGCAGCAGCTTGACCATCTTCTTCCAGCGGCGGTCGGATACATACAGCGGAAGATCTGCCGACTCATCATTCTGCAAGCGACGGTTGTATTCCTCTATCTTTTCCTTCAGCAGATGAATCACTTCGAAAATGGAATAATGCAAGGTAATGCCTGCTATCTGCTGCTGCCATCCGCTATACTCCTCGTCGCCGATGGCAAGTTCCTCCGATACACACGGCTCGCTCTCGTCGGCCGAAGCAATCATCCGGTCGAAATCGGACAAATCTTCCACCCCTGTCACCATGACACGCAACAGAAAACGGTCCCACAAAGCCTCCAGTCCCTGACCTACCGCCGGCAACTCATTCGATGCCGCCACCAGTCCTTTAAGCGGAAGCTGCATCGTCACCCGTCCGTTGCGGAAAATCTTCTCGTTGATAGCCGTCAGCAACACATTCTGAATAGCCGGTCCCGCCTTCCAGATTTCGTCAAGAAATACCACCGTAGCCGAAGGCAGATACCCTTCGGTCACACGTTCGTACGTATCGCCTTCCTTCAGTTTCGAAATGGAAACCGGTCCGAAAATCTCATCGGGCGTACTGAAACGCGACATCAGATACTCGAAAGCCTCTCCACCGCGGAAAGCCAGTTTCAGGCGGCGTGCCACCATACTCTTTGCCACTCCCGGAGGTCCCAGCAGAAAGATGCTCTCGCCTGCCACGGCAGAAAGCAGCGACAGCGCAATGACATGCTCCTTGCCGAACACCCGTTCGTTCAACTGCTGCAACAACTGTTGTATGCGTAATCTCAAATCGTCCATGCTTTAGGGTTTTAATTGATTTTTCTTCGCCTGCCAAGCCACCCTTCCCGTCTGCATCACGACAGAAAGAAATATCAGTCCCAGTCCGGTATAAAAACTGAAGTTCAAGTCCTTTGCTTCCCGAAAGATAATCATTGCCAGAATGATGCTGTAAATAGGCTCCAGATTGTAAGTGAGATTGAACGTAAACGCCGAAATCTTCTTCAGCACCTGTATCTGAAGAATATACAACAGAACGGTACACACTGAAGCAAACACCAGCAAATAGCCGAAATCGGTAGCCGAAGGCAATATGGTAGGTACAGGAAAGAAATACAGATACAAAGGCAACATGCAGGTCAGGCCCGCAAATCCCCCTCCCATTTCATAGAGCAAGGTAATGCCCGACGGATAACCCGATGCCACTTTCTTGTTGCAGATGGTAAACAAGGAAGCCAGTGCCGACGACACCACTCCCATGAGAATACCCGTCCGATAACGGGTATCGAAATGAAAGATGAGCACAATGCCCGCCACTCCTATCAGACTGAATACGATTTCGCTTGCCGATACGCGGTGACGGTTGATAAGCGGATCGAACAAGGCGGTGAAGAAACTCATCAGCGACAGGCAGACCACCCCGATAGATACGTTCGATGCCTTGATACTGCCATAGAAAAACAGCCAGTGTACTGCCAGCAACAATCCTACCGAGGCAATACGCAGAGCATCGCGAACTGGAAGTTTACGCAGTTTCTTCAGCAGGAAAAGTACGATATAAAACAACACACCTGCAAAAAGCATACGATACCACACCAGCAGTCCCTCGTTCAGGGTAATCAAACGCCCGAATACTCCCGTACCTCCGGCTATCAGTACCGAAAGATGAAGTTTGATAAAAGCCTCTTTCATTCGTCTTATTTTTTGTCGGCGCAAAGGTACAAAACAATTTTGTAGCACAGGAGGCGAACGGATGCAAAAACATCCTTACTCAATCTTCATGGTCTGCATCTGCTCCTTGGTTGTTCCGAAACGCTTGCCGTACCAAGTCCAGTAGTACGTGGCAGCCCAGAGAAACAAGCGTTTGCTCAGCGGCATGGTGGCACGTATCGTACGGTAACTCCCGCTTCCGACAGATTTCGCCAGTTTCTTGACCGCTCTGACCGCTACATAACGGAACGGGGTGCCAAGAATCGCTTCTCCACTTCCCAATGCCAGCACCGAACCTATCTGATAGCCGTTCTTCCGGCAGAAGAAACGAAGCATCTTCAAGGCGATATCGTTTTGCTGATGCTCCAGAAAACCGCAGTTAATCAGGATAGACACAATTGGTTTCCGCTTCGGAGGATTGGCTTCCAGATGCTTCAGGAAATTCAGGAAACCTACCGGAAGCGAATCGGCATAAAGCGGAAACACCAGCAACACATCGGAATACTCCGACATCCTCCGGCAGAGTTCGGCATGATTGCTCTTCGATATATTGAAATAGTCTGACGGCAACTGACAGTTGGCCGAAAAGATTTCGGCATATTGCCGCGAATTAGATTTCGGTGCCCTCGGGCTGCCGTTCAGAATCAGCACGTTTCCCATTTTTCCACAATTTCTTTTACCACATCGTTCAACATGGCCTCGGTTGCAAACTTCACTTCATAACTCTCAAAACTCATATTGATGGCATTACGGGCTATCAGTTGCCGGAAAATCTCCTGCTCTTCGGGCGAGATGTCACCGTAGGCAAGAATCGTGGCTTTCTTCATCGTCACGGCACGCTGTACGTGATGCGTTTCTCCCTTGTGGATGCGTATAAAAGCCTGCTGCACGGGGATGGCACGCTCCAGCATGGTTTTCATCACGCTGTCGTAGCCGCCGTAACACAGCCGACTGACATACAGTACCGTATCGCTTGCGGCGATATACGGATAAACCCGGGTGGCGTCGTCACGAATCACACATTTGCCCGGCGTCTTTGTCCAGCATCCAAAGCATCCCATGCAGTTGGCTATCCGCAGGGATGACAAATCGATATATTTCACCGCCTCGTTCTTCAGAAAACTTACGTCGACAGGGCGGTCGGTCATAATCAGTTTCATACTCTTTCTGTTTATGTTTGAAAGAACTTCAAATGTCTTTTAAACGGCCAAACCGTCTAAATCAGAACAAGGGTACTTTCACTTTAGTTCACAACCAGCCTGCCGTATATGTTTTTTTATGAAAATATTAGTTAACTGAATATGAACGGAAAAGCACAGTAACCTTTTTTAGACATCTATACCGTGCGTATTATAAAATCTTTACTATATTTGTCACCGACCTTATTCATTAAAAGCCCAATAAGGGCTTACGCATTAACAAAAACTGCTTATACTATGGATAGAACAAACGTTATCGGAGAAAAGATTAAAGGTCTCAGAATGGCCAAAGAAATAAGTCTGGATGAACTGGCAGACCGTACCGGCCTCGCCATCGAACAAATAACCCGCATCGAAGAAAATATTGATATTCCGTCGCTTGCTCCACTGGTAAAACTGGCACGCGCCTTGGGAGTACGTCTGGGAACCTTCCTCGACGACCAGCCCGACGAAGCCGGTCCGGTAGTATGCCGGCGCGGAGAAGCTGACGATACCATCAGCTTTTCGAACAATGCACTCGACGCCCGGCAGCATCTGCATTATCATGCCCTGTCGCGCAGCAAGACCGACCGACACATGGAGCCGTTCATTGTCGACATCGATGCAGACGGGAACAGTGAATTCAATCTCTCGGCACACGAAGGAGAAGAGTTCATCATGGTACTGAAAGGAACGCTGGAAATTAACTATGGCAAGTATACGTATCTGCTGGAAGAAGGAGATACCATTTACTATGACTCTATCGTACCGCATCACGTTCATGCGTTCGAGGGACAGGAAGCCCGCATCCTGGCCGTTATCTATACTCCCATCTGATAAACCGACTGCGTATGATACAATTATCGGAAAGAACATTGGGCGACTGGCTGGAGCACTGGGCCGCCGAAACGCCCGACAAGGAATATATCGTATACTCCGACCGTAACCTGCGTTTTACGTGGAGTCAGTTCAACCGCCGTGTAGACAATATGGCAAAGGGATTGCTTGCCATCGGCATTACGCACGGCACGCATGTAGGAATATGGGCACGAAACGTCCCCGACTGGCTGACGTTTCTTTATGCCTGTGCCAAGATTGGTGCGGTAGCCGTTACCGTCAATACCAACTACAAGCAGGCGGAGCTGGAATACTTGTGCGAGAACTCGGACATGCATACACTTTGTATTGTCGACGGAGAAAAGGACAGTAACTTTGTGGAAATGACGTACCGCATGCTTCCCGAGCTGAAAACATTCGAGCGTGGTCACATGAAAAGCAAACGTTTCCCGCACATGCGAAACGTCATCTATATCGGTCAGGAAAAGTATCGCGGCATGTACAACACGGCGGAGATTCTGCTGCTGGGAAACAACATCGACGATACGGTACTCGACGAGGCAAAGAAAAAAATCAACTGCCACGATACAGTAAACATGCAATATACTTCGGGTACGACGGGCTTCCCAAAGGGAGTGATGCTTACCCACTATAATATTGCCAACAACGGATTCCTGACAGGAGAGCACATGAAGTTCACTTCCGACGACAAGCTCTGTGTCTGCGTACCGCTGTTCCATTGTTTCGGGGTGGTGCTCGCCACCATGAACTGCCTGACGCACGGCTGTACGGAAGTCATGGTAGAACGGTTCGACCCGCTGCTGGTGCTCGCTTCCATCCATAAGGAACGCTGTACGGCACTCTACGGGGTACCGACCATGTTCATTGCCGAACTGAACCATCCGATGTTCGACCTGTTCGACCTGTCCTGCCTGCGCACGGGTATCATGGCAGGATCTCTCTGTCCGATAGAGCTGATGAAGCAGGTGGAAGAAAAAATGTTTATGAAGGTAACCAGCGTATATGGTCTGACAGAGGCCTCGCCGGGCATGACGCACAGCCGCATCGACGATCCGCAGGAGGTACGCTTCACTACGGTAGGACACGACTTCGAGTTTACAGAAGTAAAGGTTCTCGATCCGGAAACGGGTGAAGAATGTCCACAAGGCGTACAGGGCGAAATGTGCAACCGTGGATACAATACCATGAAAGGGTACTACAAGAATCCGGAAGCTACTGCCGAAGTAATAGACAAGAACGGCTTCCTGCACTCGGGCGACCTGGGTGTAAAAGACGAGAACGGTAATTATCGCATCACGGGACGTATCAAGGACATGATTATCCGTGGAGGAGAGAATATCTATCCGCGCGAGATAGAGGAATTTCTCTATCAGATGCCGGGCATAAAGGATGTACAGGTGGCAGGTGTCCCCTCAAAAAAATACGGTGAGGCGGTGGGAGCCTTCATCATCCTGCACGAAGGATGTACGATGAACGAATACGATGTCCGTGAGTTCTGTGAAGGAAAGATTGCCCGCTACAAGATTCCGAAATACATTTTCTTTGTAAAGGAATTCCCGATGACGGGAAGTGGAAAGATCCAGAAGTTCAAACTGAAGGATTTAAGTCTGGAACTTTGCCGGCAGCAGGGCATTGAAGTGATTTAAGATTATAAAAAAAAGGTCGCCTCAAAATAGAATTGCAGAAGTAAAATCTTACATACAGATTGAAACTTAGAAATAAAAAATCTCCTACAAAAGTAGGAGATTTTTATGTTACCGGCACATACAGCCTGTTTGTTTATCAGCTTATTTTACAATTTTCACCAGAATCGTCTTGCCATCCGGCTCGCCTTTGGTATTGTAAGTTTCCGATTTTACCAGACCGATACCTTCGGCATACCATTCAGTCACACGGATAGTTTCCGATTTCAGCACAATCTTTGTACGTTTCAGGTATGAAATCTTGATACAATCGAACTTACCGGCAGTTGTACTGACCTGTTCCGTTCCCATGTAAGCTGCGCCCGAAATAGTCACTTCATTCTTCAACATGTTTGAAATCAGCGAATAAGAGCGGTCAGGAATAGCTTCACCTGCATTGGCCTGCTTTTTGATCGTGAAAGAATTATCCCCTTTCAGCTTCAAATCGTCTGCCATAGCCTGACGTGCCTTCGAGTCATATTTGGCCGGATCGGAATCCGATTTGATATAAGGGCCGTACATCAAGTCTTCCTGACAGGTAGTTACATTACCATCGTAACTCCAGTTATAAAGTGTATAGCTGGTATTGTTCTTTGTCTTGTTGGTTACAATCTTAGCCAAGTACTGCGCACTTGCTCCTGAAGCGTTATTCACCCCATTATATACTGTAACCGTTTCGTTCGACAGGCTTTGTCCCGCCTCATCATAATTTACGTAGTGCAATTCTGTACCATTAGTTGTACAGAAATATTGTGCCTGCATGGTATGGCATGCCAGCAAGGCTACAATGGCCAACAGCATCTTTTTCATAATTTATCTTTTTTAAATTCACAGCTTTATTGTCGTGCAAACATACGAATTTCTTTTCAGCAAACATATTCATTAAGTTAATTTTCTCGTTATCTTTGCAACACATTAACATAAAAAGATAAAATTATGGGCTTATTATCATCCTTATTCGGAGGAAGCAAACCGAGCGAAGACCAACAAGCTAAACAGGAAAAGAAAAATTTCGAAATCCTGAAATACGACGGCATACGCGCACACAACATGCATCAGCTGGCTTATGCCATAAAATGTTTCGAACAAGCCATAGAGCTGAACGATGAGCCGGAAACATTACAACTGCTTGCTAATGCTTACGTGGAAGCGGGACGTACCGACGATGCACGCATCACTCTCGACCGCCTGATTGATAAGACTCCCGAAAACGTAAAAGGTCTGCTGTCGCTGGCCAGCATCTGCTACATGCAGGAAGATTACGAAAGCATGGACGACGCTTGTCAGAAAGCCATCAAGCTCGACGAAACCAATGCCCTTGCCTACTACCTGGCAGCCAAGGCTGCACGTGGCATGAAGAACGACTTGCAAGCTATCGTCATGCTGACTAAGGCTATTGCCCAGAACGAAGAATATGCCGCAGCCTATCTCCTCCGTGCCGAGGTCTTGTGGGACATGCGTCAGGCTAAAGATGCCATGGGCGATCTGGAAAAAGTCCTTTCCATTGCTCCCGAAGAAGAAGATGCTCTCTTGCTGAAAGGAAAGATACATGCGGCACTCGGTGAAACTCAGGAAGCCTATACATGCTTCGATCAGGTACTGGAAATCAACCCGTTCAATGAAAAGGCTTACTTGCTGAAAGGAGAAATGCTGGCTGAACAGAAGGAATTCGACAAGGCCGTCGAACTGTATACCGAAGCAACTGAACTGATGCCTCAGAATGCTGTCTTCTATCAGGAAAGAGGACGTATCCGCCTGCTGAAAGGAGATAAGGACGGCTCGGTGGAAGATATGAAAAAAGCAATCGAACTGAATCCTGAAAACGAAAAGCAGATTACAGGAAATTACGACAACTTTAAGCAGAACGCTGCTCCAGGTATATACTAAGGCAATACGGGACTATTATCCTGACTAAAATACAAACATTAAAATAAACTCCGCTCCTCAACCGAACTCTTCTTCAATCCCGGAAACCGGCCAACCCCGTTTTCCGGGACACAATAAAAAAGGAACAACATATTATCATTTACTTCCAACCGAATCCGGTTTCTCTTGCAGGCAGTAATAGGCGATAACTTTTTTTTATGACAGATTCTCGAACGGAAGTCGTACCTTTGCAGTACGAAAACCAATTTAATATTTACAATTATGTATAAATCAATTATTCGTCCCTGGTTATTCCGTATCGATGCAGAGAAAATCCACAACCAGATTATAACCATGCTTCATGTATATCGTCACCTGCCCCCGGTAAAAGGTCTGATCCGTTCGGCTTACCGTCCTAAGGCTGCTCCCTTCCAGTGGCAGAACCTGACATTCGGCAACCGTGTGGGACTGTCTGCCGGTTTCGACAAGGAAGCAAGTTGTTTCGACGAATTAAGTGATTTAGGCTTCGGGTTCCTCGAAGTAGGAACGGTTACCCCCGAAAAGGTTGCCGGAAACCCCTCACCGCGCATCTTCCGCCTGCCGCAAGACCATGCCTTAGTATCCCGTACCGGCTTCAATAATCCCGGAAAAGCTGCCGTACTGGAAAACCTGAAACGGAAACGAAACGGAAAATATATACTGGGTGTCAATATCAACAGCAATCATCCGGCAGACGAAGCCCTGGCTGTAGCGGAGGTTACCGACCTGTACGATACGTTCAGCACGTATGCCGATTACTATACCATCAACTGGGGAAGCATCGCTCCCGAGATACTGGGTACCATACTCACTGCCCTGACTGACGAGAAGCAGCATGTACGCAAGCCCGTCCTGCTGAAACTTCCGGCTGATATTCCTCTCGAAAAGCTGGACGGCATCATCAACTTTGCCTGCCAGCATCACGTCAGCGGATTCATCGCTACCGGACCGACACAAGACCGCTCGCTGCTCATCCACTCCAGTCAGTCGGAAATCACTCAGGTAGGTGCCGGAGGTATCAGCGGACTGCCGGTCATCCACAAGTCGGTAGAAGTTGTCAAATACCTTTCCGCCCATGCCCCCAAAGACATGCTGATTATCGGAGCTGGAGGCGTCATGACACCGCTGGAAGCCCACAACATGCTCAAGGCAGGCGCACATCTGGTACAGATTTATTCAGCCTTCATCTACGAGGGACCGGGCATCGTGAAACGTATAGCGGAAGCGTTACCTTCACAGCAAAAATAAACCTTCCTCTGTTGCCGCATAAAAAAAACTGACCCCCCATCACAGGCGAGTCAGTTTTTATTAATTATAAGAGTTTAACTAAAAAAAATTACTTGTTTAAGCCAAAATAGCCGTCCCATGCATCGTCAATCTGGAGATAATAGTAATCGTAACCGGTTACATCATCGATATCCAACGGATCATCATCATCATCAGGATCACCAGAACCTGGAAGGTCCGGTGTCTTTTTTGTACCGATTGAGTAGAAATGATTGCGGGTAATGGAATAACCTTCACTATTATCAACATTACTATCTTTAAGTGGAACAGCTTTTATCATCTGGCCATCTGTACCCCAATACACAATGTTCAGTGCATTCCAGCCATCATGTGAAGTATTCTTTGCAGGGAATGGAAGCAGGAAGCAGCTACCAAACAAGGTATTGCTCTTACATTCGATGTTGTCATCCATATATTGTTTCACGTCATCATCCATTTCGTCTGGCAGTAAAAATCTCTTATTGTCGGTTTTTTCTTTCCCATTACTTTTTCTTGAGAAGATATAAGAACCTCCGTTTGATGCAGCATCAAAATTGCTCGTATTATCTGAATTAAAAGTAAAAGTCAACAAATCTGTGTTAGAAAAGCTATCATTAGTATATCCATTATATGCTGGATTCAACTCACCATTCTCACCTTTATAAGGGAAATACAATCCTTCCACATTTATAATGGTAGAAATAGTGATTTTTCCAACTTTTTTGTTCAATACATAAGCAGGTACATTTTCCAGATAAACCAACATACCGGCTACCTGACGTTCGAGAGTAAGTGTATTTTCTGCTGTAAACAACCCATGTTCATTTACACTTGCCTCAATGGCTCCTGAAAAAATCTCCTCAGGAAACTTTTCCGGATTATTTGTAGTGTTTATTGCACATTTCAAGCCGACAATATCAACCATTTTTGGTTCTTCTTGACCTTCAACCTCGACCTCCTTTTGCTGATTCGTCAAAGTATAGGGAAAAGTTGTTCCGTCTGCTGCATTGTATCCATACGCAATAATCTTATTAATTCCTTGAGACAATCCCGACAGTTTAATTTTTATCGTCTGGTTGCTCGCATAGCTGCTTAAATTTCTCTGCAGCACATACTCATTCAATGTTGTTTCTGTAACATCAGAGTTGTCTACCGCAGTAACTTTTACATTACCATCAAGTGCTCCTGCATTATTATACACCCTAAAGCCAATACAGTTTACATTGTTTCCACCATCCGTAGTAGCAACTGTAGGATTAAAATGATCGATAGGACGTGCCGCACGTGTAGTAGCACTCGACAATGCAATTTCAACGATACCTTCGCCCGGTTTAAGCTGTTCAGTACCATTGTCACTTTCCACATAAACAATCTTTTCATTGGTACATGCCGTAAAAGCCATCATAGCAGCCCCCACAGCCATCATTAAAAATTTTGCTTTCATTTTTTACTTATATTTAGGTTAAACATCTATCTTTCCATCAGTCTATTTCTCCAGATTATGCACTGCATCCCAGCCGTCATCCAGTAAAACATAAATGTTTGTATTACTTGTACTCTCATCATATACATAGCGTAACACGGTTATTTTATTGCGCTCTATTTCTACAGAAACAGTTTCAAGATTGATCACAGGCTCCAGCATTTCTGGCTCATCATACAAATCTGCATCTACCGTACTACCGGACGAAGTGGCAGAAGGCGACAAAAACGTACTGCTTACAAACTCCGATGTCCGGTTTTTCCACTCCGTATAGGTTACTACTGTTTCCGGTTCCGAGTAATTCAACTCATAATCTACATTTCCGGTTACTCCACTGACCGTTTTCTTAGACCAACCTATTTCCGGAGGAAAATTTAATGCCTGAATAAGCAGCTTCCCCTTAATCCGCTTCAACTTCACTACATAACTGTAATTCACTTCATCATAGAGTAATTCATCGGCAGTCATATACACATCATATCCTTCTACATGTCCCTGATGCAAATCATAAGTGCCAAAGCGACCATCTGCAACAATACCATCTTCTCTGAGAATATTTCCCCATACCACCAATCCATAACGCCCGAACGGAAGATTTTCCGGCAAGTAGGCAGTAGCCATTGAAGCATCTCCTTCTACATCGTGTAAATGGCGAGTAAAAACAATCTCACCGGTTTCCAGATCATAGAGCGCATAAAACAACTTTTGGATATAACTCCGAAAGCTCATGCTTTCATCCTTACGAAAATCCAACCCGGTCTTTTCTTCGATAAAGTCAATATTGTCATAATTCTTGTCTTCAATATCAATCATCACTTGCAGAGGCGGACAAGGCAATATTTCATCACGGATACATGATGTTAACCCAACCATGTGTATCATCAGTACCCAGCAGACAAGATATAATCTATTCTTTTTCATAACTTCCACTTCTGTTAATGTTTATCATTCTACAATTTTCCGAAAAGCAGCTTCCCCCCGATAATCAATAAAATCAGGTTCTCCGGCAGCCCTGATACGCAATGATTCTTGCTCACAAGCTTTACGTATATGTTTGTAAAAACCAGAATCATTATTCATACGTGCATCAATCAGGGCACGTACATATTCGGCCAGACAACTGTTATCTTCTACACTATCCATAATTTCCTTTGCCTCAGTATTGCGGGCTACACTTAGTGCTACCACTGCAACATTTACGTCACGAAAATCTTTCAGCAGATGATAAGCCTCATTTAATTTACGCTGCCGTGCTTTCAAAAGTCCCAGATTATAACGTGCCTGTGGCAAATCCACTTCCTGCAATAATTCTATAGCCCGTTCATAATCTCCAGCATAAACATATCCTGCGGCAAGCGTATTAATCGCTTCCGGAGAATGACTATCAAGTCTCTCAAGTGTATGCCTTGCCTTTTCTTCCTCTCCGTCACGCAAATAGAGTACTGCCAGATTGTTGGCAGCTACCTGCGACTGTGGGAAATATGTCATCAGTGTATGATAAACCTCTTTTTTCTTGCTATCTTCTTCCATTAACGAAGCGACACGCAGTAATTCGTCTTCATTGAAAGCATCTGGACGCTTTGTATACATATCCAGCAGTTCTTTGTCGGTAGTAAAGCTTCGGAGTGTATAACTGTAGATATATTCCACTTTACGGTCTTTCTGAAGATATTTGTTCTTAATGTCATTCCAGCAAGGCAACTTACGGATGTAACGTTCTTGTACATCATCGTTTCCTTCCGTATAACGAGTCAATATTTGTTTTACCGCCAACGAATCCGGATTCCCGTCTGCTACCATCGCTTCGTATACAGGCCACCAGCCCTCGGGCTTGGACCCCACTTTTATAAGTTTCTGTATTTCCGGACGGATATTCAATGTTTCTATAACCCATTCTCTGGCCGATGCCGCACGATTTCGTGCCAGTCTGGTATTGAAGGCATATCCTCCGTCGGCCGAAGCCATCCCATTAATCAGAAAATCACGTAACTGTGCCAGTGTATCTGCAAAGAGCGGACGTAAAGTCTGAGTCATACTTTCCATCTCCTGCCGGTTGTTTCCCAACTCCATATTGATATCGTACCGGTTTATAAGGAACTGAAGGCGTGCCTCTCCTCGTCCCTCACGTATTTTCGGACGGATGACAAACTCCGGTTCTATCCAAACCAGATTCATTCCCTTCTTTACATCGACAAGCGATACCGGATTACTAATCTGAGCTATGTCTATCGTATCAATGCCCGTACATTCGCCACAGCCGTCCTTACTTATCACTGCACGTACATATCCGGTTTCCATGTCATCGGGAACAACAAAACTGCTCCGGTAAGGAATATCGATTCTTTTTGAAACATCGTCTATCTTCATTCGTGTATCATACCTATCTCGATATCCCTCAATCTTCTGTTTACGAGTTAGCTTCTTATCATAAATAGATGCATCAGCAACAACCGGTGCCAATTCCTCACGCACCTCACCGTTTATCAGTAATTGAGGTACAACAACCAGCCTGTTACGTTTCGACAAATAATGTTCCGGCAATTGGAAAACCATATCCAGATGCACACTCCCCAACGTATCCGGAACCAGTACAGAGGAATCAGGAAGTACAGACAGTCGGTTTTGGAGATGCCGACCAGAAGCACATCCAGCGAGCAAACTTACTAACACTATACCTGATAGTCCACTTAATAAACCACGTCGTTTCTTCATACTCCATTTCTTTTAAAAAACATAGATTAACGAAATAGCAGCTTTAGTTGGACCGAAATAGTTTTTCCGTTCGCTATTCCTGCATTTTTCACAATAAATACGCGGGCTCTTATCAAACCACAAATGAGCATATCCTATTCCTAACGCCATTTCCAGATTCCAATGAGGTGATAAAATCCAGTCATATCCGTAAGATACACCCGCACCTGCTAAATATCCATCATATCGTGTATCATTAAAGCCACCGAAATATTGCCCTCCATGCAAATGGAAACCGACAAAATGCCCCTCAAACTTTTCACACAACCAATATTTTAATTCCGGTTGCGCCAGCCAAAAGCGCATTTTTTTGTCATCTTGAAATGTCCATGGGTTATAGGCTGCCTGAAAATCTATAGTCAGCTTATTACTAACAGCAATCTCCACTCCTGCATTGACAGTCGTTGTCAGCCAATACAATCCATTGGTCTTAAGAGCAATATCCTGGGCTGATAAACGAACAGTACCTAATATTACAGAAGCCGATACCAGTATATAAAACAAAACAGATTTAGACATACAGAACAAAGGAATTAAATACAATTACAACATTCAAAATACTCTTCTCTATCTTATCACACTGTAAATATATTTAAAATTTTTTATAAAACAAATCATTTTGTAATAAAAAAATACAATACAAGAAAACGTATTCCAGAACACAAAACGTTTCATTATTTGTACAAAAAAGTTTTTAACCTATAATATTCGTACGACTCCTGTTCCATAGTCCACATACGCCCTTTTAGCCCAATTCATCTCTATACGTGACTACACGTGGAATACCCCTTAATAATTCTATAATGGAAAACAAAAAAGATGACGCGTCACTATGACGCGTCATCTTTTAATAAATCATATTACATCTAATAAATCTTACTTGAATAAATTATTTCTTGATGAAATACACCACCGTAGGCAGATGATCGCTGTAGCCGTTCATCCATCGGCCCCCCGCCTGTGTACGCAGCGGATAACCTTTATATCTGCCATCCGACTGCATCAGGAAATCGCGCTTGAAAATCTCGTGACTGTAATAACTCAGTTTCTTATGGCGTTTGTTCAGGAAATTGCCAGTAAAAACAATCTGGTCGAACAAATTCCATTTACCTCTATACTTTAATGTACCATCGCCTCCGGCAAGCGTATTCCACCAAGGATTATATAAATCTTTCTTCTTCACATCTTTCATTTCACGCTTTGCTCCCAGGGCTTCTGCCATACTCTTGTCCATCGGATCATCGTTCATGTCGCCCATGATAACGATCTTGATCTTCGAGTCCAGACGCTGCAAGGAATCCTTCAAGGCACGTACCTGCACGCCCGCACGTTCACGAGCCAGCGAAGCAGCACCTCTTGACGGCCAGTGGTTGACGATAAATGCTACACGCTCGCCTGCCAATTTGCCGTCGGCTACAAGGAAACCACGAGTCGGACGGTCAGTCGGCTGAGCCAGTACATATGGCACCAGCTTTGTAGCTGTCACCGTATACAGTTTCGGGTTATAGAAAAACGCACAATCCACACCCCGTTCGTCCGGTCCCTCATAATGGATAATTTCGTAACCACGATTTGCCAGAGCCGGCTGTTTCAGCAAGTCCTCCAGCACACGACGGTTTTCCACCTCAGCCATGCCTATTACCGCAGCCCCCTCAGGTGTCTTGTCGGTAGCCAGCGATCCAAGTACCGTCGACATATTTTTCAGTTTCGACTGATATTTCTTATCGTCCCATTTATTTCTTCCGTCGGGCAGATATTCATAATCTTTCTTACCCTCATCGTGCTTCGTATCAAACAAATTTTCGAGGTTATAAAAGGCAACTCCGTAAACCGTACCTTTCTGCTCTTGAGCATAGCCCGCTATTACCAGACATGCCCAGAAAAACGCAAACAGATATTTTTTCATATATGTGCCTCCTGTTACCATGCCCAGTCATTCAGGTTACAAGCAGCCTCTACCTCATTTTCAAGTACATCAGGCAAATTACAGAAGAAATCAATGCCTGTTTCTTCTTCCAGTTTGTCTACAGAAACCACATATTCTTTCAGTTCGTCAGACGAAGGATTTTCGGTCATACCTTCTTTATGAGGTACCAGGAAAGCAATAGCATGGAATACATCGTCTTTCTGGCTCAGAACAGCCATAAAGTAATATTCCGGACAAGCCAGTCCGTGTATAGTAAATCCGTTTGCATCTGTTGTAGGAGTACCACCATTAACTGTAGTACCTTTGAAGTTTTTCAGCAGCTTATTCAGCGTACCACCTTTTGTAACATACACCTTATCGTATACACCATCGGCTGTAGAACGTCCCCATGTCTGTACACGAGTCTCCAGCTTACGCCAGAAACCACCGTTGAAGTCCTTCAACTGCGGTGACATATTACTGTAATAGAAAGTCTGTTCGTTAGCTTCTTTCAGATAAACACGGTCTTCCGAAGCGCACAGGTGTCCTTTATCAAAACCGTCGTTCTTATGATCGCTTTCCTGAACTTGCATTTCTGCCGGAAGCTTCGGATCTACGGACCAGGCATCTGTACGTTTCACATTATCAGCCGAAGTTGTAGTATCGAACGTAAAAGCTACCCAGTTGGCATGACGTTTTGTATTATCCCATTCTAATGCATAGTTCAGAATCTGTACTCCGTCCATTGTTACATAATGATCGGCGTATACATTCTGGTCATTCAAATGAGGAATTTCATAACCGGTTACCGAAACATTATCATAACCAGTATTTGCATTGACATTATCGTTCGGACGTTCTTCGGTCTGGTCGGTAACGACATACTCAATCGTTACATTATTTCCATTAATATCAGATACACGGAATTTTACAAAACGATATACCGTTGAAGCAGCATAGCGAGCCCAATAAGCCGCACCAGCTGTTACAGTAGCATTCGACTGCCATTCTACATTTGCAGGAACAGTTGTCATTTCATCCAGACGTGCAGCTGCTACCTGGGTAAAACTGTAAGCGTTTCCGGCAAACTTTTTATCCTGTATATAAAACGGAGAATCAAATCCTTCCGGTTGGAATACAGAAAAGCCTAATGCAGCATTTTCGTATCCTTTCAGAACAAGTGTAGATGCTCCT
This sequence comes from Phocaeicola sp. HCN-6420, assembly GCF_037890145.1. Lineage (NCBI taxonomy): Bacteria > Pseudomonadati > Bacteroidota > Bacteroidia > Bacteroidales > Bacteroidaceae > Phocaeicola > Phocaeicola sp. HCN-6420. Next base: position 149,157 of record NZ_JBBKBJ010000008.1, read on the forward strand.
TCCTGAGTTGTCTGTACATAACCATTAGGTATGGTATTCTGATCATCACAACCGACATTGAACAAAGCCAGTGCCAGTCCTAAAATAAATAAATGTTTTTTCATGACTAAACCTGTTAGATTTCGTTAGTAAAGAGAAAAATATCCGCCGGTTCTCACCCTTCGGCAGAGAAAGAACCAGCGGATATACATTATAAAATTATTCTGCTTCGTTTACCAGAACATTCTTAATTTCCCAAGTAGGAGCAGCACTGCTTGTGCTCTTGTAAACAAAGGCAATACGGATAACCTGACCAACATATGCGCTCAAGCTATAAGGACCTACTTTGTAGAAGTCCCAGCTCTGTCCGTCAGACCACTGTGTTTCATCAACTTCAACGGTTTCCCATGTACAAGATTCTACATCGTCTATATAATCAGTAGAAACTTTTACCATCATGTATTCAGAAAGCGGATTACCGTTCAGGAACTTATGAGCTTCTTCGAATGACAGCTGAGGTGTCATAGCTTCCGACAAATCGATAGCCGGAGTCAGCAGCCAGCTTTCAGTTTCATTGTTCGTATTGTTCATAAACGCTGAAGCCTTCCATCCATAGCTTGCATCATTCTTCCATACATAACTTACACCTGTCAGTGCAATATCCTGTACGGTAAATCCTCCGTCATTGCCACCAGTCAGCGCTTCGTCCAGATAAACACCAGCCTGTGCTGTATATGTACCGTCGGCAGCTTTTTCGAAGATAGTAGTACGTGTAGAATAATTAGTAGAAGCAGCCCATGTACCGTTCAGTGTATATTCTTCAACAATCGGGTTACTGTCGGCAGTCTTCTTATAGACTACAGCTACCTGTTCGCCCTTCACTGCATACGGGAACTTCTGTGCCAGATAAACCGGGAAGATAATAGACGGTTTAGAAACATAGTCAGTACCAATTTCAGCGTAGAGCTTCGGATCAGCAACCAATACATTAACGTCTTCTTTAGCATATTCAGCCCATGTACCATTAGTGTAGACATACAATGCAGCAGTATTAGCATAAGCACCCGAAGCACGTGTCATGCGCATCATAGCCGCAGCCACTTCGTTTTCAGGAACTTCCTTAAACAGACATACATCCCAGTATTTTGCATCTTTTTCTTTCACCAAAGTATTTTTCAGTTCCACAGTCGGAGCGCACTTGTCTGTACTCTTATAACCGTATGAAATCACGATTTTCTGTCCTTTAAACTGGCTCAGGTCGATAGACTGATCAGTAAAGCTCCACGAGCTACCCACCTTCGATGCATCGTAAGTCAGATCAGTCCAGGTAGCACCTGCCACATCACCCGTATAATTAGAAGAAACTCTTACGGTAAAGAAATCGGTAGCCTTGTTACCTTTCAGGAAGTTGATAGCCAAAGTGAAGTTCAATACCGGAGCTGTAGCTTTTGAAAGATCGATTTCCGAAGATACCACATAACTTTCAGAAACCAGATTCTTATTGTTTACGAAAGCAGAGCCTTTATAGTAACCATAAGAGTCATCGATTTTCCACACATATTTAGAACCTTCCGGCAGCGTCACATCCTTGATGGTGAATTTGTCGCTCTCCTTGTTCATCGGGTCGGAGAAATACATATAGCTTGATTCCGGATAAGCCCCGTAACTGTACTTATTATCCTTGGTATACGTCAGTTTTACAGTCTTGTTCTTTTCTACATTCACCAGTGCAAAGGTACCGTCTCCGTTGTTGTTCACGGTCCATTCACCACCTTCGGTAGGAAGTGAAGAAGAAACGTTGAAGCTGTTGTATGTACCGCTCAGGTAAATATACTTCGACCAGCCGTTCAGCAAGGTAAATCCATTGTCGCTCTTACCCAGTGTAACCACCTGTTCCGCACCGTCGGCATTGGCAATCACACCATTCTCGCCCACCGTAATAGGCGACGGGTTCATATAACCATAGTTATAACTTTCCTTGTCCAGTTTTCCGAACGGATAATAGTTACCGTCGTCAGCCTTGGCAGCAATCACATAGTTACCAGCCTCGCCGTCGAACGAAGTCACCTTCTGGTACACCATCGGAACGACAGAACCACCGCCAGCACTCGGCTCAAATTCAGAATATGCATAGTTTACCACCATCATATCTCCCTCGGCAGGATTGCTTACGGCACCCGACAACACTTCAGGAAGTTTCTTCAGGGTAGACGGAGAAAGATAAGTAGCCGAAGCCGTTTCACCCCATACATTGCGGTAATCGGTATTCGAAAGCGTATATTCCTTCAGGTTCTTGAAGTCGGCCAGATAAGTAGACGGTTCCTTATACATGTTGTACGAAACCGAGAAACGAGATCCGGCATCAGCCTGCGGATATTTTTCAGTAATGAAAGCCGGCAGGAACCATTCAGCTTCAGTCTTGCTGGCAAAATATCTGTTTTTTCCGATAGCCTCGAGCGCTGCTACATACGTACCGTTTTCGGGGTCTTTCGACAAAGCGATTTCCTTGTTGGTTGCATTATTGGCAATGGTTGCATAATCTGCTGCCGCCAATTTGATAGCGACTCCCTTCTTTACATCCGAAATCTGAGAGTCGAGGTTAAACTGGTCATTATAATCATCACATGCAGTCAGCGAAGCCAGCAATGCGGTTGATATAAATAATATTTTTTTCATAAATTCTATTCTATTAAACAGGTGATTAGAAGTTTACTTTCAATCTCACACTATACGTACGTCCGAAAGCATAGTAACAGTAAATCGTCTGGTCCGAAACCTCTCCCGATTTAGGATTGAATGCTTTAGAAATGTACTGGTAGTCAAGCAGGTTGTTCACGTTTCCAGACAGAGTAGCATCCAGCTTACCCAGTTTGAAACGATAAGAAGCATTCATATCAATCTGACTTGCAGCAGGTATCTTCCATGGGTCGGCGATGCTGATTTCCTTACCCAGTTTCAGGTCGCTTCCGCTGAAAGAATAGTAAGCATAGTTACGTCCGTAGTAAGTCCAGTCGGCACCCACACGGATAGACTTGTTGATCTTGAAGGTAGCACCCAGAGCAGCAGTAGTCTGAGCAGAACCACCTACACGTACACCCTTCAGGTTGATGGAAGCCGATACATGGTCGGGAGCACCGATGCCACTTGCCTGTGTACCGTCTTCTCTCAGCGGCATACCCTTGTCGTCGTAAGCATAACCGGTAGCGTTGCTGTCCCATTTCCAGTCACCCAAAGAGAACATACCGGTAATGTCCAGCCATCTCAGCGGAGTAATCTTCACATCCAGTTCCACACCCTTGTGCAGTGCGTTTACACCGGTCATGTTCATGTAGTATTCCGTACGTTCCTGATTGTCGAGCTGACCAGACTTTGTCATCGCCTTGTCCAGCCATTTGGTCCAGTAAGCATTCACGTTGGCAGTCAGCCAGCTGTTGCGGAAACCGTAACCCAGCTCGAACGACAACACCTTCTCGTTCTTGGCATCCTTGTTGATGGCGTGGCTTGCATTAGCCTGCATGAACGCACCGTAAGAGAACTTCGGCGCACGGCTGATGTAACCCAAGTTGAAGAATACGTTATGATTGTCGGTGATATTGTAGTTGGCACCACCTTTTGCAGTAAATCCGATGAAGCTGACATTATCCGATTTGGCATGAGCCTTGTCGTAGAACAGACGGTCGTAACGCCAGTAAGTAGTGTTCGACAATGAACCTGCCAGGAAAGCCGACAGCTTGTCTTTGTTGAACTCGCCCTGGAAGAAAGCACCTTCCTGCAGCACATGTCCGTCGTAGTCACGGTAAACCACGTCGCCTACACCCAGCTTTTCATACTTCCACATCGGGTCGGCAGCAGCGATATTGTTTTCAGCCAGCACATCGCCACGGGTAGAGTCCATGAAGTACTGACCACCGTACAAGTCTGAAATTTCGTTGGTGTGTGTACCCTTGTAGTAACGGAAATCCACACCTCCGTAGAAGTCGATATACTTGCCGAACTTGGTAGTATAAGTCGACAGCAAACCATACCAGTTGTGATAGTTCTTCGACAAGCTCATGGCAAGCATAGAACCGTATTCACTCTGCGCATTGATGTCTTCGATAGCTCCATAGTCGAACGTACCGTCCGGTTTACGGAATTTAGTCTGAAGCACGCCATAGTTGGCACCCTTCCAGTCCTGATAAGAATAACCATAATATTCATTACCCTGTCCGGAGTAACCGTAACCACGACCGATAGAAACATAAGCAACCGTACTCAACGATGACTTTTCGTCAATCTGCCACTGATGGTTCAAGCTGATCTGCGGCTTGTGGTACGAGTTATATTCGCTGGTGCGGCGACGTCCTTCGTTATCGAAACCATAAGTAGAATTGTATTTGTAATTCTTCACGCCATACACCTCTTCAGTCATCTTCCAGTCGGCGATTGTCAAGGCACCATTACGCTGATAGTGCGTCTGCGGAGCACCGAAAACAGTCAACGACAACTGATGAGCATCATTCAGACGCTTTGAAATATTCAAGAAGTAATTGTATCCTTCGAAGTCGCTACCCTGTACATATCCGTCACCCCAGGTCTTGGCACCCAGCAACGTCATGGCCCATCCCGACTTGGAAAGACCGGTAGACACGCTGAACAGGATTTTGTTCATACCGTCGTTACCCAGCGAATATGCTACTGTACCGCCTTTCTTGCTTTCCAGACTCTGAGTGATGATATTAATCGTACCACCCACAGAAGGAGCAGAAACCTTAGAAGCACCCAGTCCGCGCTGTGTCTGCATCGTACGAGTCACATCGGTCAGTCCGGCCCAGTTCGACCAGTAAACTCCACCCCATTCCATATCGTTCATCGGCACACCGTTCACCATCACGGCGATATTCTCATTACCGAATCCACGCATATAGATTTCAGAGTCACCATATCCACCACCGTCTTTGTTGGCATGTACACCCGGAGTAGATTTCAGGATTTCAGGAAATTCCTGTGTACCCAGCTTTTCTTCGATGAAATCCATGGCTACACTCGATACGGCAACCGGTGTCTTACGGGCTACTGCGATAGACGAAGTAATCACCACATCATTCAGCACATGTGCGTCCGACTCCATAGAAACTGTACCAAGATCAACAACACCCTTCTTGGTTATTTTCATGGTTTTGGTCTTGTATCCCAAATACTTGAATTCGATGGTTACTCCCGACTTCTGTATTTTCAACGAGAACACTCCGTCGATGTCCGTTACAGAACCTTCAGTTGAACCTTGCACGGAAACCGTTGCCCCGATAAGAGGCTCATTATTTTCCGCATCTACAATCTTGCCTTTCAATGTAGCCTGAGCTACAGCAGTGACTGTACTAAATATGACAAGCACCGCAAACAATAGAAAATGCTTCAATTGATTTTTCATACGTTTTCTCAAATTGTTTTTGTGTTATTAATAAATCAAACACAAATATAGCAAAAAAATTTAAAAAATCAGGAGCAAAAGTCAAATTTATCAGGACATTAACTCGATTATGTTAATTAATTTATTATTAAAAATGCAAATAATATGCAATACAAGCCAGCCTACGGATTTTACGCCGACACTATCACACCGAAAGCAAAATTATCCTTTACATTTTCCTCACAAAAACAGAAAATCACATAACATTTTATCAGGAACGCAAAAATTTAACAGAAATGAAACATCCCTGCACGTAGTTGCGATTTAAGCAAGTTCGCACCGGCAGCAAACTGGGGAAAAGGAGGCAAAACAGCAGGCGGACCACCGATGGCACCACCAACGGTACCACCTATCATATTGTATCACAAATAATTATCACCATAAGCGGACCACCGATGGTACCACCAGTGTTACCACCCTTTCCTATTATATATAATAAACAAAGATATAATCAAAGAAGAGTTTCGGCCGAAACTCCGGGGAGGGCATTGAAAGCAGAAAGGCATTAACTTTTTTTAAGCCTGCGAAAATTCCGGACTTTTCCACAAGACCTTCAGCAGAATTTGTACAAAAGATTTTAGTTTTTGTACAAAAACCGGTAAATCGCCCCGTCATCACCCGGAAAACCCTCCCCCGACTTCCGCCACAAGCCGTCCGAAACCCGAAAGAAAGCCGTCTAAACACGAGGAAAAACGCCCGTTTTTTAGTATCTTTGCAAAGATAAGAACTTAACCCAACCAACGAATCATGGCGAAAGAAAAAACCGTATATGTTTGCACCAACTGCGGACAGGAATCACCCAAATGGGCAGGCAAGTGTCCGTCGTGCGGGCAGTGGAACACGTTTGTGGAAGAGGTGGTGCGCAAGGAAGTGCCCGTAGCCAAGCATGTGGCGCACGGTATCGAGTCGGTACGCTCGAAACCGCAGCGGCTGCACGAAATCACCTCGGGAGAGGAAGAGCGCATCGACATGGGCGACGACGAGCTGAACCGCGTACTGGGCGGCGGACTGGTAGAGGGTTCGCTCACGCTGATAGGCGGGGAACCGGGCATCGGAAAGTCGACGCTGGTGCTGCAGACGGTACTCCGGCTCACGGACAAGAAGGTGCTGTACATTTCGGGCGAAGAGAGTGCACGGCAGTTGAAGCTGCGTGCCGACCGCATCCTCCATCCCGAGGCAAGCAACCTGCTCATTGCGTGCGAAACGTCGCTGGAGCAGATTTTCACGAACATCAAGAACACGGCTCCCGACCTGGTGGTCATCGACTCCATACAGACCATTTCGACGGAGAACATCGACTCGTCGCCGGGCAGCATCGTACAGGTGCGCGAGTGTTCGGCTTCCATCCTGAAATTTGCCAAGGAAACGGGTACGCCGGTCATCCTCATCGGGCACATCAACAAGGAGGGCAGCATCGCCGGACCGAAGGTGCTGGAGCATATCGTCGATACGGTGCTTCAGTTCGAGGGCGACCAGCACTACATGTACCGCATCCTGCGGAGCATCAAGAACCGCTTCGGAAGTACGGCGGAACTGGGTATCTACGAGATGCGTCAGGACGGGCTGCGGCAGGTGAGCAACCCTTCGGAACTGCTGCTGACGCAAGACCATGAGGGCATGAGCGGCATTGCCATCGCCTGTGCGGTAGAGGGTATCCGTCCGTTTCTCATCGAGGTGCAGGCGCTGGTGAGCACGGCGGCATACGGTATGCCCCAGCGTTCGGCTACGGGATTCGACCTGCGCCGCATGAACATGCTGCTGGCGGTGCTGGAGAAGCGTGTGGGATTCAAGCTGGCACAGAAGGATGTCTTCCTGAACATCGCGGGGGGACTGAAGGTGAACGATCCGGCTATCGACCTGGCGGTAATCAGTGCCATCCTGTCGAGCAACATGGACACGGAGATTGAAGCGGGCGTATGCATGGCGGGCGAAGTGGGACTGAGCGGCGAAATCCGTCCCGTAAACCGCATCGAGCAGCGCATCAGCGAGGCGGAGAAGCTGGGCTTCACACGGATGCTCGTCCCCAAGCATAACCTGCAGGGACTGGACCGCAAGAAGATCAAAATCGAGCTGGTACCCGTACGCAAGGTGGAAGAGGCTTTCCGGCAGTTGTTCGGGTAAAAGAGTGCTAACAAGATAATTTATGGCAAAGAAATTCAACATACGAAACAGTACGGCAGAATTTCTCATTTTCCAACTTGAAGGAAAAGAGAACGGTATACAAGTGCTCTATAAAGACGAAACAATCTGGGCTACGCAAAAAGCAATAGCCGAGCTGTTCGACATAGGAGTGCCAGCCATCAGCAAGCATCTGAAAAATATATTCGAAGACGGTGAGCTGAATGAAAATTCAGTTATTTCCAAAATGGAAACAACTGCCTCCGACGGGAAAATGTACAACACCCGGTTTTATAATCTTGATGCCATTATTTCCGCTCTTCGACCGCTTCAATACAGACAGCTTATTATCATTTAAACCTGACTCTGATTCATAGTAAACAAAAACAACCATTTATGATACAAGAATACCAGTTAAGAGTTCTGCCCGAGCAGGCAGCCAGCGAACAGCATATCAAACAATACGTGAGCCGCGAGAAGGGGCTCGACATTCGTACCATCCACGCCGTACGGGTGCTGAAGCGGAGCATCGATGCCCGCCAGCGGACCATCTTCGTGAACCTGAAGGTGCAGGTGTTCATCAACGAAACGCCTACCGAGGAGGAGTTCGTACGGACGGAATACCGCAACGTGGAGGGTAAGCCTCAGGTGATTGTGGTGGGTGCCGGACCGGGCGGTCTGTTTGCTGCCCTGCGCCTGATAGAGCTGGGACTGCGTCCGGTAGTGGTGGAGCGCGGAAAGAACGTGCGCGACCGCAAGACGGATCTTGCCCGCATCAGCCGTGAGCATAAAGTAGATCCGGAATCGAACTACAGCTTCGGCGAGGGAGGTGCGGGAGCTTACTCCGACGGCAAGCTGTACACGCGCAGCAAGAAGCGTGGCAGCGTGGACAAGATTCTGAACGTGTTCTGCCAGCACGGGGCAAGTACTTCCATCCTGATAGACGCGCATCCGCACATCGGAACCGACAAGTTGCCGAGGGTGATCGAGAACATGCGAAACACCATCATCGCCTGCGGTGGAGAGGTACACTTCCAGACACGCATGGACGCCCTGCTCATCAAGGACAACAAGGTGGCAGGCATTGAAACGAATACGGGAAAGACCTTCCACGGTCCGGTGATTCTGGCTACGGGACATTCGGCACGCGACGTATACCGCTGGCTGTATGCCAACGGAGTGACCATCGAACCCAAGGGTATCGCCGTGGGGGTACGTCTGGAGCATCCGTCGATGCTGATCGACCAGATTCAGTACCACAACAAGAACGGACGCGGAAAGTATCTGCCGGCAGCGGAATACAGTTTCGTACAGCAGGTAGACGGTCGCGGGGTGTACAGCTTCTGCATGTGTCCGGGAGGATTTGTGGTGCCGGCAGCCAGCGGACCTCATCAGATAGTGGTGAACGGCATGAGCCCCAGCAACCGTGGCACAAAGTGGAGTAACTCCGGCATGGTGGTGGAACTGCGTCCCGAAGATCTGCTCCTGCCCGACTTGCAGCTTCAGACGTGCGAAACCATTCAGGGTTCGGCAGAGGCACAGACCGAGGAACTGATTGCCCGTTCGGGAAAACTGCCCGAGGGAAGCGTACATACACTGGCTGTGATGCACTTTCAGGAGAAGCTGGAACAACTCTGCTGGCAGCAGGGTAACATGCGACAGACGGCTCCTGCGCAGCGCATGGCGGACTTCATCAACCGGAAGGTGAGCTACGACCTGCCCGACACATCGTACAGTCCGGGACTGGTTTCTTCGCCGCTTCATTTCTGGATGCCGAAATTCATCAGCAGTCGTCTGAGCCGCGGCTTTCAGTTGTTCGGCAAGAGCTCGCACGGCTTCCTGACCAACGAGGCGGTGATGATTGCCGTGGAAACACGTACCTCGGCGCCTATCCGCATCGTGCGCGACAATGAAACCTTGCAGCACGTCACCGTAGAAGGGCTGTTCCCCTGCGGAGAGGGTGCGGGCTATGCAGGCGGTATCGTGTCGGCAGGTATCGACGGCGAACGGTGTGCCGATGCCGTGGCGGCGTACTTGCAGCGAGGATAAGGGAACAGGTAAACGACTTGTCCGAAGGATTTCCGGAAGGAATTACCGCCGTACAGGAGCTATACGAGAAGCAAGCTATTGACATTCAGCAGAATTGAAAAAAAATTTAGCCATACAATTCAGAAAGCATGATGGATATAAAAAATGACATACACGCACTTATCAAAGGAGCCGAGAGTGCAGAAGTAGAATTCAAATCGGCAAAAGGTGGATTGCCGGAAAGCTTTTGGGAATCCTTTTCTGCCTTTGCCAATACAAACGGCGGCATCATCGTGTTGGGTGTAAAGGAAAAAGAAGGACGTTTTCTACTGGATGGATTGACGGAAGAACAGATAACTCTATATAAGAAACGCTTTTGGGATTGTGCACACAACAAAGAAAAAGTAAGTGCCACCATGCTTACGGAACGTGATGTGGCAGTAGGTGAAGCGGACGGTAGTTTCTATCTGGTCTTCCGTATTCCCCGAGCTACATACAATGTCCGTCCGGTCTATCTTACCCGCAATCCTTTTGGCAATACGTACAAGCGTAACCATGAGGGTGACTATCATTGTACGGATGATGAAGTGCGCGAAATGTTTGCGGATGCCCATCATGCAACGGCTCCTTTTGATAATCAGATTTTACCAAACTACAGTATAAAGGATATAGATCCTGTAACTTTGCAGGGTTACCGAAAACGATTTGCGCTTAGAAAAGAAAATCATCCATGGAATGACTTGGATGACCGGGCTTTTCTGATGAAAATCGGAGCCTATCGGATAGACAGAGAAACAGGTACGGAAGGTTTTACCCGTGCGGGCATTTTAATGTTTGGAAAAACAGAAAGCATTACCGACACCACCTGTACACCATGGTATTTTGTGGATTATCAGGAGAAACTATCCGATACTCCCGGTGTCCGCTGGTCCAATCGTATTTATCCCGACGGAACATGGGAGGCCAATATTTACCAGTTCTTTTACCGGGTTTACAATGAATTATCTCAAACCATACCTACTCCTTTCAGGCTGGAAGGCATTACCCGCGTAGAAGAAACGCAGGCCCACATTGCTATCCGTGAAGCATTGGTAAATACGCTTGTACACGCCAGCTATGCAGAGCCGGGAAATATCATCGTGATTCGTGAGCCTGATAGAATCATCATGCGGAATCCGGGCAGAATGCTGATTTCCGTAGATGATTTTTATGCAGGAAGTCATAGTCTTTGCCGTAATCCGATTATCCAGAAAATGTTTATGCTGCTGGGATATGGTGAAAAAGCCGGAAGTGGTGCCGATTATATCGTGAAAGGATGGGAAAATAACCAATGGGGACGGCCTGCAATTGAAGAAACGGTACAGCCTGACACCGTCTTGCTTACCCTGAAACTGGGAAAAGAAGAGATGCAAAAGGATAAGGAGATACCCAACGAACATTTGTCCCAAGCTGTCCCAAGTCTGTCCCAAGCTGTCCTAAGCTTGTCTCAAGCTTGTCCTAAGCTCAACCAGTACACCTCTGAGGTGATAGCCGAATTCATTTACGCACTAAGGGAGAAACCGCAGTCCATTCTGAAACTAATGGAGATACTGGGAGAAACAAACAGGACACGGTTCCGTAATAAAATTCTGATACCGTTGATGGAAAATGGACTTATAGAACCAACCATTAAAGAAGTACCCAATAGCCCCAAACAACTGTATCGGCTTTGTAAACAATTGTAATTTGAATAATTATGACAAAGCAATATAAATCGCCCAAATACTTCCTCCCATGTCTATCTTTGATAAAAACAGAGAAATAAAAAAGAAAACGGTTTTGGAAAAACTAAAAGCCTTTTTCAATCGTTTCTTTGATATAGCATTCCTCCGATACGAATCAATGAACCTGTGTGAAAAACATAACCTATAACCAAGATGCAACATATCCCTGAAATAGCAATCGTAGAACAGAATACGCTGACAGCACTGGGCTTGCAGACCATTCTGGAAGAACTTATCCCCGTAGCGACCATCCGCAGATTTCCGTCGTTCGCCAGACTGATAGACGATACGCCGGACATGTACAGCCATTATTTTGTTTCGGCACAGACGTACTTCGAACATACGTCGTTTTTTCTGGAACGACGTCCGAAGACCATCGTGCTGGCAGCGGGCGAACAGCCTCTGCTGAACGGTGTCCCTACCCTGAATGTCTGTCTGCCGCAGGACAAGCTGGTGGCTTCCATCATGCAGATGCGGAAACAGGGACACGAAGCGACACATCATCCCGTATCACCGCAGGAAATGCAGCAGGAGCATGATCTGTCGCCTCGTGAAATAGAGGTACTGATTCTGATTACTAAAGGGCTTATCAACAAGGAAATAGCCGACAAGCTGAACATCAGCCTGACGACGGTTATTTCGCACCGCAAGAACATTACCGAGAAGCTCGGCATCAAGTCGGTTTCGGGGCTTGCCATCTATGCCGTGATGCACGGGTATGTGGAAGCCGACCGGATATGATACGACCGGTAAGTGCCTGCTCTGTTGATTGTAC
>NZ_JBBKBJ010000009.1:0-156789 GCF_037890145.1 Phocaeicola sp. HCN-6420
TGAAAAAAGCTTGCCCTATGTGAATAGAGCAAGCTTTTATTCTTTTATCGCTTACCGGATACCTGTCAGAGCAGAATAACCGTTACACTGCGTGCACCGTGTGCACCCATAACAAGTGCCTGTTCGATATCGGCCGTCTTCGACGGACCTGAAATGAATACGCCATATCCATATTCACCGGTATCGATGCGCTTGTAAGCCTCGTGCATGTTGTTTACCAGATTCTTCCGGTCGAGCAGGATAACCAGTGCTTCCGAAATGAAATATACGGCACGCTGTTCAACATCTTGCTGCAACCACACGGCACCATTCTCACAAACACCTATGCGTCCGTCGACAATGGCAAGATCTGTTCCGTCGAGATCTCCCGATTTCTCCACATCGTCGGGATGAAAGGTTCCGCAGGTAACGGACTGTATGCCGTCTTCCGTCTTCACTTCACGTACAACCGAAGCTATACGGCGGGCATCGGGATAAGCTTTCTTTATTGCTTCGTTTACATCTTCTCCTTTCTGCAATACAACAGCCTGCCCTCCAACTACTTTCATGATGTTGCAGAACTGTGCGACTTTATCTTCATAAGTCAGTGCTTCATGCTCCAAATCAGACAAGTCCGGCTTCTCATAGCGCATTCTTGTATTGCGGCGTATGCTTTGTAATATATCTTCTCTGCTACTCATACTCATTTCACTTTATTCTTTTTCCACATTTCGTTGAAGCTCTCCTTGGCAAACTTCGGTATTTCACGTTCTTTTCCCCAGTCGTCCAAGTCATTGTATACCACACCGCGAGGCAAAGAATTGACAATCGGCGCATTCTTCAACGCAAAATTAAACAGAGCCGGACGCGACATGAGGAATTTCATGCCACCCGACATGAGCTTCTTCGACGAACTGGCTACGCCCAATGTATGCAATCTCTGACGCCAGTCATAAATCTGGTCTGCCAGATCGACTTTTGCCGGACATACATTCTGGCACGAATGACACAACGAGCATGCCGAAACATTATCATAGTAATGCAACGGTGCTTTCAGCATTCCCAGATTGATGCCGATAGGTCCCGGAATAAAATAAGTGTATGAGTAACCTCCCGAACGACGATAAACGGGACAAGTGTTCATGCAGGCTCCGCAACGCAAGCAGTTCAGCGTCTTGACATGATGCTGATCGGCCAGAATACGGCTGCGTCCGTTATCTACGATAATGATATGCAATTCTCCGCCTTTGCGCGGTTTGCGATAATGTGAGGTATAAGTGGTGATAGGTTGTCCGGTTCCCGAACGGGCAAGCAGACGGGTAAATACTCCCAAGGCATCGCGGTCGGGCACAATCTTTTCCATTCCGAACGCTGTTATCTGAAGTTTTGGCTGGGAAGTTCCCATATCAGCGTTACCTTCGTTGGTACATACCACACATTCTCCTGTAGAAGCTACGGCAAAGTTGGCTCCCGTCATGGCGGCTTCGGCTTCGATAAACTTCCGGCGCAAGTTCTTGCGGGCTGCATGAGTCAGATACGTCTGGTCATTATTGCCGGGCTCTGTTCCCATTTCACGAACGAACAATTCTCCGATTTCTTCTTTCTTTACATGGATGGCAGGCAGGACAATGTGGCTCGGACGCTTGTGCATCAGTTGCAGAATACGCTCTCCCAAGTCGCTTTCCACCACTTCGATACCTTTCTTTTCCAGAAATTCATTCAGTCCGCACTCTTCTGCCAGCATCGACTTACTCTTGATGAAATGCTTTACCTGATGCCCCTGTAAGATATTGTATACAATGGAACAATATTCATCGGCATCTTTTGCCCAATAGACACAGGCACCGTTTGCCAAAGCATTCTTTTCAAATTCCTGAAGCAACTGGTCCAGATGACTGTTGCTGTACATCTTTATGGCACACGCCATATCACGCAAGTGTTCCCATTCGGGCACCTGTTTGCTCATTTTATCACGTTTGGCACGAACCATCCACAATGTTTCATCGTGCCATGCTGCCAGTTCCTGATTCTCCAGAAATTTTCCGGCAGCCTTTGCATGTTTCGTACTCATAATCCAGCAGCTAATATTTGAACGATATGAATGGTCTTGATAGGAAGCTTTTCACGCTCTATGATTCCTCGCTGGTGCATCAGGCATGAACTGTCGGCTCCTACGATATATTCGGCTCCGGTCGCCATATGACGCTTAACCTTGTCACGCCCCATCTGGCCGGAAACATCGTGCTCTTCTACCGCAAACATTCCTCCGAAGCCACAGCATTCGTCCGGACGCTCAGGCTCTACGATTTCTATACCCTTTACCAGCGACAGCAGATCGCGCAGCTTATTATAATAAGGAATATTCAACTCACTGGGAGAAGAAAGTTTCATCAGACGCACTCCGTGACAACTGTTCTGAATACTGACCTTGTGAGGGAATGAAGCCTGAAGGGAGGTTGGCTTTACTACATCGTGAATAAACTCACAGATGTCATATATCTTACCTTCACTGGCACAACGATGTTTCTCCTCCGCCAGCAGATTGCCGTAATGGTCGCGCACAAATACCACGCAACTGGCCGAAGGACCAACTATATAATCATAACTCTCGAATAATTTGTCGAATCGCTTTGCTAATTCTTTCGATTCATTTTCGAACCCTGCATTCGCCATAGGCTGTCCGCAACAGGTCTGGTCTAACGGATAGTCTACATCTACACCCAAACTTTTCAGAAGCTTATAAGAGGCAACTCCTACTTCGGGATAGACAGCATTGATATAGCAGGGAATAAATAATCCTACTTTCATCATTTTACCTATTTTGTTTCTGCACAAACAAAGGTATGGCTTATTGATGAATTAACAAAAAAAGAAAAATGAAAAAAAAGTCAGAAATTTATACTTACCGGCAAAATCGAACAAATAATGCAGGTATTACTGGCATTTGTTTACAAAATAGACACCACAAAGCGCGAGCCCCCCGCGAATCACTTCGCAGGGGGCACCCAACTAATAACTAACTTTTTACTTGTGGTTTACGTAATTTCATATGACTAACACTGCAAAGATACGGGTGTCTGCCCGTCCCTGCAATACCTAAATGTAGGTATTTTAGAAACATTCCAGATAAGGAAGCATGTTACAGTTTCATTTTTACCTCGCTCAGTTCGACCAATTTATTTACGATGGCATAAATGGTAAGTCCGGCTGCCGAATGAATCTGCAGCTTGCGGGTAATGTTGCGCCGGTGGGTAATGACGGTATGTACCGAAATAAACAGTTTTTCTGCAATCTCCTTATTGGTCATGCCTCGTACCACGCAGCCAATAATTTCTTTTTCTCGCTGGCTCAGAGTATCCAGATCAGCATCTTCCTCTTCGGAAAGATTCATAAGTACGGAAATCTTCTTTCCGAGCGATTCCGTATCGTCGAAAAGATTTATGCTGTCATCGTAACCTTTCAGTTGGTTGGCATCGACAAACGTACAAAGCAAAGACACGATTTTGGTTTCCGGATGCTGATAATGTTTCTTAAAGGCATCGACATCGAACCAGCCCTCAAACTGAGGATTAACGATCAATATATTAGGAATATGTGCCTCCATACAATGCTGAAGCCCTCCCTTCGAGGTGACCTCTATGGTCTGTATGTTCATGTCGGGCAAACGCTTGAGAACGGCAACCAACCCGCTTCGCACAATAACCGAAGTTTCGGCCACAGCTACTAAAATCAATTCCTGCGATTTCATTTCTCCCCCTTTTCCAGTTCCATAATGGCAGGGACAAACAAGTAATCTTCTACCCGGTTATGCGATGCCAGATCTTCTTCACAACTAAAAATATCGAATAATGTTGCATTCAGCAACTGATTATCGCCATTGGCCGGATAGTACTTGATGATAATATTTTTCAATTCGGTCAGTTTGGCATTTACTTGATCGTGGTGACGTGCAAATACACCTATATTATATTGTGTAGAGCGCTCACCGTTCAACAAGCCACGTACATAAGTGAAAACCTTTTCGTTCTCATACTCCATGTGCTTTCTTACCTCGCCCACATAATCGTCGAAAAACTGAAGTATCAGAAAGGATACCTCGTTATGGGAAGAAAAGTCGATGGCTTTTATCAGTTTCCTGCGAATAGTAGGCAACTGGAAATCCAGGAAATAGGAATGAGCACGTTGCAGATAATCCATCAAAGCCGGCACAGAAAGCCCGGTTATATGGTCTTGCATGCGGTTACTCTCTTCGGTAAGAAAGTTCACTACGGCAAGGAAGGTAGTACAATCGACTCCGTTCATGCTGCATACTTCCTGTACTGACTTGTCACCGAAGCCCAATGGTACGCCAAAACGGCTCAAGACCTGCAGCAAAGCGTAGTTCTCACAAATCAGATCACTCATTTTATCGGTCGGTTTATATATTTTGGTTCCACCCATAGCAAAAATAGAATTCATATTATTTTCGTTTACAAAGTAAGATAATTCATACAGGGTATACAATCCCTATTTTTAGGTATTTAGGCAAACAGTTATTCGTCCTGTCATTCTACCCAAAGCAACATTACGCGACGTGTATTTTCCGTTACCCGAAAGCGATTGTCAGTCCGTTCATTAACCAACCATACAATATCGTTTCCCGAACATACCACACATTGGTTGTCTTTTTCGAATAAGGTGAATTTACGGTCACGCAGGTAATCACGTACTTTTTTGAAGCCGTTCATGCCAAAGGGAATAAACTTATCTCCCGACTGCCATCGGCGTAATGTCAAAGGTTCTACCAATTTATCAGCATCCAGGCAGGCAATCTTCGGGTCACGGGAAACTTTAAATCCGGTTTCTATCTCACGAACTTCGTGATGCAATATCTTATGCGAAACATCTGGCAACGACTCACGTTTTTTTAAAAGCAGACAGTCACGGTCGCGCAACAGCACATAGTTCTCAGAATAAAAAAGGCGTCCTGACTCAGCCTCCAGACTTCTGTATATATCCTTCAACTGAGCTGCATTGAATCCATACGGGTGAAAAAGCTCAAACAGTACAGCAAGAGGAGATACTTCCTTTACAATCCGGGGAATACTGAACCGCCCCTCCTCCTCTGTAACCCGGGCACAAGCAACCTTCATCGCTTCACGATATACGGCTTCCACATCAGATAATCGGCGTGCTGTCTCGGCTATCGACTCACAAACTGACGGATTGATTTCCCTCAACATAGGAATTACATTTAACCGGAGCTTGTTTCGT
Organism: Phocaeicola sp. HCN-6420; assembly: GCF_037890145.1. Lineage (NCBI taxonomy): Bacteria > Pseudomonadati > Bacteroidota > Bacteroidia > Bacteroidales > Bacteroidaceae > Phocaeicola > Phocaeicola sp. HCN-6420. The sequence goes on from NZ_JBBKBJ010000009.1 coordinate 5,233, forward strand.
GTATATTCATCTTGCAGGTTCGTACTATCGGTCACGTAATCCTGATGAAGATTCTTCAGGAACTCCAGTATTTCCTCACGGCTGACATCCAGTAACGGACGGACGATTACCCCATTAATAGCGGTAATACCCTTCAAACCATTAATTCCCGTTCCTCTGACCAGATTCAACAGAAATGTTTCTACACTGTCATCACGATGATGAGCTACTGCTATCACCTTTGCTCCAACCTCGGTACGTACTTGCTCAAACCATGCATATCTCAACTCACGAGCTGCCATTTCTATAGATATTCCTTTCTGTGAGGCATATCCGGTTGTATCAAAATGTACGACCTGCAACGGAACATGCAGATTGCTGCATAATGTCCGTACAAAATTCTCATCACGGTCCGACTCTTCACCCCGAAGATGAAAATTACAATGTGCTGCAACACATGTATACCCTTCCAGCAGTAATACACGCAATAAAGCGACGGAATCTGCTCCACCACTCAAGGCAACCAATATCTTATCATCAGGAGCAAACAAACGTTTCTCGCTGATACTCTGATTAATTTTCTGTCTAAACATATCACAAAGGTAAAAAATGTTCTGCAAATGTGCCGGACAATCCTTAGAAAGATACAAAATTCATCTGTAAAATATCAAAATGTTTATCAAAGGCCAATTTCTTTATCCTTCCCAAAAAGGAGATTTTACCAAAGAATTCTTCTCCAGCCTTATTACATTCCCGCTAAAAAAGGCAGATCAGAGATTTCGTCAATTTCTTTTTTTCTCCGCAATTATCACAGATTATAACCTATAAAAACTAAATTGATTACAATTCGTAATAATAAAAACTCATAATCAAACAAATTATAAGCAAAGTCGTTTAAGAACATATTTTTTGTTTACTCTCATCACGCTTTACTTTGTTTTTCGAAAGCATATTTGTATTTTTGCAATCACACCGAAACAACTAAACAAGCATATCAATAAAAATTGAAAGCAAATGAGAGAAAAAGGTTACATTTTATCAGATGAAAACAAAGATTTACCGCAATATCGGCATGGTCTTTACAGCCCGGATAACGAGCACGATGCCTGCGGTGTAGGTATGATAGTCAACCTACATGGCACAAAATCACACGATTTAATTGACTCCGCCCTCAGAGTGCTGGAAAACATGAAGCACCGTGGAGCAGAAGGCGCCGACAGCAAAACCGGCGACGGTGCAGGTATTATGATACAAATACCCCATGAGTTCATTCTTCTGCAAGGAATCCCTGTTCCCGAAAAAGGGAAATATGGTACCGGACTGGTATTTATGCCCAAAGACAAAGAAGCGCAGCATGCCATAATGAGCATTATGATAGAAGAAATAGAGCGAGAAGGCATGACGCTAATGCATGTAAGAAGTGTTCCTGTGAACTCGAATGTGCTTGGAAAAGACGCACTGGCTACAGAACCAGATGTGAAACAGATATTTATTACAGCTGAAGCTGACGAACAGAATCTCGAAAAGAAACTATATATAATAAGGAAAAAGATAGAGAACAGAGTCGAGCATAAAGACTTTTATATAGTTTCTCTCTCAAGTCGGAATATGGTGTACAAAGGTATGCTTACATCTACCCAGTTGAGAGAGTATTATGCCGACCTTACACAACCTTACTTTACCAGCGCACTTGCTTTGGTACACTCACGTTTCAGTACCAATACGTTCCCGACGTGGAGCCTTGCACAGCCGTTCCGAATGATGGCTCACAATGGTGAAATCAACACCATACGAGGTAACCGCGCATGGATGGAGGCAAGAGAAAGCGTATTGTCATCAAAAGAGCTGGGTGATATTTCTCAGATACGCCCGATCATACAACCAGGAATGAGTGATAGTGCATCAATGGACAATGTCCTGGAATTTTTTGTCATGTCGGGCTTGAGCCTGCCGCATGCACTGGCCATGATGGTTCCTGAATCTACCAATGAAAAGAACCCGATCAGTCCGGCACTGAAGGCTTTCTATGAATACCATTCTATCCTGATGGAACCATGGGACGGACCGGCGGCCTTGTTATTCAGCGACGGACGTTACGCAGGAGGTATGCTCGACCGTAACGGATTGCGCCCGGCACGCTGGCTGGTTACAAAGAGCGGTACCATGGTTGTTGCAAGTGAAACTGGTACAATCAGCTTCAATCCGGATGAAATAGAAGCTAAAGGCAGATTACAACCCGGTAAGATTTTGCTGGTTGACACGCAGGAAGGCAAGATATATTACGATAACGAAGTAAAGGAAAACTTGGCTTCGGCACTTCCCTACACAGAATGGCTTTCTGCCAACCGCATTGAACTCGACACACTTCGCAGTGGTCGTAAGGTTGAAAATGCAGTAAAAAATGCAGGACGCCGCCTGCGTATATTCGGATTTACCCGTGAAGATGTGGAACGGACCCTGACTCCGATGTGTAAGACCGGAGCAGAACCGACTGCCTCAATGGGTAACGATACCCCGCTTGCCGTCTTGTCGGAAAAGCCTCAACTGCTATTCAACTATTTCAGACAGCAGTTTGCTCAGGTTACTAACCCGGCCATCGACCCGATTCGTGAGGAACTGGTAATGTCACTTACCGAATATATCGGTGCTGTGGGGAAAAATATTCTGACCCCAGACCCTATGCATTGCAAAATGGTACGCTTGCCACATCCTATACTGACCAACACGCAACTCGACATTCTGTGCAATATCAGATATAAGGGATTCAGTACTGTCAAACTGAAAATGATATTCGATATCAAAGAAGGTGAAGAAGGCTTGCGTTCTGCCATCGAAGACTTATGCAAGAAAGCAGAAGAAGCTGTCGATGCGGGAGCTAATTACATTGTACTTTCCGACCGTGACATCGATGCGACCCATGCACCTGTTCCTTCCCTGCTTGCCGTAAGTGCTGTACACCATCACCTGATTTCGGTACAAAAACGTGTACAAACGGCATTGATAGTAGAGAGCGGTGAAGCACGTGAAGTAATGCATGCTGCATTGTTGTTAGGATATGGTGCCAGTGCCATCTGCCCGTACATGGCATTTGCCGTAATAGACGAATTGGTAAAGAAAGGCGATGTCCAACTGGACTACAACACAGCCGAAAAAAACTATATCAAAGCATTGTGCAAAGGCCTCTATAAAGTAATGAGCAAAATGGGTATCAGTACCATCCGTTCATATCGCGGAGCCAAACTTTTTGAAGCTGTAGGACTGAACGCCGAAACGATGAAACGGTATTTCGGTACCGAAATTTCTACCATCGGCGGTGCCGGACTGAAAGACATAGCCAACGACTATCTGAAATTTCATCAGTCGGGAGCCTGCATCAGCGATGATGAAGCAGCTTCCATGCTCGATCATATCGGATTGTTCTCCTTCCGCAAAGATGGAGAAAAGCATGCGTGGAATCCGGAAACCATCAGTTTACTGCAACTGGCCACACGTACAGGAAGCTATAAGAAGTTCAAGGAATTCACACAAAAGGCAAACGAAAAAGCATCACCCATGTTCTTGCGCGACTTTTTCCGCTTCCGCAATAATCCCATAGACATCAACACCGTAGAACCTGTGGAAAGCATCGTCAAGCACTTTGTAACCGGTGCCATGTCATTCGGCGCCATCAGCAAAGAAGCTCACGAAGCCATGGCACTTGCCATGAACAAACTCGGTGCACGCAGCAACACGGGTGAAGGAGGTGAAGACAGTGAACGATTCAAAGCTGTTTATCATTCCGACAGCGACAACGAAGATATCAGCCTTTGCAGTAAGACCAAACAGATTGCTTCGGGACGTTTCGGCGTAACAACCGAGTACCTGGTCAATGCTGAAGAAATACAGATTAAAGTGGCACAAGGAGCAAAACCGGGTGAAGGTGGTCAGTTGCCGGGCTTTAAGGTAGACGAAGTCATCGCACGTACCCGCCACTCTATTCCGGGCATTTCGCTGATTTCTCCTCCACCTCATCACGATATCTACAGTATCGAAGACTTGGCTCAGCTTATCTTCGACCTGAAGAATGTCAATCCGCGAGCAGCCATCAGCGTAAAGCTGGTAGCAGAAAGCGGTGTAGGAACAATCGCTGCCGGCGTAGCAAAAGCCAAGGCTGATCTGATTGTAATATCAGGAGCCGAAGGAGGAACCGGAGCATCACCGGCATCTTCGATGAGATACGCAGGTATTCCGCCTGAAATCGGCTTGAGCGAAACCCAACAGACACTGGTACTCAACGGACTGCGCGGACAGGTTCGCCTGCAAACAGACGGTCAGTTGAAGACAGGTCGTGACATCATCAGCATGGCATTGCTGGGAGCAGATGAATATGCTTTCGGAACAGCCGCACTGATTGTTTTAGGATGTGTAATGATGCGTAAATGCCATACCAACTTATGTCCGGTAGGTGTTGCTACACAAGATGAAAGATTGCGCGAACATTTCCGCGGACATTACAAATACCTGATCAATTACTTTGAATTCCTGGCTCAGGAAGTACGAGAATATCTGGCTGCCATGGGATTCACCCGCCTGCAAGACATTATCGGCAGAACCGACCTTATTGAGATAGCTCCACATGATAATACAGGAAAAATAGGTGGATTGGACTTCAGCCGTATTCTACATCAGGTAGACAATGGAGCAGACATCCACTACACAATGAATCGTCCGCTCGACCTTTCGGAAGTAAAGGATAAATCAATCATCGCTGCAGCACATGAAGCGTTGGACAACAAGCGCCCGGTGGAACTGGAATATACCATCTCGAACACAGACCGTTCTGTAGGAGCTATGCTTGCGGGAGAAGTGGCAACCCGATACGGACACGAAGGATTGCCCGACGGAACTATCAGCGTCAAGTTCAAAGGCTCGGCAGGTCAGAGCTTCGGTGCCTTCCTTACTCCGGGAATCAGCTTCCGTCTGGAGGGCGAAGCAAACGATTATGTCGCAAAAGGACTGAGTGGCGGACGAATAGCTGTTCTCCCCCCGATGGGTTCCTGCTTCGATGCTTCCAAGAATACAATCGCCGGAAATACACTGATGTATGGTGCAACCAGCGGTGAAGTCTACATCAACGGATGTGTGGGTGAACGTTTTGCCGTAAGAAATTCGGGAGCAATCGCTGTAGTAGAAGGTGTAGGCGACCATTGTTGCGAATACATGACAGGAGGACGAGTTGTTGTTTTAGGACATACCGGACGTAACTTTGCTGCCGGAATGAGCGGCGGTATCGCTTACGTATGGGATCGTGAACGTACATTCGATTATTTCTGTAACATGGAAATGGTAGAACTTAGTCTGCTGGAAGACTCTGCCGCACGCAAAGAACTGCGTGAACTGATAGAACGGCACTGGAAATATACCGGTTCAAAGCTGGCACGTACGCTGCTCGACAACTGGCAGCAACACGTAGACGAGTTCATTCAAGTTACTCCAATCGAATATAAACGTGTACTGGCAGAAGAACAGATGAAGAAACTCCAGCAGAAAATAGCTGAAGTGCAGAGAGATTACTAAAACATCGAACAACTAATAAAATTATTGTTATGGGAGATCCTAAAGCATTTCTAAATATACCCCGGCAAGAGGCTGGCTATCGTCCTATCCACGAACGCATAGCCGATTTTGGAGAAGTGGAACAAACACTGAATACCAGCGAACGTAAACTGCAAGCATCCCGATGTATGGATTGCGGCGTGCCCTTCTGTCACTGGGCATGCCCGCTGGGCAACCGTCCTCCTGAATTTCAGGATGCACTAAGTAAAGGTAAATGGCAGGAAGCCTACGAGATATTAACACGGACAAATGACTTCCCCGAATTTACGGGAAGAGTATGTCCGGCACTCTGCGAGAAGTCGTGTGTACTGAAACTAAGCATCGACTCTCCGGTCACAATCCGAGAAGATGAAGCTGCCATCATCGAGACAGCCTTCCGCGAAGGTTATGTCACGACCAAACATTACGCGAGAAATGGACATAAAGTTGCCGTCATCGGTTCAGGACCTGCCGGGCTGGCTGCTGCCAATCAGCTAAACCGGAGAGGATACGAAGTTACGGTTTTCGAGAAATCCGAATACATAGGTGGACTGTTACGCTTCGGTATTCCTAACTTCAAACTACACAAGCCGATTATCGACCGCCGCTTGAAAATCATGGAAGACGAAGGTATCTGCTTCAAGACTAATGCAGAAATCGATCTGGCGCCCTTGCCCGAAGGATTCGATGCTTACGCCATCTGTACCGGAACACCGGAAGCCCGCAACCTGAACATACCGGGACGCGAACTGAAAGGCATACATTTCGCTATGGAAATGCTGGCACAGCAGAACAGAGTACTGGCCGGACAGACATTCAGCGACGAAGAACGCATCACTGCAAAAGGCAAGAAAGTACTTGTCATCGGCGGTGGAGATACGGGAAGCGACTGTATCGGAACAGCCAATCGTCAGGGAGCCGTCAGCGTATGCCAGATAGAAATCATGCCCAAGCCGCCTGTTGGTCATAATCCGGCAACACCGTGGCCGCAGTGGCCTATCGTCCTGAAGACCAGCTCGAGCCACGAAGAAGGATGTACACGCCGATGGAGTCTGACTTCGAACCGCTTCTTAGGAACCGAAGACGGACGTGTATGCGGTGTGGAAGTAGAGGAAGTAGAATGGATTCCGGCAGCCGACGGCGGACGCCCTCAAATGCGTCCTACCGGAAAGAAGGAAATCATTGAAGCCGACCTCGTCTTGCTTGCCATGGGATTCTTGAAACCCCAACTGCCAGAGCTTCCGGAAAACGCCGTCGTTGCAGGCGACGCTGCTACCGGACCAAGTCTTGTAGTAAAATGTATTGCGGCAGGACGCCGGGCGGCAGCCGACATTGATGCCATGCTGCAGAAGAGTCATCGTTGAATTTATAAAAAACAAAAATACTATGTGTGGAATAGCCTGCATTTTCAATATCAAAAAACAAACGCCGGAGCTAAGGCAGAAAGCCTTGGCAATGGCAAAAAAGATACGTCATCGCGGCCCGGACTGGAGTGGCATTTACTGCGGTGGAAGTGCCATACTGGCACACGAACGTCTTTCCATTGTAGATCCTCAGTCGGGAGGCCAGCCTCTTTACTCCAGCGACGGGAAAAAAGTGCTTGCCGTAAATGGTGAAATTTACAATCATCGTGACATCCGTGCACAGTATGCCGGCCGGTACGACTTCAAGACAGGCAGCGACTGCGAAGTAATTCTGGCACTTTATCAGGAGAAAGGCATTCACTTTCTGGAAGACCTGAGCGGTATTTTCGCTTTCGCTCTTTACGACGAAGAACGCGACGAGTTCCTGATAGCCCGCGACCCGATAGGCGTTATACCTTTATATATAGGTCGTGATGCAGACGGAACTGTATATTGCGCCAGTGAACTGAAGGCCCTGGAAGGATTCTGTGAGGAATACGAACCTTTCCTGCCCGGACACTACTACTGGAGCCGTGAAGGAAAAATGAAACGCTGGTACAAACGCGACTGGATGGAATACGATGCCGTAAAAGACCGTTACACGTCATTGCCCGAAGCCGAAGCATATACTGCTCAGGTAAACGACGTGCGTACAGCCCTCGAAGCTGCCGTACGCCGCCAGTTGATGAGTGATGTGCCTTACGGTGTCCTGTTGTCCGGAGGTCTGGACTCTTCGGTTATCTCTGCCATTGCAAAGATTTATGCCGACAAGCGTATCGAAGCCGACGGAAAAGCACCTGCATGGTGGCCTCAGTTGCACTCGTTCGCTGTAGGACTGAAGGGAGCGCCCGATCTGGAAAAGGCCCGTATCGTTGCCGAACATATCGGAACCGTGCATCACGAAATCAACTATACCATCCAGGAAGGTCTGGATGCCATACGCGACGTAATCTATTACATCGAGACCTACGACGTAACAACAGTCCGTGCCTCTACCCCGATGTACCTGCTGGCACGCGTCATCAAGTCGATGGGTATCAAGATGGTGCTCAGCGGAGAAGGTGCCGACGAAGTATTCGGAGGTTATCTTTACTTCCACAAAGCTCCTACACCGGAGGCTTTCCACGAAGAAACTGTCCGCAAGCTTTCCAAACTCTATTTGTACGACTGCCTGCGCGCCAACAAGTCGCTTGCCGCATGGGGCGTAGAAGGACGTGTTCCGTTCCTCGACAAAGAGTTTCTGGATGTAGCCATGCGCCTGAACCCGGCAGTAAAGATGTGCCCGGGACACACCATCGAAAAACGTGTCGTACGCGACGCCTTTGCATCTCTCCTGCCGGAAAGCATAGCATGGCGCCAGAAAGAACAGTTCTCCGATGGAGTTGGCTACTCATGGATAGACACCCTGAAGGAAATTACAGCCGCAGCCGTCAGCGACGAGGAAATGAAGCACGCAGCAGAACGATTCCCGATCAACCCGCCCCAGAACAAGGAAGAATATTACTACCGCAGCATTTTCGAAGAACATTTCCCCAGCGACTCGGCTGCCCGTAGCGTACCAAGTGTACCAAGTGTGGCATGTTCTACGGCAGAAGCACTGGCATGGGATGCAAGTTTCAAGAACTTAAACGACCCAAGCGGCCGTGCCGTAGCCGGAATACACGAGGCTGCATACTAGACTTTTTAAATAAAAACAAAATGAAAATTAAATTTACAAAGATGCACGGCGCAGGCAATGACTACATTTACGTCAATACACTGCGTTATCCAATAGACGAACCGGAAAAGTTGTCCATCGAATGGAGCCGTCCCCATACAGGTATCGGCTCCGACGGACTGGTACTTATCTGCCCTTCCACTCAAGCCGACTTTAAGATGCGCATATTCAATGCCGACGGCTCGGAAGCACGCATGTGCGGCAATGCCAGCCGTTGCATCGGAAAATACTTATACGAAGAAGGGATGACCGACAAGACGGATATACGGCTCGAAACATTATCGGGCATCAAGATCTTGCATCTGCACGTCGGCGACAAGAATACGGTAGAAACAGTCACCGTAGACATGGGCATACCTTCAGACATCCATGAAGTAACCTTGGGAGAAGGTTATGCATTCGAAAAGGGTATTGCCGTATCAATGGGCAACCCTCATCTGGTTATTTTTGTCGATGACATCAATCAAATCAAACTCGAAGAAGTGGGACCTGTACTGGAACGTCATCCGTTGTTCCCCGACCGCGTGAATGTGGAATTTGCCCAGATTCTGTCGGATAACAAAGTCCGCATGAGAGTATGGGAACGCGGTTCGGGCATTACCATGGCTTGTGGCACGGGTGCCTGCGCCACGGCTGTTGCTTCGGCATTTACCAACCGGTGCGGAAGAAAGAGCTCCATCGTAATGGACGGAGGAACTCTCGACATCGAATGGGCTGCCGACAACCATATCTACATGACCGGTCCGGCAACCAAGGTTTTCGACGGTGAAATTAACATATAATCATAAGACATAATATATGGCATTAGTAAACGAACATTTTCTCAAATTACCGGGAAGTTACTTATTCTCGGACATAGCAAAAAAAGTAAACGCATTTAAAATTACACACCCCGGAAAGAAACTGATCCGACTGGGCATAGGCGATGTAACCCGCCCTCTTCCTGCCGTAAGCATCGAAGCCATGCATCGTGCGGTAGACGAAATGGCAGATGCCAAGACATTCCACGGATATGGTCCCGAACAAGGTTACGATTTTCTGATAGAGGCAATCATCAAGCATGATTTTGCACCACGAGGTATCAGCCTCAGCCCTTCCGAAGTATTCATCAGCGACGGAGCCAAGAGTGATACCGGAAACATCGGCGAACTGCTCCGCTGGGACAACAGTATGGGAATCACCGATCCGGTTTATCCTGTGTATGTAGACAGCAACATCATGTGCGGACGCTCGGGTACACTGGACGAGAATGGAAAATGGAGCAACGTGACTTATTTCCCATGCACCGAAGAAAACAACTTCATCCCCGAACTACCCAAGCACAGAGTCGACCTGATCTATCTGTGTTATCCTAATAACCCGACAGGTACTACCCTTACGCACGACCAACTGAAGAAGTGGGTAGACTATGCGCTTGCCAATGATACACTGATTATCTTCGACGCCGCATACGAGGCTTTCATCCAAGAACCCGACGTCCCCCACTCTATCTACGAGATCCGAGGCGCCAAGAAAGTAGCTATCGAAATCCGCAGTTTCTCGAAAACGGCCGGATTTACCGGCGTTCGTTGCGGATACACTGTCATCCCGAAAGAAGTGACAGCAGCCAGCCTCGACGGACAACGTATTCCACTGAATCCGTTATGGAACCGCCGCCAATGTACCAAATTCAACGGAACAAGCTATATCACCCAGCGCGGTGCGGAAGCAATCTATACGCCCGACGGACAGAAACAAATAAAAGAAACCATCAATTATTACATGGAAAATGCCCGCATCATGCGCGAAAGCCTGAAGAAAGTCGGCCTCAGCGTATATGGAGGTGTAAATGCTCCGTACATCTGGCTGAAAGTGCCGGAAGGTACAACCTCATGGAAGTTCTTCGACCAGTTGTTATACGAAGTCAACATCGTAAGTACTCCGGGAGTGGGCTTCGGTCCCAGCGGTGAAGGCTATCTGCGACTCACGGCATTCGGCGAACGCGAAGACTGTCTGGAAGCCATGCAGCGCATCCAAAACTGGATTTAAAAGAACACAAGCAATATACAATATCTGAAAGAAGCCGTTGTTACTTCCTGCTGCATGCAGGGTAACAACGGCTTTCGTTTTTTATCCGTGGAAACGTTTCGGCAAAGACATGCCGGCATCTTCCGGAAAACGTCGAGACGTTTCAAAATCTTTTGTACAAATTTTCTAAGTTTTTGTACAAAAAATAAAAGGACTTTCGGCAGGTCTTTCTTTTCTCTTCACGACAACAAATAATATTGTCTGCATACAAATTTCAATTCAATAAGTCACCTAAAATCATTTTTGACCGACATTACGGTCAGACTTCCGGCGTTTTTTCAATACAAAAAGATTCATTATTTATGCACGCGGTAACAATTTGAAATACAAATAAAGTAATATGATTACAATCAAGAAGAAATTAACCACATAAACTTATAATATGAAACAAATATAAATTAGTGAGAAACAATTAACCGCTTAGGCTTTACTATAAAATCAAAAAGACATAATTTTGCAATACAGAAAAACAAAAAGAAACTAAATAAGAGATTTAAATAAATCAATAGTATTTATATGAAGAAAATACTTTCATATAGGCACATATAAAAACTATTTTAAGACGAAAAGCAATGAAAAGGGAAATACAACTAAAGAGAACGCAGACCTGTATCAAAGCTACATGGTAACAGCAAACTTATTTCAGGAATGTTTTAAAGAAAGTCAACGGGTATAGTTTTCTTAAGGACAAAAAGACAGGATAACATTTATAACACTACAAAATACAAATACAAGAATTATGAAAAAAATTGAAGCCATTATCCGCAGAACACGGTTCGAAGATGTCAAAGAAGCCCTGCTGGCAGCCGACATCGAGTGGTTTTCTTACTACGACGTAAGAGGAGTAGGAAAAACTCGTGAAGGCCGTATCTATCGAGGAATCGTATACGATACCAGTTCGATAGAAAGAATACTTATATCAATCGTTGTGCGCGACAAGAATGTGGAGAAAACAATTCAGGCTGTCATGAAAGCAGCCCGAACAGGTGAGATTGGAGATGGCCGCATTTTCGTCATTCCGGTGGAAGATTCCATCCGTATCCGTACAGGAGAAAGAGGCGACATCTCACTTTACAACGCAGAACAGGAAAAATAACAATACAATATACAACTAAACAAGAAGAACTATGGATACAAACATGATACTCGACACAGGAAACACAGCGTGGATGATTGTAGCCACGCTACTTGTACTGCTAATGACAATTCCAGGTATCGCCCTGTTTTACGGAGGACTGGTACGGCAGAAAAACGTACTGAGCATCATCATGCAGTGTATGCTTATTGTTTGTGCGGTGACCGTTATCTGGATTGCTTTCGGCTACAGTTTCGTTTTCGGAACCAGCCTGATGGACAGCGGTAGCACGTGGTCGTTCCTGATAGGCGGATTCGACAAAGTCCTGCTGAGGGGAATTACAACTTCCAGCCTTTCTGCCGGCAACATTCCGGAACTGATTTTCGTCTTATTCCAGTGTATGTTTGCCATCATTACTCCAGCTTTGATTCTGGGAGCGTTTGCCGAACGACTAAAATTCTCCGGCTTCCTGATATTTACCGTATTGTGGAGCATATTGGTTTATATTCCTATGGCACACTGGGTATGGGGAGGAGGATTCCTCCAGCAGATGGGTGCGATAGACTTTGCAGGAGGAACCGTAGTACACATCAATGCAGGTATTTCGGCTCTCGTAATGGCTATTATGGCAGGAAAGAGAAGTGATTATAAAATCGGTCATCCTATTACTCCACACAACATCACATTTGTATTTCTGGGTACAGCTTTCTTGTGGCTGGGATGGTTCGGATTCAATGCCGGAAGCGGCTTGCAGGCCGACGGAATAGCAGCCAATGCTTTTCTGGTGACTCATCTGGCTACCTGCGTAGCAGCACTGACATGGATGGCAATCGACTGGATCCATAACAAGAAACCTACGACTGTAGGTGCATGTACAGGCGCTGTTTCAGGTCTGGTAGCCATAACTCCGGCTGCAGGAACGGTAGATATTTTCGGAGCCTTCTGCATCGGACTGATTACTCCGATCATCTGCTTCTACATGGTAGCCGTCATCAAGCCGAAATTCAAATACGACGATACGCTGGATGCATTCGGAGTTCATGGCATAGGCGGCATCGTAGGTTCTATCCTGACAGGTGTATTCGCTACACAGTTCATCTCCGGCGAAGGTGGTGTAAAGGGAGCTTTATATGGCGACTGGCATCAGTTGGGTGTACAGATTCTGGCAACCGTCATATCCATCGTATTCAGTGCCGTGATGACTTACATCCTATTCAAGATAACAGACAGGCTGGTCGGCATCCGTGTTGACAAGCGAGTAGAAGAAGAAGGTCTGGATATCTACGAACATGGAGAATCAGCATACAATCATTAAAAAAACATATCAAACATCTTATTAAATAATCAATCAAAATCAAGGTATTATGTCAAAGTTAAGATTTAGAGTGGTAGAAAAAGCTTTTCAGACAAAACCCTTAGAAGTGCCTGTTCCGGCAGAGCGCCCGAGCGAATATTTCGCCAAGTACGTATTCAACCGTGAAAAAATGTTCAAGTATCTTCCTACACCAGTGTACAGCAAACTGGTAGATGCTATGGACAATGGAGTTGCACTCGACCGTGAAATAGCCGATAAAGTAGCAGAAGGCATGAAACGATGGGCTATGGAATTAGGAGCAACACATTATACTCACTGGTTCCAGCCGCTGACAGAAGGAACAGCCGAAAAGCACGATGCTTTTGTTGAGCACGATGGCAAGGGCGGTATGATGGAAGAGTTTTCAGGAAAACTGCTCGTACAGCAGGAACCGGATGCATCTTCATTCCCTAACGGAGGTATCCGAAATACTTTCGAAGCCCGTGGTTACAGTGCATGGGACCCGTCTTCTCCAGTATTTGTTGTAGACGACACATTGTGCATCCCGACCATATTCATCGCTTACACCGGAGAATCGCTCGACTACAAGACTCCATTACTGAAGGCTTTGCGTGCCGTCAACAAAGCAGCCGTCGACGTTTGTCATTACTTTAATCCGGATGTCAAGAAAGTTGTTGCTTATCTGGGATGGGAACAGGAATATTTTCTGGTAGACGAAGGCCTTTATGCAGCACGCCCCGACCTGCTTCTTACCGGACGTACCCTGATGGGACACGAAGCATCGAAGAACCAGCAGTTGGAAGATCATTACTTTGGTGCCATTCCTACTCGTGTAGCAGCCTTCATGAAGGATTTGGAAATTCAGGCTCTGGAGCTTGGCATTCCGGTAAAGACAAGACATAATGAAGTAGCTCCTAACCAGTTTGAGCTTGCTCCTATCTTCGAAGAATGTAATCTGGCAGTAGACCACAATATGCTCATCATGTCGCTGATGAGAAAAGTTGCACGTACTCATGGTTTCCGTGTCCTGCTTCATGAAAAACCTTTCAAGGGAGTCAACGGCTCGGGCAAGCACAACAACTGGTCACTGGGTACAGATACCGGCATCTTGCTGATGGCTCCGGGAAAAACAGCAGAAGAAAACCTGCGCTTCATTACCTTCGTGGTAAATACCTTGATGGCAGTATATCGTCATAACGGACTGCTTAAAGCGTCTATCATGAGCGCAACCAATGCACACCGTCTGGGTGCCAACGAAGCACCTCCCGCAATTATCTCTTCTTTCCTGGGAAGACAGTTGAGCAAGGTACTCGACCACATGGAAGACAGTTCTACAGACGAACTGATTTCATTGGGCGGCAAACATGGTATGAAACTCGACATTCCGCAGATTCCGGAACTGCTGATCGATAATACAGACCGTAACCGTACCTCTCCTTTCGCCTTCACCGGAAACAGATTTGAGTTCCGTGCCGTTGGTTCGGAAGCCAACTGTGCCAGCGCCATGATCGCACTGAATACCGCAGTTGCCGAACAGCTTGTCGAATTCAAGAAAGACGTAGACGAACTGATGGAGAAAGGCGAGCCGAAAGTATCTGCTATTATTCAGGTAATCCGCAAATACATCAAGTTGTCTAAACCTATCCGCTTCGACGGAAACGGTTATAGCGATGAATGGAAGGAAGAAGCTGCCCGCCGCGGACTGGATTGCGAAACCAGTTGCCCGCTTATCTTCGACCGTTATCTTACTCCGGAAAGCATCAAGATGTTTGAATCGACCGGAGTCATGACTCAGAAAGAACTAGAAGCGCGTAACGAGGTAAAATGGGAAACTTACACCAAAAAGATTCAGATAGAGGCACGTGTCTTGGGAGATTTGGTCATGAACCATATTGTACCTATCGCTACCGACTATCAGACAAAACTGCTGGATAATGTATATAAGATGAAAGGACTTTTCCCTGCCGAAGAAGCCGATCACCTGTCATCAGAAAATCTGGCTATCATCCGGAAGATTTCAGAACATACTATCTACATCAAAGAACATGTAGATGCAATGGTTGAAGCCCGCAAGGTTGCCAACAAGATTACGGACGAACGTGAAAAAGCAATTGCTTATCACGACAATATTTCTCCGATGCTGGAACAGATTCGTTACCACATCGACAAGCTGGAGTTGATTGTTGACGACCAGATGTGGACACTTCCTAAATATAGAGAGCTGTTATTCATAAGATAAAAATAACCAAAAGACAAACTCTAATTTTTTTTATTGGATGTTTGATGGGAGTCGGGCTGTTGGGAAAACAGCTCGGCTTTATCATTTTTTTAAAGCGTCGCAAAAAGACATCTGCGACTGATCATGGTTATCTCCATAAAACTGAAGCAAATCAGCTTTGGGAACTACAAGTTTTGTTCCTCTATCCTTACCTTCTCCCCGATGAAGAAAGCAAAAATAGAGGAATTTCTGATGAGAACTTATTACAAATAATAAAGTTACATTTTCCACAGTGCAAGAACTCTGAGAGCAGTCGAATCAATAATCCTCTTCCTGTTTCAACAAACTTTAGCAATTTCTGCCATTATTTTCCGTCAGGGAATGGAATAACTTCGCCGGTAGCTTTCAACGACGGTCTTTGTGCATCCCTTTCTCTTAAATAATCAGACAGTTCGGCAGCCAGCTCTTTCACCTTGTCCGGCATAGCCTGTGCCAGGTCATGCTGTTCGCCTATATCCTCCTTTACATTATAAAGCCGGAGCTGACGTGTTTCCCATGTATAAATAAGATGATAATCTCCTTTCATTATAGCCGAATAGGCACCGTATCCTTCTTCCAAATTCTGCGATTCCCCCCACAAGTTTGGGAAATGCCATACCAGTACACGGTCTTTTCTCTTCTCCGGATTCATAAGCACATCGGTAAAGCTGACGCCGTCTACCACCTGATGAGTTTTATATTTCTTCACTCCTGCCATCTCGAGTATCGTAGGATAAAAGTCTTCAATAATAACCCGCTGGTCACATTCCGTATCGGGCTTGGTCACTCCCGGCCAGTAAACCATCATCGGCTCCCGAACTCCTCCCATAAATGCAGAACCTTTTCCTCCACGGGCCGGATAGTTCTGGTCGCGATTGGCAACTCCCTGACGCACGTTACTTAAACCTTGTCCTCCATTATCCGACATGAAAAGCAGAATCGTATTTTTGGCAACCTCCGGATTTCTCTGCAGATAATCGAGAATATCTCCCAAACTTTTATCCATTCCTTCTACCAAAGCGGCATACTTGGCTTCATTCTCATTCAATCCGGTCTTCAGTTGTTCATCGTATTTTCCCCGATACTTGTCGCTGAAGCGTTTGTCATCATCGTAAGGTGTATGAACGGCATAGTGCGACATATACAAATAAAAAGGCTTGTTCATCTTTACAGCCTTTTCCATTTCTGTCAATGCCTCCCGCGTCAACGCTTCTGTTATAAAGATGTCCTGTCCGTAATACTTTTCCAGTCCCTGTACGGCAAAGCGGGAACCTTCGCCAAAGTTCTTTGTTCCCAGATAACTTCCCGGAGCACCGTTTGCCCCGCCTGCTATATTTACATCGAATCCCATGTTTATCGGATTTGCTCCCGGCGTAGTTCTTGCACCAAAATGAGCCTTTCCACAATGAATGGTCCAATAACCATTTTCCCTAAGAATTTGCGGAAGTGAAGTAATAGCCGTAGAATTGTTTATCTTGCCTTCTGTAGAATCGGGCTGAATGCCATTATAATTCCATTCAGGAAGAGTTATCATGTCACTGGGTTCGTCGGTCTTTTCATTTAATTCCAGTGTCCAGTTCGTCACTCTGTGCCTTGAAGCATTCATACCAGACATCAGACTGCACCGCGTAGGAGAAGAAACAGCACAAGCATATGCTTCGGTAAAGCGAACTCCCATCTGCGCCATCCGCTCCATGTTAGGCGTAACAAATCGTTTGTTAAGCGGTGTCAGTTCATCATTATAAAAAGGAACAGACGTATCTTGCCAGCCCATATCATCGACCAGAAACATAATAATATTAGGATGAGCTGTCGTTTGTGACCACACAGATACAGAAGCTATAGCACTGCATGCGACTAATGAGGCAATGTGTTTTTGCATAAGGATAACATTTTATAATTAATTCTTTTAAAGACAAAAGTAAGTATTATAAAATAAAAAGCATACAGACCATCAGTTTTTTAAATATTCTTATAAACTTAATCTTCACTTATCAATACAAACTCTTTACCACCACCATCGGATTGCAGCTACATCCGCAAAGATATTGCTGATACAAAGTCAGGTTCGGAAGCAAACGGACATAAAATAATCCGATAAGGTTTATCCCCTTACCGGATTTGTTTCTATCTTTTTAATATAAGCCAGAGCTGCTCCTATAGCTGTCTGATATTCTGCATTATCAGGAATGATAAAACGGACATCGTACATTTGTCCAATCGTATCGAAAACCGGACGGCACTGAGGCAATTGAGTTAGATTTCCGATCAGAACAAAATTACGAATTTCTGTTTCCAGAGCAGACAAAACGGCCGCCTGACCAATAGATTGCAATACCATGTGTATTAAGCCTAATGCCAAATCTTCGGGTGAGGCATTGTTATCCAGCTTCCCTAACAAGGATGCTGTTGCATCCAACGGAAGTCCGGGCAGTGACGTGCGACAAATATCCTGTATCTGCAAATCCACATTTTTCAGTTCACCTCTTCCTGCCAGCTCTGATACCCATAATATATCTTGTGTATGGAGCAGCAAACGAGACAAGCCTATCAGCGTTCCTCCTCCGATGCCAATTCCCCCCACGTGGCGGATTGTTTCATTCTCAACCCGGACAAACGAAGTTCCGGTTCCCATACTTACAACCATCAACTTATCCAATCCGGTAGCATATTGTGCACTGAGTCCATTCGCAATAAATTCATCTGTGCGGGCTGTAGGCAAACCATACAAAGGTTGTTGTATATATGAGCTGCCAACTCCCGTTAACATGACCTGCTCCACATCCGAAAGCTGAATAGAATGATCGTATATATATTTTCCAAAAGCGCCAAACAGCGAAGTAACAGGATCTGCTGCGGTTACAAACATCGGATGACAAATACATCCTTTCTCCATTCCTACAATTTTAGTGGTACTTCCACCTACATCTATTCCTATAATCATACCATCAAATTCATGTTATCTAAATATGGGTGCAAGTCTACAAACTTTTTTTCGTGAAAGAAAATATCCCAGACTTATTTTTACTAAAGATTCAATTGAATTTATACAGAATAAGCCTTCTATTTACATGACTTTTTCATTATTCCTTCTTATGCTGGCACTACAGAATCGTTAAAGACATTATTTGGAACAATGGACACCACAAGAATCTAAAACATTCCGAAACAATGTATGCAGACTGATATATCATCTAAAAAAAGTGATGGCTATCTCACAAACTAAATGTCCCCCATACCCTGATAAAGGGCCGTACGGCTACGACCAGATCCCGTAGCTGTACGACTTAGCATTACCGTAATTTTTCTCCAGCCAAGTCAGATGAATTTATTTTTTCAGCCTGATTTTTTCATGATAGAAATAGTTAACTATAACAGGTTTCCCCTTTAAAGAACGTCCGTATGGCAAATCATTTATGCGATAAGGATAACTCCCCGCTTGAGCAAATGAAGAGATTTCCTGCTCTAAAGCCTGCCAGTAATCTTGCCTTTTCTTGTTATATATTTCATCGTACAAGGTTTCAAGTTCCGGATGTTTTTCCCGTATATAATCCATGATCTCTCTCTTAAATTGTCCACGAAGATTCAGATTTTCCAGCCATATCAAATCTGCGAAATCTTTTACCCGGTTAATGATAGCTTTCACATCCGTAATTTCCGGAAAAATCGGTGAAATAAAACATACGGTACGTATACCAGCATTATAGAACTGCTTCATGGCTTCAAGCCTGCGCTCAATGCTTACGGCACGATCCATATCACATCTAAACTGTTCATCAAGTGTGTTGACCGACCAAGATACCGTCACTTTCGGGAAATCTTTCAGTAAATCAAGATCACGCAAAACCAAATCTGACTTGGTACAGATCACGATTTCAGCATTAGTGTCTCTTAATTCTTCCAGCAGTTTACGGGTTCTGCAAAACTCTTCTTCATACGGATTGTATCCGTCTGTTACAGAACCTATAACAATTCGTTGCCCGTCGAACTTGTGCGGATTGTCAATCGGTTTCCAATGTTTAACATCAAGAAATGTACCCCAAGGCTCTGTATGTCCCGTAAAGCGTTTCATGAATGAAGCATAACAGTACTTGCAGGCATGCGGGCAACCCACGTAAGGATTGACCGAAAAACCACCTACGGGCAATGATGACTTGGTCATGACATTCTGCACATCTATTTCTCTGATTATTTCCTTCTCCATATTTTTTCTATAAATTGTTCTGGTAGTTCCTGAATCATTCGTTCTTCTCCCATGATAGGCAGAAGATCTTCTTTCATAAAAACCGGAATGTGATTTCTTTTCGCCTGTTCCACAATATGAAGTACCCATTCAGGTTTGGCATCCACTCTCCCTTTTCTTTTACCAGTTTCTGTTCCAATAACAATCCATTCGTAACCTTCCAGATCTATTTCACCCACATCCTCGAAGAGAGGTTCAAAAGTGGCATGATAATGTTTGGAGCGAACGTGGTCTTTTAATGCCTTCAACCGTTTCTCCTCGGAAGCTCTGGTCACAGTAACTCCCATCCATACGTTTTCATCGTCTGTTTGAAAGTTAATTCGTTCAGGACGCTTCGTCAGAAAGATATATGCATGCTGTGGATTCATGGCTATACGTTTGAATATTTCTTCTCTCCAAGCTGTTTCCCAATCGGAGAAATCACTCATACCGGTAAGTAGCCAAACGTGTGATTCAGGATTGTCCATCAGATGCAATTTTCGGCTCATATATTGAGGAACAGAGAAGTCGTCAGTCATGTGAAACCGCTTGCAGTTATTTCTTGCATAACAATAGTTGCATCCAATGGTACAACCTATCACAAGATTCATGTTTTTTATAAGGGATTTTATGCAGACACTCATAATACAATTGTTTCTCCATCTTCAGGAATAATCAAGCGGTTCATATCTATTCCGTGATGTATGGCTTCGTTACGCAGAATTGCCCGTGTAGTCTGCCCATGATCGGTAGCTTCCATGTGGACGGCTATTAGTTTGATGTGTGTGGGAAGTTCATCAAGCATTGTCATAACTTCTTGCTCGTCGGGAATAATGGAACCTTCTGTCCGAGAAAATTCAGGGAATATGGCGCCTCCACTATTCACTATGATGTAATCGGGAAAAAATTGTTCAATGGCCTGACGGATACACTCCTCCCACTTGCAATCACTCATTATATAAATAGTAGGGAAACCATGCGCGGTAAGTACATAGCCAGATACCGGGCCCATCATTTCTCCAATCTGTCCGAATCCATGGTGTCCTTGGATACGATGAATGGTTAAAACTCCAATCGTTTTGTCTGTTTCAATACTCTCTACATTTGTAAAACCATCCTGCATAATGTTTCCTTTATCCTGCGGTTGTGTCAGAAACAAGATATCCTGCGGTAAATGCTGTTTCACTGTCGGATCATAATGGTCAATATGGTTATGCGTCAGCAACACCATATCCACACCATTCGTAATCTCATTCATCGGCATCGTAAGGTGTACTCTTGGTGTCTTATACACACCGAGAGCTGACTGCAAGGTACCTTTTTCGGCAAGCATGGGGTCAAGAAGAATCTCTTTCCCAGCATAACGGATTCTCAATGTAGCATTGCGGATCAATCGAATTGTAACTTTTTCTTCCATATAATTTGTTGTATTAATCTCAGTCGCAAAGTTCGGTAAAACAAATCGGATGAATTATGCCTTAAAAACTGGAATATATGCCATTTTGATAAATGGAAATAGTATATTTGCTCAAAAACGAAATCTATGGATAAAATCGTCAATCCTGAACGTTTAGTCAGCGTTCCTTTTAGCAAGACACGTTGTGGTGTGGATTTTTATATCAACTCAGGTCACAGTAACGATATATGTGGTGTCCTGACAGAAAATCGGGTGTTTAAAACAGACTTTTTTAGCTTTTATTTTTTTCGTAAGGCCAATGGGTATCTGCTACTGAATTTCCGAAAATTTGAATTGCATGCCAATATGGTACTACTCCTCTCACCGCATCAGCAGCAGGAATGGCATGTGGATGAAGCAGCACTGGATTACTCTTTTCTCATATTCCGCGAGGATTTTATGCGTACATTCATAGCGGACAAGTTTTTTGTGTATCGCTTGTTGTATTATTATCAGACCGACACTCCTCCCTATCTGTTTGCTTCGCCGGAAAGCATGGCGGAATATATTCGTCTTTTAGGAATCATAAAGCAGGAGCTTCTACATCCTGTTTCCGATACTTATAATCTCATTGTATCTGTACTTTACTATTTATTAGTAATTATCAACCGGGCATATGCTGCCACTTACCGGTTACCGATTGACATTCCTAAAAACAATTATGCATTCCAGTTTAAAGACTTGCTGGAAAAGAATATCCGTACGAAGCAGCGGGTACAGGAATATGCGGATATGCTTCGTGTGAGCCGTATTACGTTAAACAGTTCCGTGATGAGTCAATTCGGCGTATCAGCCAATCATCTGCTCAAGCAACGTCTATTGGAAGAATTGAAAAATGAGTTACTATTTTCTAACCGCAATGTGAATCAGCTGGCCGAAGAATTTCATTTCTCCGATCCTAGTCATCTGATGCGTTTCTTTAAACGTGAAACGGGGAAGACTTTTATGCAATATTTACGCGACTACCAAAATGGAATATACGAATGAAAACTGACAGATTGGAAAGCTTACAGATTGGTCATTCCCATACCAAAGATGGAGATTTTAAAATTAAATGTGAAGTTATAAAGGATAAAATGTAGAAGTTTCATTTTCACATCGTCATCCTTTTCAATCTTACCATAATTGCCCTTGGTGATCTGATAACGCTTCTGAATTATGTAAGATACAGAAGGGGTTAGTCTGTGGTCCCAAATATTGTTCGTAGAAACTCAGAACTAACAGCTTCAGGGTTGAATACAGATTGACGCTGCATTCTCCTTTACATGATTCTGTTACGGTACATGATTTTACCTGCAAAATAACACTGTAACCGTCTAAACAGTCTAAATCACCTGTTCGATTGCGATAGAAGGATATGTACAGAACATAGTCCCAACATTTCTGTTCTGCTTCCGTCAGATCTATGTCGTTTTCTGTATATACTTCCAAATTGTTTCCAAGATTCCGAAGTATGTCCGCAGCTATATCAGCCATATTTTCCCTGTCGGAAATAATAAAAATCTTCATATCATGTGTCTTTAATATTATTAAAGCAACATCCGACAGTCAGCATATACGCCAACGGCCGGATGTCTTTCTTTTTTCCGGTAGTAACGTCTTAGTCACTACAACCGCAACTGCATTTGATGTGTTCCTTATATTCACCCGAATAGATAATTGCACCTTCCGGGCATAAGTTTCCGCAACCATGACACCCGTCAATACATCCTTCACGGTACACAACCACCGGACGGCCGTTCTCAACATCATAAACGCCATGCTCGCATTTGTTGTAGCAGGCAAGGCAGCCGATACATTTATCCTCATCAATAAGAGGGAACCATTCTTTACTCATATAACCCGATTTTTCTAATTATCCGATTAAAACTTTATCTTGTCCGAAGTCACTCAAAAAGAAACTATTCTTTTTTTCTTTCTCCATATTCTTATTTCTTAGCAGTTACCGCTACAAGAGCATTTCGGCAGTTCTTTCTTTCTGATTTCTGTGATGTAGAAACGGGCAAAGGCATTTCTGATTTCGTCACGTACACGACGGAACTCCGAATCGATGAACTCCGGTGTACCTGTAGCATGTGACGGATCGTCAAAGCCGATGTGCATACGTTTACCAACCTTTCCTGTAAAGGCAGGACAGCTTTCATTGGCACCACCGCAAACGGTTATTACATAATCCCATTCCTGATCGAGATAAGTGTTTACGTGTATAGGCACATGAGAACTGATGTCTATTCCTGCTTCCTTCATCACTTCCACAGCCTTGGCATTTACCTGGGCTGCCGGTTCAGTACCCCCTGAATATACTTCTAATTTTTTGTCGAACGACTGTAAGAAGCCGTGAGCCATCTGGCTGCGGCAGCTGTTTCCTGTACAAAGAATCAATACTTTCATTTATTCCGTTTTTTATTGGTTTTACTTAAAATATTACTTGAATACCTTTTTCAATTCGTCAGCCGGTATATATCCGACATGCCTGTATATTTCCTTTCCCTGACTATCGAGAATGACCTGTGTCGGTATAGTTTGTATCTCAAAATAATCCGCCCAGTCTTTGTTCCATTTCTTTGAAAGGTTGATGAAACGTACATTTACCTTTCCTTCGAAATCTTTCCGGATGGTTTCCATTTCTTTTTCCATCTTCTTACAGGGCGCACATCCTATAGCTCCAAACTCCAGGAATGTATAACCGTATTCCGTTCCGTCAGGCAGAGGATAGGTGAAATAAAGCCGTATGCTGTCTGCTATGTTGGCCACAAAATCATTCTTTATTTCCTGACCTGCCCTTGTCATGTCCGTTTCACAGACCTCTTCCCGATTCTTGCCACTATCAGGTTTACATCCGGCAACAAGCAGCATTGCTACGGACATCAACAAATATTTCATAAGCGTTTCCATTTTATCATATCTTACATTCCACACTCAGGAGAAGATAATTCTCGCGTCTTCCGTTCCTGGCTTTCCAGCTCTGATAGTTCGGTGAAATTCTTACCTGTCTGATGGGAGAATATTCAAAACCGCCGATAATCGTGTGTCCTTCACTGACATTATTTGTGTTTTCACCTGCCGCATCCAGAAGGTCAAAACGTCCGAACAGATGCATTTTGCGTGCTATATTTACGGTCGTGTAAACTGAATAACCGTTCACGTCTGTTCCGGATGAGAACTTATAGTTGAATGCCCGGTTATATTCAGCTCCAAGTGAAAACCGGCTATTGCTGTATCCGGCAAAAGCCGCTACCGAATACTGGTCTTTCTGACCGTCTGCATCCGTTTTCAGATACTCCGATGTGTTGTATATGTCACCGTATATCCTGAACATGAACCCTTTTGCCGGTTTCAATGTGATGCCGGCACCGTACTTATACTTGTTGTCCATATTCTTGAACTTTCGTCCTTCACCATTTGTCAATGCCAGATCAGCCGATATAAGCGGCGAGAACTCATAGCCTGCCACAACACCTATATCTTCACAGAAGACTATACCGTATTCTTCCTGAAAGGACTTGAATATATATCTGTGTCCCCAAAAGTTCTCCTGCTCTGAAAATTGCTTTAGGTTTACCAGTCCGGCAGACACGAAAAATCCGTTTCCTTTCCAGTCTATCTGTGCGTTCTTCAGATATCCGTTGAACTTTGTATTCCCGTTTTCATCGGCCACCGTTTCCACATTCATGAGAATCTTTGCGGAAAAACCTTTGGCAAAGAACCCTTCATAACCGACAAACGCACGGTCAAGGTTGAATCCGCTGTTTTCATTCTTGTGTCCAAGCCCGGCCTTGTAGTTGGAGAAAAGCGTAAGCACAGGTTTCCCTGAAAATGCCTTTTCACCATCCTGTGCTACTGCGGGCTGGAGAGAAATGGCAGTCAGCATAACCGCAGGCAACCATTTCTTTAATTGATATCCAATCATCATCAGTCCTTTACAGTATATAATTAAACAGATAGCCGGACAAAATGATGAAGAATGCAACCGTTCCGAAGAATATGCCGATAAGCCTCCATGTCATTACTTTCTTCAGCAGGGTGGCTTCCGGCAAGGAAAGGCCAACGACCGCCATCATGAAGGCTATCGCGGTTCCCATAGGAATACCTTTCGCCACAAACACCTCGATGACAGGCACGATACCTGCGGCATTAGCATACATCGGTACGGCAAGTATGACAGAAAGAGGAACCGCATACCAGTTGTCTTTCGACATGTATTGCTGGAAGAAGCCTTCCGGCACAAAACCATGCATAAAAGCACCGATACCGATACCAATCAGGATGTATATAAGCACACCGCTGACAATCTTCCAGGCATCACGGACAATAGTTGGGAGTCGTTTGATAAAGGTGGTACGGTTCTTTTCCCATTCATCGGCCTGGGCAGACGAATTGGCCTGTATCTGCTTTACCCAGTCACTCAGATAAGGAGCCAGACGCATACGTCCGAGGACGAAACCTCCTATTACTCCCAACAGAATCCCGCTGATGACGTAAATCAGTGTCACTTTCAGACCGAATGAACCGAGAAACATGGCTACAGCTACCTCATTCACCAAAGGCGATGTAATCAGAAAGGCGAAAGTGACACCCAAAGGAATGCCGCCTTTGACAAATCCTATGAACAAAGGTATGGATGAACATGAGCAGAACGGGGTGATGGCTCCGAAAAGTGATGCCAGCAAGTACTGCAAGCCGTACATCCTGTGTGTAACCAGATAGTTTCTCAGACGCTCTATCGGGAAATAAGCGTTGACGATACCCATCAATACACTGATAAAGAACAAAAGTATGAGAATTTTAATTGTATCATAAAAGAAGAAGTTTACGGCAACTCCTACCGGAGTGTCGGCACTCAGTCCGAAAAGACCGTAAACAAACCAGTCAGCAAATTTCTGTATCATAAATGTATATTTTATCTATTCGTCTAAATACGAACATTATTCCTGCTAAAAAAGCGGCAGATTCTATAACGGTTATCTCTGCCGCTTATGATTAAATAATTCTGTTTATCAGATACCCAAAAGTTTCTTTACTTCACTTTCTGTCGGTACCTGCCCTTTCATTTTCACTACTTCGTCAATGACAACAGCAGGTGTAGTCATAATGTTGTAATTCATCATTTCCATGATGTCGTCCACCTTGGTCAGTTTTGCATCGATATTGTTTTCTTTCAATACTTTCTCAATTACATTATAGGTTGATTTACATTTGGCACAACCCGGACCTAATACTTTAATTTCCATTTTCGTAATTATTTTATTTGTTATCAGATTTGTTTTATAAATACATTATCCAGCTATAATAGATACCGATGATGATGAATACCACACCAACAATAAGGTTCATCCATTTCTGCACTTTCTGCATCTTGCCGTAAAAACTTCCTATCTGTTGAACACTGAAAGCAAGAATCCATGCAACGGCAAATACAGGCAGAGCTGTGGCAATGGCGAATACCACCGGTAGCAGATAACCGGCTGTAGCCGTTGCTGACATCGGTATCAGCATACCGAAATAGAACACACCGCTTGTCGGACAGAAAGCCAAAGCAAACAATATTCCAATCAGCAGGGCACCCCATCCGCCTTTTCTGGCGAGACCTTCCGCATTTCCGTTAAACCCAAATTTCGGAAGATTAAGTTTGTCACCAAAGAGCATGAACAGACCTATCACGAGCAGAAGCGGACCCAACACAAGTTCCCCCCATGTTCCGATAGTCTTCTGAATACCAAACATGCTGGAGCCTTCTTTCAGAATCATAATCAGTACCACTCCGAGCAGGGTGTATGAAAGGACACGTCCCAACGTATAAAGCAGACCGTTCCGGAAAATGCGTTTTCTGTTTTCTATGTCTTTTCCGATAAATCCGATGGCCGCTATATTTGTTGCAAGCGGACAAGGTGATAGTGCGGTCAGCAGTCCGAGTAAGAATGCCGTAAGAACGGGAGTAGAGCTGTTATCCAGCAATGTCTGTAACCAATCCATAGCCCTCTATATTATTTCAACATTTCATTTACAGATTTCACTACACCTGCCTTGAATACATCCGGTGACTTACGGGCGTTTCCGAAAGCAAATTCTGTCATATTCTCAGATGTTTCCTGTCCGTTCTTATATTTAACGACAAACAGTGATGACCAGGTTACCTCATACTTTTCAGCTATCTTTTCATTTTCTTTCTTGCTGATGTCTATTACTTTAAAAACCACTTCACCTTTTTTCATTTGTTCAGCAAAACTTTCTTCCATTGCTGCTTTTGTATTGCTTTCGATAGCCATACAGGTTGCGCAACGCTGCTTTCCATGAAAATACAATACTTCTACATGGTCTTTTACTGTTACTTCTTTCTGAGCCTGTACTTCAGTTCCGTTCTTTGCATTCATGTTGCAAGAGATAAAGGCGAAACATACAGCAATTAAGAATAAAATCTTTTTCATGTCTTTCTATTTCTATTGTTAGTTATTCGCAAAATCACGAACTTCCCTTCCTAAAAAAAAGAGCTTACTTGCAGCAGCTCTCTTTCTTACATATAGGTTGACCAAGAAAATCTGCAAACATCTTTTTTGCCGTTTCCCAGTTTTCCTTATTGATACAGTATTTTACTTTCGGTGTTTCTATTTCCCCTTGGATAAGTCCAGCTTCTTTCAACTCTTTCAGATGTTGAGATACCGTAGCTTTTGCTATAGGAAGCTCCTCATGAATATCACCAAAAAAGCAAGATTCCTGAGATGCCAGGAACTGGAGTATAGCTATACGTGCCGGATGCCCCATCGCTTTTGCAAAACGGGCTAACTTCTCCTGCTCTTCTGTATACTTCTTTTTTACCATTTCTATTCCTCTTTCTGTTTGTCGTTCGCAAAAATACGAATAGTCATTTAATTAATCAAATGAATTATCATATTTTAATCTTTAAAACACTTGTTATACCATCCCGACTAAAGTTTACGACCATCTGCTTCCGGCACAGAGAAGAACAAACCTTCAGGATGGTAAGTCCATTTTTGCAACGGACATGAAAAGGTCCCAATGGGAAACAGTTTGATTCATACATAAAAGTCAATGCCAATAGCGGACAGATTCAGCTCTTTCAGGAAAGCCCGGAGATACGCCGCAATACCTCACAGCATGCTTCCCAAACAGACAATACCCAGCGACAGAAGCAAAAGAAAGGGCAAAGCAGGCTGTCTGACCTGAACGGAATTCAAACAAATAAATCATCAACTACTAAAAGAAGAAAAAACATGAATGAGACCAATTATCATATCTACAAGGCAAAACAAATTTCTTTTGTTGCTACAAAT
This sequence comes from Phocaeicola sp. HCN-6420, assembly GCF_037890145.1. NCBI lineage: Bacteria > Pseudomonadati > Bacteroidota > Bacteroidia > Bacteroidales > Bacteroidaceae > Phocaeicola > Phocaeicola sp. HCN-6420. Next base: position 33,587 of record NZ_JBBKBJ010000009.1, read on the forward strand.
CTAATTTATTTACCACAAGATGAATCTATGCAAAACACTGATAAATAATGAAATAGAATCATATTCGTGGGACTTTTTTAGGGGATAAAAAAAGTCCCACGAATAAGTCCTTTCTGTCTTTCCGAAAACTACCTTACTCTGCATAGTAAAAAACAAAAAAAGTTCTGAAAACCAATTGATTTCCAGAACTTTTCTACCTCTTTGCATTAATGTGTTGTACACCCTCAGGGATTCGAACCCTGGACCCACTGATTAAGAGTCAGTTGCTCTACCAACTGAGCTAAGAGTGCATTGAGAGGTTCCTGGCGGATTCGAACCGCCGTACACGGTTTTGCAGACCGCTGACTAAGCCACTCATCCAAGGAACCATTGTTTCTCGCAACCGTTATTCTCAATTGCGATGCAAAGGTACAACATTTTTTGAAACAAACAATACCTTACGACAAAAAAATATAAAAAAAGCCAACCTTTTTTCTTCAAATATTTGCTTTATAAACAACCTCAATGTTCTTTTGATACCCTGATATTACAGATAAGAGTATAAATATCAACCAAATAAACATCCCTCCCTATCACACCATGCGTGCAATAAGGAGGGATGAAAAAAAATAGAGGGGGAATAAAATAATTCTCGATTTTCAAGAAATTATGTAAACAGAATCTTTATGAAACTATTTTTTTCGTTCATATTCCAAGCTGGCCATGATAAAAGGCCCTATTGCCTTTCCTTCATTATTTACAATAGTTACATCACTTCCACATAAATAATAACTTGCAGACCCGTCTCGAGATGGATCCTTTGCCGGTCCCAAGCCTGCAGAACGGCAGCTTTGATTCAGATTAATCGTTCCATCAGAATTTTGAGTCACGAAAGTTTTCAGAAGTCCCTGATATGCCTTTTCCGCAACATCTTTGTAAGTTTCCGGAAGAATTCCTAAACGAATACCTTTCAAATAAGCATAAGTAAACATGCTCGAAGCAGAAGACTCCAGATAATTGGCTATACCACACTCTCCCACATACGAATTATCATATTGAAGAAGCTGATACCATACACCACTGTCTTTATCCTGCCAACGCTTCAATCCCTTTGCCACAGTATTAGTCAAAGCGACCAACTCTTTATAATCAGGATGATTTTTCGGCATAATCTCCAAGACATCTACCAAAGCTGCAAAATACCATCCCATACCACGCCCCCAGAACTCTTTCGAACATCCCTTATAAGGTTCCGATTTATTTGCCCAGAAAGAATTGACATCTTCCGGATTGGCAGACCAGGCATGATAGAAAAGCTGTTTGTCTGCATCGTATGTATGACGGGCAACCGTCTTGAACTGGTGAGCGATATCAGCCCACGCCTGTACATTATCAGGATCAAAATTAGCCTGCCATTCAGCATAAAACGCAGCTCCCATATAAATACCGTCCAGCCACATCTGATCCGGATAGATATCTTTGTGGAAGAAACATCCTTTCGCATCTCCCGACTGAATACGTGAATAATCATTTACCAGATAGTCGTGCAGAAAGTCTGCCGCTTTTTTATAACGGTCGGCATTATGAGTACCATTCTTTTTATCTAAGGTCATTTCATGCTTATATAAAGCAAAAAGCACCTTTCCTGAATTTATATTATCGATATTTCCTTTTTTGAAATTCTTAAAGGTACCGTCCGGATTAATTGCATTGTCGGCATATTCCTTTGCCCACTGATAATAATTGCCGGTCCAGTCGGCATACTGATACTGCTCGCATAAATTAAGAAGAGATTTTGCCACAAGACCATTGACATAATCCCACGATTTTCCATGCGTCCACTGCTTGCCTTGCGACTGTGCCATTTCCTGCGAATAACGTGTTTGTGCTTCTCCCGTTAATGATGCCATAAACAGACATACGGATAAAAATAGTGTTTTCATGTTTTATTGATTTTGGAATAAATAATAGTTTTCCCGTTATGAAAAAAGGTCGGCTGAATAATCAGTCGACCTTTTGCGAGGTTCCTGGCGGATTCGAACCGCCGTACACGGTTTTGCAGACCGCTGACTAAGCCACTCATCCAAGGAACCATTTTCTAAAAGCAATCGTTTTGTCCCGATTGCGATGCAAAGGTATAACTAATTTTCGATTCTGCAATACCCAAAGCTCATTTTTTTGAATTTTCATAACCTCGGCAATACTGCTTCTTTGCAATGGGACAACCCGAACATCCACAGCTGCAACCACTTGACACAGCTTTTCCTCTTCTGAAAAATTTCAGAAAATGTTTCCCTGTATATAACACACAGAGAAACATAATCACATAAATTATTACATCTTGTACATTCATATTACCTTAATTTATATAAACAGACTTCCGACCTGATGCACCAAAAAAGCCACAACCCAAGCCAGCAGAGTTGTATAACATATCGTAAACGCGGCCCATTTCCAACTACCCGATTCATTTTTAATGGCAGCAACTGTAGCTACACAAGGGAAGTAAATCAGGATGAACAGCATATAACCGTATGCTACTAACGGTGTAATCGGAATACGGTCTGAAAGATCTACCGAATTAATATCATCATCATTCGTATAAAGGACTCCGAGCGAACTTACAATAAGCTCTTTGGCACCAATACCGGACAGAAGACCAATCCCCATCTTCCAGTCGAATCCCAAAGGCTCAATAGCCGGCTCAATAGCCTTTCCTATCTGACCGATATAAGAGTTCTCCTGTTGTTCTGCTGTCGTAGAATAGGCATTATGATTCGGATAATATCCCAAGAACCAGATAATAATAGAGGCCACCATAATAACTCCCCCCATCTTCTTTAAGTACTGTGCACCTTTTTCCCACGTATGACGAAGTACAGACTTGAGAGTCGGCATACGATAAGGAGGAAGTTCCATCACAAACGGAGCATCATCACCTTTTACAATAAAACGACTGAAAATACGTGCCATCAGCACTGCCAGCAGAATACCTATTACATAAATAGACAATAATACCAGACTTGCTTTCGATGGGAAGAAAGCTCCGATCATAACCAGATAAATAGGCAATCGGGCACTACATGAGATAAGCGGATTAATCAATATCGTTACCAGGCGAGATTTACGGCTTTCAATAATGCGCGATGCCATGATGGCAGGTACATTACAGCCAAATCCCATAATTAACGGAATGAACGACTTACCGTGCAGTCCCATCTTATGCATGATCTTATCCATGATAAATGCCGCACGTGCCATATATCCTGAGTCTTCCATAAACGAAATGAAGATATACAGCAGCAAGATATTAGGTAGGAACACGATAACGCCCCCTACTCCTCCGATTATACCGTCCACAATCAAGTCCTTAACAGGCCCTGCCGGCATGAAGTTCTCGGCCAATGAAGCAATCTGTGCAACAATCCATTCTATCCATCCCTTCGGATACTCCCCGAAGACAAAGGTGCATTCAAACATCAGATAAAGAAAGACGAAAAAAATAGGGAACCCCCAAATTTTGTGCGTCACTATACTGTCGACGATACGAGTAAACATCTCCGTATCCTGATTCTTTTCCGTAAAAGTTTCTTTCAGCGCTCCGGTGATAAATCCATATTTGGCATCGGCAATGGCCTGCTCACTATCCTCATTCATCGACAGGCGTATCCTTTCTGCCTCCTTATCACGAATTCTCATCACTTCCTTCCCGTTGGGCAAAGTCGATATTACACGCTGTTCGATGTCCTTATCATTTTCCAGCAATTTAATCGCGAGGAAACGAGTAGAATACTTGTAACGTATATTTTCATCCTTACAAATTTCCTCTTTCACCGCATCAATGCTACGTTCCAGTTCCGGACCATGATTAATATGTATATGGCGGATATAACTCTTTCCATCGAATTCCTGCGTTTCCTCATCATGACTTCCATATTTATGGTCGGGAACATATTTGTCATGCCACTCCCGATATTCACGCATTGCTTCGTTTTGTATCTCCTCTTTCTGCCCCATAAAATCGGCACCTTCATACAGCCCGATTATTACATGAAACAAATTGTCGATACCCATACCCGTACGGCTGATGGTAGGAACGATAGGAACACCAAACAACTGACCGAGTTTTTTATAATCAAGCGTATTTCCACTATGCTGAAGCGCATCATACATGTTCAATGCCACAACCATCCGAACGTTCATGTCTATCAACTGAGCAGTCAAATACAGGTTGCGTTCCAAGTTACCCGCATCGACCACATTAATTATCACATCCGGAGTTTCATCGATGATATGCTTACGAACATACAATTCCTCAGGGCTATAAGCCGAAAGCGAATAAGTTCCCGGCAAATCAACCAGACGGAAATGATAACCCTGAAAGTCGAAATGTCCCTCCTTAGCGTCCACCGTCACGCCACTGTAATTACCAACATGCTCGTGTGAGCCGGAAGCAACATTAAAGAGTGATGTTTTTCCACAATTCGGATTGCCGACCAGTGCTACGTTTATCGTACGGCGCTTTCCACTTGCTATTTCTTTCAGTTTTGCTTCAGATACGGGAATATCTTCAGCTATCGGATTATGGAAATGCGTTTCCTGCATAGATTCGCGTGCTTCTTCTTCACTTACCACTTCAATCATAGCAGCCTCTTGCCGGCGAAGTGATATTTCGTACCCCATAATCTTATATTTGATAGGGTCTTTTAAGGGAGCATTTAAAAGGACTTCTACTGTTTTACCTTTAACAAATCCCATCTCGATAATACGACGACGAAAGCCTCCATGTCCCATTACCTTGATGATTACGCCCTTTTCTCCAGTTTGTAGTTCAGATAACCTCATGTTTGTTTTTATTTTCCGCAAAGATATATCATTGAAACATGCTATGCAAGTTATTTAGATTGTTTTTAAATAGAAGACATAAAAGCATGTTTTCGCAGCCCGTCTGCACATCAGTCCAAATGCAGAAGAGCACTTTCTACGCCTTTTCCTTTTATCCGCCACTGCCACAGAGTTATATTTTTACGGTATTTTCAACATTTCCATGAATATATGATATATTTTTTAATTTCTTTGTGACAAATATTCGCCCATACAAGATTTTTCGTACTTTTGCTATCAAACAGTTTTGGCAAGTAAATCTTAAAAATCAAAATCATGCTACGGAAAATCAGAAGGATACTGGCAGCGATTTGTTTCCTGCTCATTACGCTACTCTTCGTAGACTTTACAGGCATCTTGCATCTTTGGTTCGGCTGGCTGGCCAAGATACAGTTTCTACCTGCGGTACTGGCACTCAACGCCGGAGTCATTTTATTCTTGGTTTTGCTTACATTGGTAGGCGGTCGTATTTATTGTTCGGTCATCTGTCCGTTGGGAGTCTTTCAGGACATTGTGGCGCGCATAGGCAAAGGGAAGAAAAAAATGCCCTACACCTATTCCAAGCCCAAGAGCTGGCTGCGGTATGTCATGCTTATTTTGCTGGTAGTCGCTTTCATTGCCGGCATACATGCCTTTGTTGCACTGCTCGACCCGTATGGTATTTACGGACGAATGGCCAATAATGTTTTCCAGCCTGTATGGATCTGGGGCAACAACCTGCTGGCAGCCATTGCGGAACGGATAGACAGTTATACGTTTTACCGCACAGATGTATGGCTCAAAAGCCTGCCTACCTTTATTATAGCCATAGCAATGGCAGTGCTCGTCATTGTTCTGGCATGGAGAAACGGCCGCACTTACTGCAACACCATTTGTCCGGTAGGTACAATCTTGGGATTCCTCTCACGCTTCTCCTTGTTCCGCATCAGTATCGACAAGGAGAAATGCAACAAGTGTACGCTGTGTGCCCGCAACTGCAAGGCATCGTGCATCGATACTGACAATTATCAGGTAGACCACAGCCGGTGTGTGGCTTGTATGAACTGTATCGGAAAATGCAAGAAAGATGCTATCCACTACCGGTTTGCTTACTCTAAAAAGGCCGAAAGTCAACCGGCTGCCCAGCCGAAAGGCGAGAACAGACGAGAGTTTCTTGCCAGCTCCCTGCTTCTGCTGACCTCTTCCATTCAGGCACAAGTTGCCGAAAAAGCTGAAAAGATCAAGATGGACGGCGGACTGGCAGACATCATCGAGAAGAAAGCGCCGAAGCGCCAGACACCGATTACTCCTCCGGGATCACAAAGCGCGCGCAACATGCAGCAGCATTGTACTGCCTGCCAGTTGTGTGTGTCGGCATGTCCCAACGAAGTCTTGCGTCCATCGCAGTCGCTCGATACTTTTATGCAACCTACCATGTCTTACGAACGCGGTTACTGCCGCCCGGAATGTACCAAATGTTCGGAAGTCTGTCCCGCAGGAGCTATTCTTAAAATAGACAAAGCCGAGAAATCATCCATTCAAATCGGACATGCCGTATGGGTAAAAGACTACTGCATTCCACTTACCGACAAGCAGGAATGCGGCAACTGTGCACGCCACTGTCCGGTAAATGCCATCTCCATGATTCCATCGGAAGCCGGAAATCCGGAATCGCTCAAGATTCCCGCCGTCAACACCGAGCGCTGTATCGGTTGCGGAGCCTGCGAAAACCTCTGTCCGGCACGTCCATTCAGCGCCATTTATGTGGAAGGGCACGAACATCATCGTGTGATTTAATTTATTTTTCAGGCTAACTCTTTTCAAAAATTTATAGGAAAATGGACAAACAACACAATATTAACCGCAGGGATTTTCTGAAGATTGTAGGCATCAGTACACTGGGAGCAACTGCCTCGCTTTACGGATGTTCGCCTAAAAAAGACACGGAAAAAGAAGGAAATACTCCGGTACCAATCGGTAAAATGACATACCGCAACTTTCCTCCATATAAAGATAAGGTATCTCTGTTAGGATATGGATGCATGCGCTGGCCGACACTCCCTGCCCCCGACGGCACAGGTAATGTCATCGATCAGGAAGAAGTGAACCGGCTGGTGGATTATGCCATCGAACACGGGGTGAATTATTTCGATACGGCCCCTGTATATGTGCAAGGATGGTCGGAAACATCGACGGGTATTGCCCTGAAACGTCATCCGAGGGAAAAGTTCTTTGTTGCGACGAAGATGTCTAACTTCTCGAACTCTGACTATGACTTTGGAGTAAAGATGTACCATAATTCACTGGAGAAACTACAAGTAGATTACATCGACTACTACTTGCTTCACATGCTGGGTGCACCGGGTAAGAAAGGTCTGGAAGGACGTTTTCTCGACAACGGGCTGCTGGATTTTCTGCTGAAAGAGCGCGAAGCCGGAAGAATCAGACACTTGGGATGGTCGTTTCACGGCGTCAAGGAGGAATTCGACAAGGCACTTGCCTTGCACGACAAGGTACACTGGGATTTTGTACAGATACAGCTCAACTATTCCGACTGGAAACATGCGTCGGGCAACAACATCAATGCCGACTATCTGTACAGCGAAGTCAGCAAACGAAACATTCCGGTAGTCGTTATGAAACCGTTGCTGGGCGGACGACTCTCGAATATTCCGGAACACGTGTTCACACGTTTGAAAGAACGCAATCCTGAAGGCAGTGTAGCTTCGTGGGCTTTCCGTTTTGCCGGCTCACCCGAAAAGGTGCTGACGGTATTGAGCGGTATGACTTACATGGAACATCTGCAAGACAACATACGTACTTATTCGCCGCTTGTACCGCTGACACAGGAAGAAAAAGACTTCCTCGAAGAAACAGTCCAGCTAATGCTACGCTACCCTACCGTTCCGTGCAACGACTGCAAGTATTGTATGCCCTGCCCCTACGGCATCGATATACCTGCCATCCTCGTTCATTATAATAAATGTGTGAACGAAGGGTATATGCCAAAGAGCAAGCTCGACGAGAATTACGCCGAGGCACGGCGCGCCTTCCTGGTAGGTTACGACCGAAGTGTTCCGAAGTTGCGTCAGGCAAGCCACTGCATCGGGTGCAGCCAGTGCGTACCTCACTGCCCGCAGTCCATCGACATACCGAAAGAACTGCACCGCATCGACCAGTATGTAGAACAGCTCAAGCAAGAAACGTTGTAACCCGATGGAAGAACTGATTGAAACATTACATACGGGAGGCTATTCGTGCGTAATAGAAAAGGAAGGAAAAATCCGTACCTTTACCCGTCGCGGAGTAGCCGACCTGTACGATTTGTACGAAAACGAGAAAGCGTTCATGCAAGGTGCCCGCATAGCCGACAAGGTTATCGGGAAAGGGGCTGCCGCCCTCATCGTGCTGGGAAAGATGAAAGAGGTATATGCCGATGTCATCAGCTCTTCAGCTCTTTCCGTATTGCGCGCAGCCGGCATCCCGACAGACTTTAAGGAAGAAACACCCTTCATCGTCAACCGTGACAAAACCGGAAGATGTCCGCTGGAAACAGCCTGCAAGGATCTGAATACTCCCGAAGAAATGTTTCCTGCCATCAAAGCGTTTGTCGCACAACTCAGAAACAAGAATCATATTTAAAACAAAGACATATCATGAAATCGACCGTAAAACTTTATTCATTGGATTACAATGAGATACAGACTTACCTGACTGCGCTGATGTTCGTAGCCGGAAATGTCGTACTGCCTCAGTTGTTCCACCTCTTCCCCGCAGGAGGAACCACGTGGCTGCCCATTTATTTCTTCACGCTCATCGGTGCCTACAAATATGGATGGAAAGCCGGACTGCTGACAGCCATAGCCTCTCCGCTGGTCAACTCCTGGCTGTTCGGAATGCCCGCTCCCGCCGTGCTCCCTGCCATCTTGATGAAATCTGTACTCCTTGCCGCCGGAGCCGGATACATTGCACACCGCAGCAAACAGGTTTCCGTGCTTCTTCTGTTGCTGGTAGTAGCATTCTATCAGGTAACTGGCACGCTGGGAGAATGGCTGTTGAGCGGCAGTCTTCATACAGCACTGCAAGATTTCCGAATCGGACTGCCGGGCATGGCCTTACAGGTGTTCGGAGGTTACCTTTTTATCAAATACCTTATATATAAATAAGGAGTACAATCGATTATCGGTACAAAATCTGTTTACACAAACATCGCCCATATAAAGCCGTTTCAAACAGGGAATTCCTTGTTTGAAACGGCTTCCTTCATTATTACATTCATATTACACCTCTGTTTCATTCATCGCCAAGACAACAATCTCTTCCGGACAAATATATGGTTATGGGAGGAAAGCCCTTATTTTTGCATGCTGAACCAATCGAAAAAAATCAAATGAAACAAACAGTTATTTCTATGTTACTGGCCGGATTCATATCTATTCCGGCAATAGCCCAAAGCGCTTTCGAGGAAATCAATGCCAATCCAGCACTTGCTGCCGGCAAATATTATGCCTATCAGGCACCGGAAACATCGCTCACTCCCGCCCCCGAAGGCTATACACCTTTTTATATTTCCACCTTTGCCCGCCACGGTTCACGCTACCTCACCAAAAAGAAAAAATACGACGTACCCCTGAGTATTCTGAGAGAAGCGGCACAGCGGAATCAACTTACAGCCGACGGCAAGCGTGCCCTGAGCATTATCGAAAAGCTGGCTGCGGAAGCCGAAGGCAGATACGGTGAACTGACTCCCAAAGGTGCACAGCAGCACCGAGAACTGATACAGCGTATGTACGCCAACTACCCGCAAGTATTTTCGAACGGTACGCATGTCGATGCACGGTCTACGTATAAGACACGCGCATTTCTCTCGATGGCTGCCGCATGCGTGGAACTGAAAGGACTGAATCCGCAGCTGACCATTACAACGGATGCCAGCGAACACGACGCTTATTATATAAAATATAAGAATCCGACATACGAAGAAATGCATCTGGCCAACGCCGACAGTGTATACCGTGCTGCCGACAGTGTGTATGTTCATCCGCAACGCCTGATGAAACAACTGTTTGTAGAACCAGACAGCGTAAAGAATCCCGTACAACTGATGCAGGATTTATTCGAACTCGACGGTATCAGCCAGAGCAGCTACCAGCAGAAAGACCTTTCTTTCCTGTTTACTCCTCGTGAACGTTACGACCTGTGGCAACGCAACAACTTTGAGTGGTATTACGAAAAAGGAGCTTCTCCGCTGAGCGGCTCGTGCATGTACAAGCTGGAACGTAACCTGCTGAAGAATTTCATCGAGACAGCCGATACAGTCATCGCCTCGAAGAAAAACTGCGTGACCTTACGCTACGGACACGATACGAACCTTGCCCCGCTGGCTGCCCTGATGGGTATCAACAAGCTGACTTGCGCCACGACCGACTGGCAGAAAATAGCCGATACTTACCGCACCTACCGGATTATTCCGATGTGTGGAAACATCCAGCTTATCTTCTTCCGCAAGCCCGGTAATAACGATATTCTGGTTAAAATCCTGCTCAACGAACGTGAAGTCACACTGCCGGTAGATACAGACATAGCGCCTTACTACCATTGGAAAGATGTATACAACTACTGGATGCAGGTAGAAAAAAACATACAACTGCCCGTAGCCGTATCCAAATCCGACGACTAAGCCGGAACAGCCCTACAGCCTGTTCTGAAGGCGTTTTCAGCTCTAAAAAAAAAGATGCTGACGTTTCACTTATTTTTTGTACAAATTAAAAAAAAACATGCCGAGGTTTTCCCTAAAACGTGCCCACGTTTTTCCGAAAACGTCGGCATGTTTTTTTCGCCCTCTTCAGACATCAATAAAAACGTACAAAACTCCCCAAACTCCATTTTGTATTATTTTTGAAATATCGCCGAAACCACCATGAAAAACACAAGGCATACATTTGCAGCGTCAAAATAAAAAAAACAGATGAAATCAAGTTTGGTATTAGGTTTACTACTTCTTGCGACTACAAACATCCATGCAAGAGACATAAAAGGTAAAGTAACAGACGCACAGACAGGCGAGGAAATTATCGGAGCTTCCATTCTTATTAAAGAAGAGCCCGGTAAAGGTGCAGTATCGGGAATGGACGGAAGCTTTAACCTGTCGGTAGCACGTCCCAAGTATACACTGGTATGTTCCTACGTGGGATATAAGAAATGTGAAATAGAGATTGGAAGTAAGGATACAGAAATCGTCATTCCCCTGAAAAGCGACGACGTCGTACTGGAAGGTGTTACGGTGGTAGCAAGCAATCCCGGACGTACGGAAGCCGGAGCACGCGGTATCGAGCGCTCGGCCATGAACGTGGTAAACGTGATGAGTGCCAAGGCTATCGAACTTTCACCGGATATTACAGTAGCAAACGTAATACAGCGTATGTCGGGTGTAACCATCGAACGTAACAGCAGCGGCGAAGGTCAGTATGCTATTCTTCGCGGTATGGACAAGCGTTACAACTATACACTGATAAACGGAGTAAAGATTCCGAGTCCGGACAACAAGAACCGTTTTGTTCCGCTGGACATTTTCCCGTCGGAAATGCTGGACCGACTGGAAGTAACCAAGTCGCTTACTGCCAACATGGAAGGTGACGGAATCGGCGGTGCCGTGAATCTGATTATGAAGGATGCCCCTTCCGAAAGACAGTTTACAGCAAATGTTTCAACCGGATACAACGCCATGTATTTCGACCGCGACTTCCAGTCGTTCAATCATGGAGCAATCGTCAAGCAGTCACCCTACGAACAGATGGGAAAACCGGAAGACAACCGGGTGACAATGGATAATTTCACAACCGACAATCTGCACATGACATGGAAAAAGCCATTGCCCGACCTGACAGCCGGACTGTCTTACGGCGACCGTTTCTTTCAGGACAAACTGGGTGTAATGCTTGCAGGAAGTTTCCTGAACACCTATCGAGGCAAGGAAAGTCAGTTGTATTACCAGCCGGGAACCACACACAATGGCATCGAATACCGTAACTATTCTTCCCAGCAGACACGAATCGGGGCACATGCCAAACTGGACTATCAAATCAGTGCCAACCATAAACTGACATGGTACAACGGTTACATGGACATGCGCGAGGCCGAAGTTCGTGACAGTCACGACGACGAGGAAGGCTCGGTACGTATGAAATGGAACCACCAGTACATCATCAATTCTACCCTGAAGGGAGAACATGCTTTTCTGGACGACGGAGCTCTCCGCCTGAACTGGTCGGCCGTCATTTCGAAAGCTTACAGCGAAACCCCTGACAATACAGAAATCTTTATGCAAGGAAGCCATGTCCAGACCTCGGGAGCTGCTACCCGTCGGTGGGAACATAATTCCGACAAGGATAAAACGGGCTATGTAGACCTGATGTACAAACTGAAACTGGACAACGGTTCTGTATTCGACTTCTCGGCAGGAGGTATGTACCGCGACAAAAAGCGCAACAGCTTCTTCAATGAATATACGTTCAACTCTGCTACAGGAGCGAAAGATCCACAGTATCAGGGCGAGGACTGGAACAACTACGATGAAATTCTGTTTACTCCACAAAAATACGGAAACATCACCGATCCGCTGAACTATGATGCGACGGAAAAAATCGGTGCAGCCTACGGAATGGCAAAATATACTTACCGCAACTGGGAGTTCATTGCAGGAGTACGTATGGAACACACCAATCAGGGATATGTACTGGAGTTTCCTACCGATAATGCGGATCCGGAAGGCAACCAGAAATATACCGATGTACTGCCAAGTTTTCACGTAAAATACGGAGTACACAAAAATGCCAACCTGCGTTTCTCATACGCACGTTCCATCAACCGCCCGAGTTTCTTCGAAATTGTACCTTACAGCATCATCAACGAAGACTATAAGGAAAAAGGTAATCCCGACCTGAAACATACAGTAGCCGACAACATCGACTTGCGTTATGAATTCTTTCCCAAAACATCCGAACAGTTCATGGTGGGCATGTTCTATAAAAGATTGAAGAACCCGATTGAATATGGTTTGCTGAACGAGGGACAAGATACTTACTACAAACCGATGAACTTTGGTAATGCTACCAACCTGGGCGTGGAAGTAGATATCATGAAATACTTCAACTGGTTCGGAATCAAGGCAAACTATACTTACACACATTCTTCCATCACCACAAACAAGCGTATCATGGAAGGCAATGACGTAAAGAGTATTTCACAGACCCGCCCGCTGTTCGGACAGGCTGCCCACGTAGCCAATCTGTCCCTGCTCTTCAAGAGTACCAAATACGGCTGGGAAGGACAAATCGCCGGAAGCTATACAGGAAAACGCCTGAGCGATATTTCCAACTGGTACAACGATGATATCTGGGAAGACGGTTACATGCAGTTGGATGCTTCCGTTGAAAAGAGTTTCAAGAATGGCATCAGCATCTTTGCCAAAGCGTCCAACTTACTGGATACCCCTTTGCTTCGATTCATCCAAAACAGTCCGCAAACAGAAACTGTAAAGTCAGAACGTAAAGACGGCAACGTAATCGAACGTAAGGAATGGCACGGACAATCAATCATGATAGGAATCAGATACAAATTATAACTAACTAAAGATTAAACACTAATAACAAAATTATTATTACAACATGAAACTGAAGAATTATTTATTGGCTGGAACAGCCTTGGTTGCACTGTCTTTCATGGCAGCTTGTTCGGAAGACGATACCGTTTCGAATGGAAATGACACAGAAACCCCGGAAGGAAACGGCAACGAAAGTAATGACGATGTCATTGTCTGGCCTGCTGATACAGTCGTAACGCTAACCAATCACTATACAGTTCCCGAAGGCAAGAGTCTTATCATCAAAGAAGGAGCACAGATTATCGTAAGCACAGACGGAGTTGGTGCCAACCATGCTCCTGTTGAATTCACAGTAAACGGTAACCTTTATTGCGAAGGAACAGCCGAAAAACCGATTTTATTCTCTGTTCCACAAGATGAACGTACAGAAGCAAATGCCCTGGCCGGATTGTGGGGAGGTATCGTAGCTACTTCAACCTGTGCGGAAATGCTGATAGACCATACCATTATTGAATATACGGGTGGTCAGGTTATCAGTGGCTCTCCTGCTGCCAATGCAAATATCTATACAGCCGGTGACGATGCTTATCCGCAAATTACAACAGACAATATCAACGGTCACTATGTCATTACAAATTCTATTCTGCGTAACGGCTGGTCGGATGGTATCTACCTGATGGGAGGTAACGCCATCATTGCTAACAATATTTTCGCAGCCAACGGATATGATGGTGCCGAAGCAGTAAATGTTAAAGCAGGTTGTGTAGTCGATGTCGCAGGAAACGTAATGTTCAGCCCGAATACCAACGGCTTGAAGCTGTCAAGTTCTGGTCAGAGTGAAGACCGCAATATGGCAAAGATTCAGGCTTATAACAATACAATCATCAATGCCGGATGGCGCCGTGACGGAGGAAAAGGCGGATGTGTCTATGCTGAAAAGAATGCATTGGTCAATGTATTCAACAACTTGATGGTAAACTGTAAGTTCAGAGCCATGACTCCTAACTATGATCAGCCAAACAATCCGGATGAAGGATATTGCAGCCAGTCGGTTATCGACTATAATTACTATGCTTCAGGAACTCAGAAAAGTGATATTGTATTCGAAGACGAATCGGGTGTAGCTTACTCATGGGAAGGATATGCTTACAAGCACAAGAACTATTATGAAGGTGTAGTAGATGCACACAGCATTATTACCAAGAGCGAAGCAGAATGTGCAGTCAATGATCCGAAATTTGTCAACTTCCCTATCAACGATGTAGCGCTGACCGATTATATCTATCAGGATGCATGGGACTTCCATGTACAAGCTGATTCTCCAGTCCTGACAGGTGCTTACGATGGAAACGATGAAGCAATGGCTCCTTATTTCGGAACAGAAGGTTTGAAAGTCAACGGACAGACTTATACTTCTCCTGCTGTTGAAGCTCGTTATGGTGCTTACGGAACGAAATAATCATTTCTAATTTATAAATTAAACTTTGTCAAATAAGAAAGGTTCGGGGCTATTCCAAAGTTTCGGACCTTTTCTTTTCTAAAAAAAATCATCTTTTAGGATGCATAATTCATATTTTTTTCAGAATCTGCATCGAACTTTGCATGGTATAAAAAAACAACTTATTATGACTTCAATTAAGAAAACATTTATCACACTGTGTGTGGCTCTCGCCGCTATAAGCGGATTTGCTCAAAATGCAACAGAATGGAAAAAGCTGGAAAAGCCTGTCAATTTTATCCTGGCCAACGACTTGGGACGAAATGGTTACTATGACCAGAAACCGATAGCCGAACTGATGGGCAAAATGGCAGAAAATGTCGACATCGAATTTGTGGTAGCTGCCGGCGATGTTCACCACTTTGAAGGTGTACGCAGCGTAAACGATCCGTTATGGATGACGAACTACGAGCTTATCTACAGCCATCCGGACCTGATGATTCCCTGGTATCCTGTATTGGGCAACCATGAATATCGTGGTAACACACAAGCTGTCATCGACTACAGCAATGTCAGTGCACGCTGGAGAATGCCCGACCGCTACTATACACGCGTAGAGGAAAATGACGGCGTGACAGTCCGCCTGGTCATGGTAGATACAGCACCCTTACTGGATAAGTACCGCAAAGATACGGAAAAATATCCTGATGCCTGCAAACAGGACATGAACAAAGAACTGGCATGGATAGACTCAGTGCTTACAACGGCCAAGGAAGACTGGGTACTGGTAGTGGGCCATCACCCTATTTATGCAGATACAGACAAAAGTACATCCGAACGTACCGACTTGCAGAAACGTCTGGACACAGTGCTCCGCAAGCATAAAAATGTAGATATGTACTTATGCGGACACATACATAACTTCCAGCATGTCCGCCAGCCGAACAGTTCTATCGACTATGTTGTAAACACTTCCGGTTCACTGGGCCGTGAGGTTAAACCAATCGACGGTACAAAGTTCTGTAGCAGTGAAACCGGATTCTCACTGATAACAGCCGACAAGAAGGTACTGAACCTGCACATGATAAACAAAGACGGTAAAGTACTCTATACAGTCACAAGAAATAAATAGGCAGACGCCAGAAGCAGAAGCGGAAATTCATAATTAATATTAAAACCACAACAAAGAAAAACCCTTTTCAAGCCATCTTTTGTTCCATCTTCATAAAGGCAACATAACTTATACATACCAAGGAACAGTTTTAATGATGAATAGGGTTTTACGCTTAACTGCTTTTCTAAAAATCTGCTTGCTGAGTTTTTGCATTGCTTCGTGTAACAGAAATTTTCCAGAAAACGAAGCAATGCAAACTTCCGGCAGTCAGGTAGAATGGAATATATCGCTACAAGGCTCACGAGCCGTTATACATACTGATGGCAGCGGCCATTTCGAAGAAGGTGACACCATACTGGTATACGCACAAGATATCACCAGCGGACATTCTCAACACTATACACTGCATCTGGAAAACGGGACATGGAAACCCGATATATACTGGAAAGAGTTGGGAGAGCAGGTGGAGTTCACAGCATGGCACGTTGCTTCCATGCATCGGCTTTATGAGGCAAGCCAGATTTCATCCAATTATGTTCATACACTCGAAGCTGACCAGCAGGAAGAAGGTTACCGCCATTCCGATTTACTGGTTGCAAAAACCCGTGCCCAATCGGGAGAAAAAGTACAACTGAATTTTACTCATGCGCTAAACCGGCTGCACATCGTACTGGAAAGTAAGGATGATTCCTATCCAACGGAACAATTACAGCAAGCCGAAATTCAGATACATGCTCCTCGCCTGTTACCATTCGACTTATCAGACGGCACGCTGAATGCCCCGTCCGACTATCAGTGGATTACACCTGCCCAGCAAGCGGACAATGCAAGATGGACGGCATTGCTATGTCCACAGGCGACAAATGAGTTGCGTCCGGAAGGCTGGATACGTATCCGCATAGCAGGAAAAGAAACAATTGTGCCGGTACCCGAAACACTGGAAGGAAAGCCTTTTGAGGCTTTGGAAGCTGGTAAAGAAATAACTTACCGTATCAATGTACAAAAGGGAGGTACAACCGACAACTTTGCCGGAAAGACTCAATGGATATATGGGATAAAAGAGCCTGCTCCCGAACAATGGAACATAGACCATACGCAACTGAAATGGGTAAAAGACTGCGGATGGTTCGACTGCAACAAAATCGATCCATCGGACGTAACAGCCGGAGGCGACGGACTGATGTGCTGGGCTGCCGCAACATCCAACCTGATTCACTGGTGGCTGCAACAGAACCGTGAAACAGAAGCTGTCAAGGCATACAAGGGACCACGGGCTATGCCGGTCGATATGCTGCATAGTGAGATTTTCCAACTATACAAGAATCATTTCCCCAATCAGGGAAATTATCCGCTAAAGGCTATAAACTGGTTCTTCAACGGGGTATTTCACAACCGGATATATGATACTGATCCTACAGATCCGGCAGCAGGATTTTTCCGCGAACAATTGGGAACTCATTCACTGGGCAAAGAATATGTAGGAAACGCCCTGACACGCGAAGGTTTCAACGCAATTATAAAGCAGGCGTTATCATCGCAACAAGGTATCTTGTTCATCATTAATTTAGGGAAAAGATGGTCGACACACGCTGTTACGCTATGGGGAGTCACCTTTGACGATGCAGGATTCGTTGATACATTATATATGGTGGACAATAACGACGGACGTTACGATACACAAGGTACTATCCGGGTTATCAAGGTGCAATACCTGCCCTACTCTGATTCGAACCCGCAACTTTATCCTTATATTCCCAACAGTCTTGGTGATTTCACTATCCGTATAGAATCACTCTGTACACTCAGTCTGGGAAAAGAATGGATAAAATAGGAAAAAACGCTGAAACCTGTTGTTAGATAAAAGACTATGCCGACATCAGACGTGTGGCATAGTCTTTTCTTTATATTGCCTGTCCGGACAGACTTCAGCAAAGTTTACAGATATCTTCTACTATCTGAACGTCAGTCAACCGGTTTTCCTTCAGCAGTTCCTCTGTAATGTAACGGTCGGCAAACTCTTTACGCACACCGTAAGTCAAGACCTTCATGTCCGAATCACCATAGAAACGAGCAATCTTTTCACCAAATCCACCGTCTATCTCGCCGTCTTCCAAGGTTACAACCAACGAATGGGACTGTTTCAGGTCTTCCAGCATTGCAACATCCAGCCCGGTAATATAACGTGGATTTATCAATGTTGCTTCTATTCCAGATTCCTCTTTCAGACGTTTGGCAACAGCTTCTCCCAGCGAATAGAATGCTCCCAATCCTAAAATGGCGACTTTCTCTCCTTTCCGAACCAGCTTATAGTGATTCAAATCGCTGTAATCGGTATCGTATTCCTGATTGCCGGAAACGACAGATGCTCCCGGAACACGAATGGCAACCGGATATTTGTTCTGATAAATAGACCATTTCAGCATAGCGAAATACTCTTCCTTACAAGTCGGCGCCAAGTAAACCATGTTGGGAATATTGCAAATCAACGGAATATCGAAGAAACCCAGATGAGTTTCATCGTTCATTCCTGCTATGGTTCCCATAAAGACAACAATCGTAGCCGGATTATTATTGATGCACAAATCCTGAGAAAGTTGGTCGTAAGTGCGCTGGATAAACGAACTGTATACTCCATAGACGGGCTTTCCGCCACCGGCCGCAATACCGGAAGCCAGCGCAACAGCATGTTCTTCGGCGATACCCACATCGACAAACTGACGTCCTGCCTGCTGTCTGCGTTCAGGAGTAAACCCGATAACAGAAGGAGTACCGGATGTTATAGCTACCACCGACTTGTCTTTCTTCATCTCATCGAGCAAAAACTTCGCAGTCAGGTCGGAATAATCCTCCACTCCTGAAAAATCAAACTTAGGAGCTCCTGTCTTCAAATCGAAAGGCATTCCCCAATGCCATTGTTCCTTGTGGGTTTCAGCCGGTAAATATCCCTTTCCTTTCAAGGTGTGAATGTGAACCACAACCGGACGTGGTGTATCTTTTACTGCCTTAAAGGCTGTAATCAGCGAAGCAATATCATTTCCGTCTTTCACAAACATGTAATCCAATCCCAGTGAGCGGAAGAAATTACATTCCGCTTTACCTTCTGTTTCACGCAACAAACGCAGGTTCTGATACAATCCTCCATGATTTTCGGCAATGGACATCTCGTTATCGTTTACCACAATAATCATGTTTGTCCCGTTCTCTCCCGCATTGCTCAATCCCTCATAAGCCTCTCCTCCGCTCAAAGAGCCGTCACCAATTACGGCAATAATATTTTCGCTATCCCCCTTCAGGTCACGCGCCTTCACCAGTCCGCAAGCCAAGCTGACAGACGTCGAAGTATGTCCGATAGTGAAGAAATCGTGTTCGCTTTCCTGCGGATTCGTATAACCGGACACCTTATCATAATCGGCGGCATTCAGAAAGGCTTCCTTTCTTCCGGTCAATATTTTGTGCGTATAGCTCTGGTGTGACACATCGTATACAATCTTGTCGTATGGAGAATTGAATACATAATGTAAAGCAATGGTTGCTTCTACCATGCCCAGATTAGGGCCGATATGACCTCCATGTTCACTCAGTTTATGCAACAAAGCCTGACGCACCTCAGTGGCCAGCACTTCCATTTGCTCTACAGACAGTACCTTTACATCGGCAGGAGAATTGATTTTTTCAATATACATAATATTCTATTTTTAATGACGATGCAAAAATAAAACTTCTGTTTCAATTGCCTTCTAACCATTTTGCGGGAAATATAACCCGAATTACAGATATACGGATTTCAGCAGTCGCAAAAAAATAAAAGAAAAACAATGTAAAAATGATAAAGATATACATCAAAAAGTGTATCTTTGTCCACAAGTAAAACAAAGGGGTGCCCTTTTTCGACGGGCTGAGATTATACCCTAAGCACCTGATGCGGTTAGTACCGCCGAAGGGATTGTTATTCGTCTATATATCTTCTCCGGCTTCCGGGACAACTCTTTGTTATTACTTTCACTAACACATCAACATTTATGAAAGTACAAGTCAACAACAAAGAGGTGGAACTTACCACAGGAAATACTATTTCAGCTTTGGCCGTGCAATTGGATTTACCGTCGCAGGGCGTTGCCATTGCATTGAACAATCGCATGATACCTCGCAGCCAGTGGGCAGAACAGGTAATACAGGAAGGCGACAGTCTGGTTATCATTAAAGCTGCATGCGGAGGATAAGGCAATGGATTTACAGTTTATCACACATTTTACCGACCGGTATTCTTATTATGATTCAGCACGCATGGCGCTCGAGGGCGGATGCCGCTGGATTCAATTGCGAATGAAAGATGCCACTCCCGAAGAAGTCCGTACGGAAGCTGTCTGTGTACAGGCGTTATGTAAGGAATACGGAGCCACCTTCATTATCGACGATCAGGTGGAACTGGTAAAAGAGCTGCATGCCGACGGGGTTCATCTGGGGAAAAAGGATATGCCCATTGCCGAAGCAAGACAAATTCTGGGCAAAGACTTTATCATCGGAGGAACAGCAAACACTTTCGAAGACGTACAGATGCACTATCAGGCAGGAGCCGATTACATCGGGTGCGGTCCGTTCCGCTTTACAACAACCAAGAAGAATCTCAGCCCAATTCTTGGACTGGAAGGATATGCTTCCATCGTATCACAGATGAAAGCTGCCGGCATCAATCTGCCAATTGTTGCTATCGGAGGTATTACCTACGATGATATTCCTGCTATCATGCAAACCGGAGTTACAGGCATTGCCCTGAGTGGAACAATTCTACGGGCAGACAATCCGGCAGATGAAACGCATCGCATACTCGAAGCTATCCGGCTATCCAAGCAGACGGCTCAACAATAAATGTCTATTTTTTAAAACTCAAACAAAATAAATACAATGGAAAAACTTATTATTGCCGGAAAAGAATTTGAATCCCGCTTGTTTCTGGGAACCGGCAAGTTCAATTCAAATCAACTCATGGAAGATGCCATTCTGGCATCAGGTACTGAAATGGTAACAGTTGCCATGAAACGTATCGAACTCGAAAACAAGGAAGACGACATGCTGCGCCATATTATTCATCCGCATATACAGCTATTGCCTAACACTTCAGGCGTACGTACTGCCGAAGAAGCAGTTTTTGCCGCACAAATGGCACGTGAGGCTTTCGGAACCAACTGGCTGAAACTGGAAATTCATCCGGATCCGCGTTACTTGTTGCCTGATTCTACTGAAACGCTGAAGGCAACAGAACAACTGGTGAAACTGGGATTCGTGGTATTGCCTTACTGTCAGGCTGACCCGACTTTATGTAAACGCCTGGAAGAAGCCGGAGCAGCCACTGTCATGCCGCTTGCCGCTCCTATCGGAACCAACAAAGGATTGCAGACACGCGACTTCTTGCGCATTATCATTGAGCAGAGTAATGTACCGGTTGTTGTCGATGCAGGTATCGGTGCTCCAAGCCATGCTGCAGAAGCAATGGAAATGGGTGCATCAGCATGTCTGGTCAATACAGCTATCGCCGTAGCAGGCAATCCGGTAGAAATGGCAAAAGCTTTCAAGGAAGCAGTCATTGCCGGAAGACGCGCCTACGAAGCAGGATTAGGTATCCAGTCGGAAAACCTCGTAGCTTCTGCTTCTTCTCCACTAACATCATTTTTAAATGAATAAATACATATCTTCATGGATAAAGAAAAAGACAAAAGAGCATATGCACATGCCGAAAAGGCTTACATGCAAGGAACGCTTTTCCCATTCATTAAAGTAGGAATGCAGAAGGTAAACCTCACTCCTACCGTAACAATCGTTAATGGAGAAAAGGTTACCACTCCTAATGCGCCGGTTTATGTTTACGACACAAGTGGTCCGTTCAGTGACCCGAACATTGAAATCGACCTGAAGAAAGGTCTTCCCCGTATGCGTGAAAGCTGGATTCTGGAACGTGGCGATGTAGAGCAATTGCCTTCCATTACTTCAGGATATGGCAAGATGCGCCGCGACGACCATTCGCTCGACCATCTACGTTTCGAGCATATCGCTTTGCCTTACCGTGCAAAAGCCGGAAAATGCTGCACGCAGATGTACTACGCCAAACAGGGTATCATTACTCCGGAAATGGAATATGTAGCTATCCGCGAGAACATGAACTGCAAAGAGCTGGGCATTGATACATATATCACTCCCGAATTTGTACGCGACGAGATAGCAGCCGGACGTGCCGTATTGCCGGCAAACATCAATCATCCGGAGTCGGAACCGATGATTATCGGACGTAACTTCTTGGTAAAAATCAATACCAACATCGGTAATTCGGCAACAACTTCCAGCATCGATGAAGAAGTGGACAAGGCTGTATGGAGCTGTAAATGGGGAGGTGACACACTGATGGATCTTTCTACCGGCGACAACATTCACGAAACTCGTGAATGGATTGTACGCAACTGCCCGGTTCCGGTGGGTACCGTGCCTATCTATCAGGCACTGGAAAAGGTAAATGGCAAAGTAGAAGACCTGACGTGGGAAATCTATCGCGATACACTGATCGAACAGTGCGAACAGGGAGTCGACTATTTCACCATCCATGCCGGTATACGCCGCCACAATGTACATCTTGCCGACAAGCGTCTGTGCGGTATTGTATCACGCGGAGGTAGTATCATGAGCAAATGGTGTCTGGTACACGATCAGGAATCATTCCTTTATGAGCATTTCGACGATATTTGTGATATACTTGCCCAATACGACGTTGCCGTATCATTGGGCGACGGTCTGCGTCCGGGATGCATTGCTGATGCGAATGATGAGGCCCAGTTTGCAGAACTTGATACAATGGGCGAACTGGTTGTACGCGCATGGGCAAAGAATGTACAGGCATTCATCGAAGGTCCGGGACATGTGCCTTTGCACAAAATCAAAGAAAACATGGAACGCCAGATCAGCCATTGCCATAACGCACCGTTCTATACCCTCGGTCCGTTGGTAACTGACATCGCCCCTGGCTACGACCACATCACATCTGCTATCGGAGCCGCTCAGATTGGCTGGCTCGGTACAGCCATGTTGTGCTACGTTACTCCGAAAGAGCATCTGGGATTGCCTAACCGCGAAGACGTACGTACCGGAGTTATCACATACAAGATTGCAGCTCATGCAGCCGATCTGGCCAAAGGTCACCCGGGTGCGCAGATACGCGACAATGCCTTGAGTAAGGCACGCTACGAGTTCCGCTGGCGCGACCAGTTCCACCTGAGTCTTGATCCGGACCGTGCGCTGGAATATTTTAACGAAGGTCGTCACACAGATGGTGAATACTGTACCATGTGTGGGCCTAACTTCTGTGCAATGAAGTTATCGCGCGACTTGTCGAATCTTAAGTAATCATTTAATTAACCAACCATTCCGCTATTTTGAAAAATAGCGGAATGTATACAAGAAATTGAAAACTAGCCATAAATATCATGTTTAGTGACGAATTAGAAAAAATAAGCTGGGAAGAAACCACCAAAGCCATCTACTCAAAAACCGAAGCCGACGTTATACGTGCTTTGGGAAAGTCACACTGCGACGTAGACGACTTTATGGCACTGATTTCACCTGCTGCCGAGAAATTTCTCGAGCCGATGGCACATTTGAGTCGTAAATACACCGAAGAACGTTTCGGAAAGACTATATCTATGTTTATCCCGCTATACATTACCAACTCGTGTACCAACTCGTGTGTGTACTGCGGCTTTCATATTAGTAATCCGATGGCACGTACCATCCTTACGCCGGAAGAAATAGAGAACGAATACCGCGCCATTAAGAAACTCGGTCCTTTTGAAAATCTGTTGATTGTAACAGGAGAAAATCCGGCAAAGGCAGGAGTACCTTACATCGCAAAGGCTCTCGATCTGGCAAAGCCGTATTTTTCAAATCTGAAGATAGAGGTCATGCCGCTTAAGGCCGAAGAATATGCCGAACTGGTAAACCACGGTCTGAACGGGGTTATCTGCTTTCAGGAAACATACAACAAGGCACGCTACAACATCTATCACCCGCGTGGCATGAAATCGAAATTCGAATGGCGTGTAAACGGCTTTGACCGTATGGGACAGGCCGGCGTTCACTCTATCGGCATGGGCGTTCTTATCGGACTGGAAGACTGGCGTACAGATGTAACAATGATGGCTTATCACCTGCGCTATCTGCAAAAGCACTATTGGAAAACAAAATATAGTGTCAACTTTCCACGTATGCGTCCGGCTGAGAATGAAGGATTCCAGCCTAATGTCATCATGAGCGACAAAGAACTGGCTCAGGTAACATTTGCCATGCGTATATTCGATCACGATGTAGATATCTCTTATTCTACCCGTGAACCTGCCAATATCCGTGACCACATGGCAACACTTGGGGTAACGACCATGAGTGCTGAAAGCAAAACCGAGCCGGGAGGTTACTATACTTACCCGCAAGCACTGGAACAGTTCCACGTCAGCGACGAACGTACAGCCGTAGAAGTTGAAAAAGCCCTCAAGGCTATCGGACGTGAACCGGTATGGAAAGACTGGGATGCCTCATTCGACCACATCGCACAATTGCATCGTACGGTTGCCGCCAACCAATAATCAAAAGGAAATGAAATAACAAGATGAAAGGTATCCGGAAAAAGTATCATGAGTCTATCCGGATGCCTTTCTTTTTCTACGAAACAGCTATGCAACTAACTGAGAAAGAAAAAGAAAGATATAATCGTCAGATTTTACTGGAAGAGATAGGAGAAAACGGACAAGTCCTATTAAGTCAAGCCAAAGTACTCATTGTTGGCGTAGGAGGACTGGGGTCCCCCATAGCTACTTACCTCACCGGTGCAGGAGTCGGTACCATCGGACTGATGGATGACGACAACGTGAGCGAAACCAATCTGCAACGGCAGATTTTATACAACGAAACAGAAGTTGGAATGCCTAAGGCTCTTTGTGCCAAGCAACGGCTGGAAAAGCTGAACGGCCATATCACATTCAAGGCCTATCCCACACGCCTGACCAAAGAAAATGCTCAGGAAATCATCAGCCAGTACGATATCGTTGTCGATGGATGCGACAACTTTCAGACACGCTACCTGATAAATGATACCTGTGTCCTATTAAATAAGGTGTATGTCTATGGAGCCATCCGAGCTTTCGACGGACAAGTATCTGTATTCAATTACCAAGGAGGAAAAAACTACCGTGACCTTTTCCCCGACGAAGAAGAAATGTTATCCATGCCATCCCCTCCCAAAGGCGTATTAGGAGTAACTCCCGGCTTGATTGGCTGCGCACAAGCCAACGAAGTTTTAAAGGTTATTACCGGTTACGGCGAGGTTTTAAGCAGCAAATTATGGCATATTGACCTCAAAACAATGGTTACGCACACGATTTTGCTTTAAACCATTAGGAATATTACAAACATGTTACTACCTTTGCGCCACAATTATGTTTTCACATGAAACTGATATTGATAACCAAACCTACATATTTCGTAGAGGAAGATAAGATTATAACTACGCTTTTCGACGAAGGACTCGACTATCTTCACCTGCGCAAGCCCGATACCGCCCCGGTTTATGCAGAACGCCTGCTGACCCTCATTCCGGAAAAGTACCGGAAACGTATCGTAGTACATGGACATTTTTATTTGAAAGAAGAATATAATCTCAAAGGAATTCACCTAAATCATCGTAATCCGGTTGCACCCGACAATTATTCCGGGCAGATAAGTACCTCCTGCCACTCGCTGGAAGAGGTAAAAGAAAAGAAAGCAAATTTCGATTATGTATTTCTCAGTCCTGTGTTCGACAGCATCTCCAAACAAGGATATGCAGCCGAATATACTCCTGAACAGATTCGTCAGGCAGCAAAGGAGGGCATAATCGACAAACGTGTCATTGCGCTGGGAGGCATCGATGAAGACAATATCCTGCAAGTGAAAGATTACGGTTTTGGAGGAGCGGCCATTCTGGGAGGACTTTGGAACAAGTTCGACCTCAACCACGACTATAATTACCAGAACCTTATCGAACATTTCAGGAAGCTGAAACGACTTGCAGATTAAAGTTTTTTTATTTCATTTGCCATGCTTAAAGAAATGGCGTAACTTTGCACTTAAATATTAGGCAATATATCAAAATATTACAATGAGCGAAACATCATCATTCAAAGTGTTCTCGGGTACAAACTCGAGATACCTTGCAGAAAAAATCTGTAACAGTTTAGGATGCCCACTGGGTAACATGAACATTACTCATTTCGCCGACGGCGAATTTGCAGTATCTTACGAAGAATCTATTCGCGGACAGCACGTATTCCTCGTACAGTCTACTTTCCCGAATTCAGACAATTTAATGGAGCTTTTGCTGATGATCGATGCAGCAAAGCGTGCTTCAGCTAAGAGTATCATCGCCGTAGTTCCGTATTTCGGATGGGCACGTCAGGACCGTAAGGACAAGCCGCGTGTTTCTATCGGTGCAAAACTGGTAGCCAACCTGATGAGTGTTGCCGGTATCGACCGTCTGATTACAATGGACTTGCACGCTGACCAGATTCAGGGATTCTTCGATATTCCGGTAGACCACCTCTACGGCTCTACTATTTTTGCTCCTTACATCCAGTCTTTGAACTTGGAGAACCTGGTTATCGCAACCCCGGACGTAGGTGGTTCTAAGCGTGCCAGCACGTATGCCAAATATTTAGATGTGCCTTTGGTTCTGTGCCACAAGACACGTGAAAAAGCAAACGTAGTAGCTTCTATGCAAATTATCGGTGATGTAAAGGGCAAGAATGTCATCCTTATCGACGATATGGTAGATACAGCCGGTACTATTACCAAGGCTGCCGACATTATGAAAGAAGCTGGTGCTACATCTGTACGCGCTATTGCTACACACTGTGTAATGTCTGGTCCTGCTTCTGAACGTGTTCAGAACTCACAGTTGGAAGAACTTGTATTTACCGACAGTATTCCTTACTCAAACCGTTGCGCAAAAGTTAAACAGCTTTCTATCGCTGATATGTTTGCTGAAACAATTCGCCGCGTGATGACTAACGAATCTATCAGCTCACAATACTTGCTGTAATTAAAGTTTTATTATCATAATCAATGTCATCCTGAGCGTTTCTGTGAATATAGAAAACGTTTGGGATGACATTTCTTTTATACTTACGCTTAACTTATGAAGATAGTCTGGCTCGACTTGAACAGTTCTTATGCACATTCTTCCTTAGCTCTCCCTGCCATACACGCACAGCTCTCTGAAGAAACATCCTATGAATGGGATATCGTATCGGCAACAGTCAACGAAAATCCGGGCATGATTGCCGGAGAAATCTATCGGCGCCGACCCGATATTATTGCAGCAACCTGCTGGTTGTTCAATCACGAAATGTTACTTCATGTGCTTTCACGTGCCAAGGCGTTACTGCCTGATTGCTGCATCACTCTGGGAGGGCCTGAATTTCTGGGAGAGAACCAGACCTTCCTAAGGTGTCACCCTTTCGTAGACTGCGTATTCAGGGGAGAAGGAGAAGAAGCCGTCAGCCAGTGGCTGAAGTGCTGGAATACTCCCGACAACTGGACAGACATTACCGGATTATGTTATATTGACAGAACCGACGGAAGTTATCACGACAACGGCATCGCACGTGTACTCGATTTCGACCAACTGGTTCCTCCCGAAACAAGCCGTTTTTTTAACTGGAGCAAGCCTTTCGTGCAACTGGAAACAACACGAGGATGCTTCAATACTTGTGCTTTCTGCGTAAGCGGAGGAGAAAAGCCTGTCCGGACCTTACCAATCGAAACCATTCGCGAACGCATCCACATCATTCATCGTCACGGCATCCGTAATATCCGTGTACTCGACCGGACGTTCAATTACAACAGCCGTAACGCCAAAGCTCTGCTCGATTTGTTTCTGGAATTTCCCGATATTCGCTTTCATCTGGAAATACACCCTGCCCTGCTCTCCGACGAGTTGAAAGCAGAACTGGCACGTATGCCTCAGGGGCTGCTCCATCTGGAAGCCGGAATACAGAGTCTTCGCGAAGAAGTACTTACAACCAGCCGTCGTATGGGCAAGCTGTCCGATGCCTTGGAGGGGCTGAAATACCTCTGCTCGCTGAACAACATGGAAACGCATGCCGACCTGATTGCCGGACTTCCGCTCTACAAGCTGGAAGAGATATTCGAAGATGTCCGTACACTTGCCTCTTACCGAGCCGGAGAGATCCAGCTTGAATCGCTGAAGCTGCTGCCGGGTACAGAGATGCGCCGCCGTGCCGACGAACTGGGCATCAAGTACTCTCCCTTTCCACCCTACGAAGTACTGGAAACAAGAGAGATTACTCCCGATGAACTGCAAACCGCACACCTGTTGTCGCGTCTGCTCGACGGATTCTACAATACCCCAGTCTGGCAAGATATTACGCGCCGCCTGATCGTAGAGCAACCCGATTTCCTGCATCGTTTTTTAGCACATCTTATTGCACTTGGAGTGGCCGACCAGCCCATGAGTCAGGAACGCCGCGGGGTGGTTTTATATGAATTCTGCAAACAGGCGTACCCAGCTTATGAAACAGCCGCAACACTGGCATGGATAGAAGCTGGAATGTCACTCAAGAAACAGCCTGCCGCACGCATACGCACCAAGCATGTTACACCTCCCGACAACTGGAATGTAGTATATGGCAGCTATCACGAACGGTTGAGGCTCTGCCTGCTTCCAGCAACCGAAGACGAAAAAACGAATTACTGGTTCGGTTTCGAAACAGAAAGCCAGCAGACTCGCCCCGTATTCAAGGCAACAAGTTGCGAAATTTAACTTTGCAAAAATCCCGGAAAAGCCTATCTTTGCAAAAAAGCAACAGACTATGAACAGAATATGTCATCTTTTCGGAATAAAATATCCCATTGTACAGGGAGGTATGGTATGGTGTAGTGGCTGGCGACTGGCATCAGCCGTCAGTAATGCAGGCGGACTGGGACTGCTGGGAGCTGGTTCCATGCACCCCGAAACCTTACGCGAGCACATACGCAAGTGCAAGGCAGCCACCGACAAGCCTTTCGGTGTGAACGTACCTCTGATGTATCCGGAAATGGATACGCTGATGCAAATCATTGCCGATGAGGGCGTGAAGATTGTCTTTACCTCTGCGGGAAATCCGAAGACATGGACTGAATGGCTGCACGACAAGGGAATCACCGTAGCACATGTTGTTTCTTCTACACGGTTCGCAGCCAAATGTGAGGAAGCTGGCGTCGACGCCATCGTAGCCGAGGGCTTTGAAGCAGGAGGCCATAACGGCAGGGAAGAAACAACAACCCTATGCCTGATACCTGCCGTAAAGAGAAGCTGTACGCTGCCGCTTATCGCTGCCGGAGGTATTGCCACCGGCGAAGCTATACTGGCCGTAAGGGCACTGGGAGCCGACGGTGTACAAATCGGTACACGCTTCGCACTGACCGAAGAGAGTTCCGCACACTTTACGTTCAAGGACCGCTGTCTGCGCCTGAATGAAGGCGACACCATCCTGACGTTGAAACAGCTTTCTCCTACCCGACTGGTCAAGAATGATTTCTACAAGCACGTGGAAGAAGCCGAACTGCGGGGAGCTTCTGTCGACGAACTGCGGACCCTGCTGGGACACGGACGTGCCAAACTGGGTATCTTCGAAGGAGATTTATTCGAAGGAGAACTGGAAATCGGACAAGCAGCATCGATGATCAAACGTCTGCAAACGGTAGATGAAGTAATGAAAGAACTTATAGAAGACTACAATACTGCGCTTCGCCGGATGCAAGACGAATTAAACTGGAACTGATCTTTTAACCAATAACACATCAATCATGGCAGACAACTATCTGGAACGGCAGCGTGAACAGTACGAGGCACGCAAGGCCGCATGGGAAAAAGCAAAAAAACTGGGCAAAAAGAAAGTGAAACCTACAGTCAAGCCTCAGCAGCCAACGGACAAACCCTGACACATTCCATCATCATAAGCAAACAGCTTTCGGAAGCAAGTGAATCGGTTCTGAAAAAAATCGCTACCTTTGCACGATTTTTTAAAGAAAAGCAAGATGAGAAACGCATACGAAGAAAGACTTGGAACCGACCGCATGCTGCCACTTATATTCAAGATGGCACTTCCCGCTGTCGCCGCACAGTTGGTAAACCTGCTATATAATATCGTCGACCGTATTTATATCGGTCATATTCCCGATATAGGAACAGATGCACTGGCGGGCATTGGAGTGACAAGTGCCGTCATTATCCTGATATCTTCGTTTTCGGCCATCGTAGGAGGCGGAGGAAGTCCGCTCGCAGCCATCGCCCTGGGACAAGGCAACCGTGAACGCGCAGGCAAAATTTTAGGCAACGGATTTATCCTGCTGTTACTTTTCACACTGGTAACCTCGGGTATCACTTACATCTTCATGGAGCCGATACTGCTCTTTACCGGAGCGTCCGAACGTACTATCGGCTACGCAACCGACTATCTTTCCATTTATCTGCTGGGCACCTTGTTCGTAGAATTGTCCGTAGGGCTGAATACGTTTATCAATACGCAGGGACGTCCTGCCATTGCCATGTGCTCGGTACTGATCGGCGCCATCCTGAACATCGGTCTGGACCCTCTGTTCATCTTCACCTTCGGTATGGGAGTAAAGGGAGCCGCACTCGCAACCATTCTGTCGCAGGCATGCAGCGCCATTTGGGTAATATCTTTCCTTATATCGAAAAAAGCCTCGCTCAGGCTGGAATACAAATACATGAAACTGCATAAAGGCATTGTACTCTCCATCTTTGCATTGGGCATCTCACCATTCATCATGTCGAGTACAGAGAGTCTTGTGGGCTTCGTACTGAACAGCAGTCTGGAAAAATTCGGAGATATCTACGTCAGTGCATTGACCATCATGCAGAGCGCCATGCTCATTGTAAGCGTTCCGCTGTCAGGATTTGCTCAAGGTTTTGTCCCCATTGCCAGCTACAACTATGGTCAGCACAACAAAGAACGCCTGAAAGAATGCTTTAAAATAGTACTGACCATTATGTTCTCCTTCAATTTTCTGCTGGTACTGTTCATGATTCTCTTCCCGTCGCTGGTAGCATCTGCCTTTACAAGCGACCAGAAACTGATAGCGACCGTAGAACAAGTCATGCCTGTTTTTCTGGGAGGGATGACCATCTTCGGCTTGCAGCGTGCCTGCCAGAACATGTTCGTCGCACTGGGGCAAGCCAAAGTATCAGTCTTCATAGCCTTGCTACGCAAGGTTCTGCTGCTCATTCCGCTCGCACTTCTCCTGCCCCGCTTCATGGGCATGATTGGTGTTTATGCTGCCGAAGGAATCTCCGATGCAACCGCAGCCATCTGCTGCACGGCTATTTTTGCCATGCAGTTTCCCCGCATTCTACGCAAAATGCAGGATAAAGCCTGAATACATCTTTATTCAGATTCAGGCTTCCGGCTCATTACCCGGTGGAAATCGTTCACAATCTGCTGTCCCATATTGATACGTGTACTGTCCACCTTACGGATTTCTACCGGAGTAACGGCATCCTTATATTTTGCCTTGCCCAGCTTGAATTTCATTTTATCCAGATTTCCCGTAATATTCACGCCCATCTTAAACGGCAGAGGCGATTTCAGGATAGAGATATGGTAACTGAAGTTCATATCCAACCCCTGAGTTCCTCCTACCGCCGCCTTATACCGGTCTATCTGTACAATGAAAGGATAAACCGTTACGTTACCATCTTTCACCGTCATGTTCACGGAAATACTGTCGAACATGTTACGCTTCTTGTTCTTGAACATCAGCATTTTCGAAATCTCGGCAAATGTTTCTCCATCCATCAGCACCAGACTGTCACCCTTGATGTGTACGGCAGAGCGCAACGACGGAATCTTGATATTCAGATTCGAGTCGAGTACCGCTTCGGCAGCCGCATCAAAGTCGACCACTCCCTGAAACGAACGAAGCATCGGGACAATCGTGTCCAGCGACGGAACAAATTCTACCAGCTTGGCAATATTGATTTTATGTAATTTAAAATCGAATCCGGCATATCCGCTCTTCTTTTCACGAGCCCGATAAACCAGTGTAGCATTCATTTGCGCATCCATTCCCCGCATGCTCAAGTCCTTCAGATGAACAGCCTGATTCCGGATGTCGACAGCTCCATGCACATCTTCGAAGACCATATTATCATACTTCACCCGTTTCAGGTTGGTCTGTAACTCGAAATCCAGGTTTTTAGGAATAACGAACAGTTCCAAAGAAGCAGAAGTCGTATCGGCTTCTGCCTGTAACGTATCTTCCGGAAAGTTCAATGAGTTGATAATCTGGTTACAGTCCAGATTACGAGAGGATATTTCCAGTTTCGCACGCAACGGACGATGGCGCTTCATTGTACCATATAAATCGTAGACAACCCCCGTTGCCGTCAAGTCTGAGTGTCCCACCCGGCAGGTAGCATTCTTCAATGTTATCATCCGGTTGCCTACCGTTACCGAAGTTTTCTTCATACGTATAGGCAATGCAAATTCAGGGGTCGACATCTTCATGCGATTAAAACCGATGATACCTTTCGGAATCCAGAGAGAATCACGCAACTTCTCGGCAGTAACTGCAAAGCCAGCCTTATCCATTCCCATCTTTGTCTGTCCTGCACGACAGAACATGGTGTCTGCTTTCAGAGAAAGAGCAACCTGAGGCATCGAAGGATTCTTCTTTCCCGGCTGCAGGCGCACGGTAGCATCCGCTTTCTGGCAGAACAAGGCAAGCGAGTCGCCCATGTTTCCCTTCAGCCGGTTCAGCAAGAATTTACACTCCATATCGGCTATACGGGTAGTATCCTGCGGGTTGGTAGACTTGACCGTCATCGTAAGCTTTTCCACATTCGAATTACCCAGCTTAGAGCGCAAGACAAGCTTATTAATTTCTGCCTGAGCCGCCAGATTATCATTGCCCATAAATTTCAGAGAAGCGTCGCTTGTAAACTCGAAATCCCTGTTCGTATCGCGCAACGAAAGATTTTTCAGTTCCAGTTTTCCCGCCATACGGATACGTCCCAAGTCCTGCTTCTTGATGGAAGACAGCCGGCACTTCAGATGCAGGTCGGCATCCAGATTTCCGCCAATCGTCACTCCATCCTGCAAAGGAAACGTCTTTGCCAGTGCAGTCAGGTCTGCTTTCGATTTCGTATTAAACGTAATATCGGGATCCCCCAGCAGGTCGGTCACCTTGGCATCGGCAAGAATATCTGTATGCGCTCCCTGAAAATGGAAAATCTTCAAGTCGGCATACGAAGGCTGCTGGCGCATCAAATCGACAAACGCATGAAAGTCGGCTGTAAAATCATCTATCCCGTACGGAAGTTTGTCGTACTTGGCCGATGCCTTGTCTATCTTGACTTTCAGTGTCACGGCGGGCATCTGTTCTTTTCCATACCATCCTTTCACGTCACCTTCCATCTTCACGCTCCCCTTTGCCGTCATCTCTTCACGCTTCAACACACTCTCAGGAATCATATTCAATACTGTTTCCAGCGAAGGGGCATGTAAACCATAGGCCATATCTATACAGAGAGCACGCTGAACCGTATCGCGTTTCAGGGTTCCCTTCACATCGAAAGTTATACCATTGATAGAAATATTGGCATCCTTCAGCGTCAGAGTACGTGTACGGCGGTCCAGATCGAGCGAGGTCTTCAGCTCTGTAGCAACCTTGTTGACCAGCAACTGACCGTCCTGCCAGAAAAGTACATTATCGTTGGCAAACCGCAGCCCCAGCGTAGAATGTTCCTTATGCAAGGAAGCTGTCAGGTTCAGCGAAGCATTCGTCAGACGGGCATACACCCTCGTATCGCGGTCATCAAAAATCACATTCGCACGTTTCAGTGCAACCCGACGAATATCAATACCTCCCGACAACATTTGCTTATCTGCCGAGGCTGTATCGGCTTCAACCTCAGCCGTATCGGAAGCCACAATATCCCAGTTGGCTATCCCGTCTTTATTCTTAAAAGCATAGACCGATGCATCTTCCAGTCCCAGATAGTTCAACGTAACCTTCCGCTCCATCAGGTAATCCAAAGGATTAATCACGACCACACACTTTCCAAACGAAAGCAGCGAATCGGTCTTTTGCCATGCCGTATCATTCAGCACTTTCGACACCAGATGTCCGTCTACCAGCTTCAGACCGAAACGGGGAAAAGTAGAAAAGAAAGTCAGTTCTACACTTTTCATGTCGAGTTTGGCGTTCAGCGCCTGATTGGCCGTTTTAAACACCACAGGCGTAAGCCTTGCAGGTGTAAATACAAAATTTGTCACAATCACGATGACTATCAAGACAACCGCAATCAGTGAGCCGAAAGAAATTCCGGCTATTTTCAATATCCCTTTTGTACGTTTCTTCATAATTATCACGCTTTCTAAATTTCAGGCAAAGATACAATCTTTACGATTCCGGTGTATGCTGTTTTTCTTTTAATTAAGAACTTACTTTTTTCTGCCCGTCTTCCGGAAAAAACGTCCTGACGTTTTCTGAAAATTTGTACAAATTTTCTAAGTTTTTGTACAAAAACAAATGCCTTTCCGTACAGATCTCAGGAGGAATGTCGTCAGGTTATAAAAATATTTTCACTTTTATCGAATAATATTCCACTTTCCCAAAAACATTTATTACCTTTAATTGTTTATTATAAAGATAAGCCTTATGAAAAAAATCACATTAGGAGCTTTCATGCTCCTGGCAATCACAACCGCATGCAGGGACGATAGCTATAGCCTCCCCGCAAAATCATCAACCAATCTTGTTACTCCAGCACTACATACCCGTGTGAGCGACTCCCAAAGTCCTCTCACCGGTATCGTAGAGGCTTATCCTTGTGTGTGCAAGGTAGTTCCATCTATTTCGGAAACTATGTGAATAATACGTTATCACCGATATGAAAGTACTAATTGGCGGAATTGCAGAAAAGCTGAACTTGTATACGGCCGAACCTGCCAATATGACGAAAACAGTTAAATTTGACCTGGTACGATCGACCGCCAATACACGCCTGACGGCAAACATCGTTATCGGAGATATTTTTGCAGGGGGGAGTTCCGGAAAATTCACAATTGAAAACTGGAACGAAGCCAGTGAAACAATTGAGTTTCCAGTGGTGGATTGAAGAAAAACTAAGTCCTTTCGGGGCTCCCCTGCCCTAAAAGCTTTAGCTATACAAGAATCCGTCCGACTGAAATACAGCATGATATTCTCTTAAAACAGACAAGCTGCAAACCGATTTCCAACTGAAAATTCGACGGAAAAGGGTTCAAACCCATCTTAAAAATTAGGAAAAATCCTCGCCAAGCTATAACTTTGCGAGGATTTTTTTATACGTATTATGTACATATTCCGTTCGATACACGAAATTATAAATACCGTTTCCGCTGCAAGAGGGCTGCTGACGGAAATGTTCGAGAAAAGAAAAATACTCAGCTTCAGATATTCCGACGCACTGGCTTTGCTGAAAGACGACGAAAACCGCCTGAAACTGCTCATAGAAAAAGAGGTCATTCATCAGAACGGCAATTTTGTGGAACTGGACGCGCGGTTCATGGATTTCTTCGAGCTCCTGCTTGAAGCAAACGAAGAAATCAATACGGCTGTCATAGACGAGAACATCGAGTATCTTCACGAGCTTATGGATTATTACCTGAAGGAACGCATTCCTGCACGTAAGGCCAGCTACGTAAGAAACATCAAGATTACGTTTCAGAAAATAGCGCGTACTACTATCCGTAATATCATGAACCTGCAAACCAGCATCGACAATGCCTTCAAGCATGAACCGACCTATCAGATAAAAATTGCCAAGCTGGAAAACCTCGACAAGAAGCGAATCAACATCCAGCAACTGATTGACACGACGGAAAACTTGATATTACACGAAGAACGACTGTTCTTCCAGCAGGCAACCGACGAGGAACTGAATCGCATTCTCCTGGAACTGCGCCGGGAACTGCAGTTGTCGGCCC
This sequence comes from Phocaeicola sp. HCN-6420, assembly GCF_037890145.1. Lineage (NCBI taxonomy): Bacteria > Pseudomonadati > Bacteroidota > Bacteroidia > Bacteroidales > Bacteroidaceae > Phocaeicola > Phocaeicola sp. HCN-6420. The sequence goes on from NZ_JBBKBJ010000009.1 coordinate 69,646, forward strand.
ATAGTCTTATCCGTGCCCAGCAGGATATTATCAATTACCTGAACCAGATTAAGAGCCAGATTATTCTGGTGGAAAAGATACGTCGGGTAAAATACCTGCAAGATCAGTTTGAGCTGCGTGCCAAGAGTAATCTTGCCGAAGTGCTGGAACGTGAGCATTCGGTACTGCTGGAGGGAACAACACCTACATCGTTCAAACTATCTCTCAACTTCCTGAACTCGGACGAGGCACGCCCCATCATTCTGAAAGTAATAAAGAATCTTCAGTACCGGGAAACGATACGCAGCAACGAAGCTGGCGCCTTCAGCGAAGAAGACCTGACTTCACAGGCCATGTATCAGGAAAGTATCAATCTGGAGGAAACGGTGGGCGATTATATTCAGGCACAAACCGAAGCGATATGGAAAGATCCTACGGCAGAGCCGGAGGATTTGTTCTCGTTCCTGATGCGCTATTCATTCCGCAGGGAGGTAAACGAAGAAGAACGTACTACACTGTTTTGCCAAATTGTGTCACTTTATGAATCGCAGTTTCGCATTACAGACGAGTTCGGTGTATACAAGAATTATGAATATGCTCGCATCTACCCGATGCAATAAACACATATCGTGCTGCCAATAAATAAATTGCAACTATTTATTGAAGTACAAATTAAAGCAAGTCTGAAAAGAATAAAACAAAAACATGGAACTAAATATAAGAATTCCCGACCATACGGCTGCCATCTTCGACTATCTGCAGAAAGGACAGTTCATCAGTTCGAACAGTACAAATGAAGATATACGCAACCTCTATGACATGATAGATGATGACTTTGAGGCATTGTCTGTTTATTTTGCCCAGATAGGATATACACTGGAGCGAGGCAATGAATACTTTTATTTTTCACGCACGGAACCACGCATCACACTGGAACAGAAAATCCTGCGTGCCTATTACTGGATTGACGTACTCGACTTGTTCAAGACTTACGATGAAACATTTGGTCCGGGCTATCGTTTCCAGCCGGAACAGATACTGGTAGAGGCAAACATCAACGTCATGCTGCAGAATAAACTGGACGGAATACGAAAGCACTTCTCCGACAAGGATGTACGTAAGGAGGTACTGGAAAATATGATACGCCAGCTTACGCGTGACTCTTTTCTGGAACTGGAAAACGAAAAGACCAACACTTATAAGGTTATGAGCTCCTGGAACTATCTGGAGCGCCTGATTGAAAGTATAAACATTTACGACGATACCCAAGACAATGAGAAATCTGAATAGAATCATCTTTATAAATAGTGCGAACATTCCTTATGCTGACGATATTTATCTGGACGGAAACGTGCATTTTATCGGGACTCAGGGTGTAGGAAAAAGTACCGTGCTTCGCTCTATCCTCTTCTTTTATAATGCTGACACACAAAAGCTGGGCATTCCGGTAGAGAAACAAAGCTATACGGAATATTATTTCCCTTATGCCAACTCGTACATTGTTTACGAAGTAGCTACCGAAAACGGTGCTTTCTGCATACTCAGCTTCAAGTCGATGAACCGTGTCAGTTACCGTTTTATAGACTCTCCTTACCGGAAAGAGTTCTTTATCGATCCGGAAACACGCACGGCGTATTCCGGAGCCGACCGCATACGTATGCAGCTCGACCAGTTGAATGTGGACTATTCCCGCATTATCTATACGTTCGATGAATACAGGAATATTCTTTATGGCAACGGAGTTTCTCCAGACATGAAAAAATATTCGCTGATGGAAAGCAAGCAGTACCAGAACATTCCGCGTACCATCCAGAATGTGTTGCTGAACTCTAAACTTGATGCAGAGTTTATCAAAAAGACAATCATTTCATCCATCAACGAAGATGAAACGGCTATCGACCTGAATAACTACAAGGAACATCTGAAAAACTTTGAAGTCCGCCTGCACGACATCGAAGAGTTCCAGAAGCGGGAAACGCAAAAGCAGGCAAAAGAGATCACGCTGCTTTCGGCACAGGTATCGAAACAGCAGACGGCTTTGGCACAGGGTTGTCGCGAACTGGTTGCTGCCTTTATTAAAACTCAGGAAGCTCTGCCGCAATGGCAGGAAAAGAAAATATATGCCGAAAACGAACGGGGTAAACTGATAGCCCGCCGTCAGGAGTTACAGGAACAGTCGCGCCAACGATGCGACAAGTTACAGGAAACTCTTGCCGTACTGAACAATGAACTGCAAAAGGCACAAAAGAAGGAAAAAGAATACGCCCGCCAGCAGATAGAGCAGGTAATGGAACGCTCTGCCCGAAAGGAAGAATGGAAAAACCGCCGGGACGGACTGGTGGAAGAGCAGCGCATCCTGACTTCTCAGTATACGGAGATATCGACAAAATACAAATCGCTTATCCAAAGCCTCGACGAGCAGTGGAACAAAATTCACGAAGCAAAGCTCAAGCAACTGGATGAATTGAATAACACATACAATACGCGTATCGAGGAAGGACGCCGACGCCATGAAGCTGCTACGGAAGCTTTGTATCAGGAATACGAACAGCTCTCGCAACAATTGCATCCGGAGAAAAGTGAGAAACAGAGTGCACTGACGGCAATCGACTATCAGATGCAGCTTTGCCGCAAGGAAGTTTTCTTCGAAGCCGAACAGGAAGAACTGAAACATCGCATACAGTCATATACGGGTATGCACATGAGCAAAAAGAACCGTATCGACAATGCTCAGCTCATTATCAAGGAAATAACCTTGAAATGGGAAGGCGAACTGCAAAACGGCATGAAAGAAAAAGACGATGCGCTTGTCCGGTTGCAGGCTGAACAGCAGCAATTGAAACCGCGTGTCGACGAACTGGAAACTTTCTTGCAGAACAGCCGCAACACATTGCAGGGCTGGCTGAAGGACAACAAACCGGGCTGGGAAGAGAACATCGGTAAGCTGTGCGATGAATCGATTCTCTGGCAAACAGGATTATCGCCTCAGTTGCACGACAACGGCGAGTCTTTCTATGGTATTTCCATCAATCTGGCTGGAATAGACCGTCATATCAAGTCTATCAACGATTATCAGAAAGAAAAAGAAGCGGGCATACGCCGACTGGAAGAGATTGCATCCGAGATTGCTCACCTGCAAAAGGAAAAAGAAGAACTGGAAGAGGCCTTGAAAGGCAAATATCAGCCAAAGATAAAAGAGCAGAAGGATGTAATCTCACTGCAAGAGTATGAACTGGAAAAGCTGGAAAGACAATATCAGCAGGACATGCTCGACTTAGAAAACTGGAAGAAAAAGGCTCAAGAAGAGAGGGAACGGAAACTGCACGAACTGGAAGCTCAAAAAGTTCAGGCTCAAAATGAACTGAAACTGACAGAAAACAAGTTGAATAACCTGAACAAAGAAAAAACGGATAAACTGAATGGACTGAAGCAGGAATGGAACAGTCTGCAACAGAACCTGACGAATGAAAAGGCAGAGCAGGCAGAAACCATACGGAAAGAGGAGCAAGAGGAGCAGAAGCGTATCGCATCGGTCAAGGCAGACTACGAAAACGAAATGCAGAAAGAGCTTCATACTCAAGGTGCTGATACAGAACGCCTGCAAGACATTGCCAAACAGTTACAGGACATCGAGCAGGAACTGTTGTTTATCAAAGACCATGCTACTCTACTTATCGAGTACCAAAAGGACAAACGCGACTTGATGGATCATATTCCGGAATGGAAACGTGAATATGACGAACAGAAACGTTTGCTCGACAATGAAAAGGAAGTGCTTCGCAAGGAAGCAGGTGCCTTGCAAACGGAAATTGACAAACTTGGTAAAACGCTGCATGAAGCGGAAGAAAACGTGCGCGTATTCTCCAGCAATCTGGAAGCTTACGAAAAGATTCCGGCCTACGACTGGTATAAACCTCATCAGGATATTTTCCGACCGGGAAGCTGTCCGGATACGGACGTCGCCGTACAGAAAAGCTGTATCGAACTGATTGAGGAACTGGGACGCATGGAAAATCAGTATATGCAATTGCAGAGTCGCCTGCGCAAGGAAGTCAATCTCTTTACAGGGCACTTCGACGAGGACAATACCTTCAAGTTTAAGACGAAGTTCAACGAGGACTGGGAGTACATACGTTTTGCCGATGAATTGCACGACTTCGTGGAAGAGAATAAAATCAGTGAATTTGTCCGTCGTATCAACAATGAACATTCCGACATATTCAAGCGTATCAGCATGGATACGTCGATGCTAACTGCCTCGGAAAGCGACATCCACGACCTGATAAACAAGGTCAACAAGGGATTCCAGACCTGCAATTTTGTCGGGGTTATCCAACGGATTGAAATGAAAGTGGAGGAAAGTAGCAACCGAGTGGTCAATTCCTTGCGAGCTATACAGAAGTATTACAACGAACATGCTTACGACCTTACTCCGGGCACGAACCTGTTTTCGAGTGAAAATGAGCAACTGGTCAAGCAGGAAGCAATTGCTTTGCTGCGCGATTTCATCAAGGAAATGCATGCTTACCGGTACGATAAAATCCGGTTGTATGACTCATTTGAGCTACGTTTCCGCATCGTAGAAAACAACAACGATACCGGATTCGTGGAAAAGTTGTCGAATGTGGGTTCGGAAGGTACGGATATTCTGGTAAAAGCCATGATTAATATCATGCTGCTGAACGTATTCAAGGAAAGTGCTTCGCAGAAATTCAAGGATTTCAAACTGCACTGTATGATGGACGAAATCGGTAAGTTGCATCCTAACAACGTAAACGGAATCCTGAAATTTGCCAACGACCGTAATATCATTCTGATAAACGGTTCGCCTACGGAGCTGAACCGCGATGCATACAAACATGTTTATCTCCTGACAAAGGGAGCACAAAGCAAGACACGTATTGCCCGGCTGATTTCTGATCAGAAATTGTAAGTCTGACCTTTTTTAAGTATCTTTGCTAAGTACGCATAAATAATTAGCAATGATTCAAATACTTAAATTACAAGGAACCGACAAACGACTATATCAACTGGTAGGACCGCTGGTGATGAATCCTAAAGTTCTGCAATACAACAACGGATATCCATTTAAAACAGGAGAACAGTTTGTATGGTATATTGCAGTAGAAAAGCGTAAAGTGGCAGGATTTATTCCACTGGATTTACGCAAGAAGGGACATATCATCAACAACTATTATGCAGGACCTGAAGGTCATAACGAAACAATAGGGACACTGCTTGATGCAATTGTTGCAGACGAGGGAGAAAGTACGCTGCCATTACTGGCTGTTGTACAAACTCCTCATCAGCATTTGTTTGCCCAAAAGGGATTTGAAGTGATAAAGAGTTGGAAACTATACATCAAAATGCAGAAGATACAATGAAAGAAATAGCTCAGAAGCCTAAAAATGTCTACGAACTAACTCAGGAACGCCTGCGCGTAATCTTCAATGAATTCGACAACATTTATGTATCTTTCTCCGGAGGGAAAGACAGCGGCGTGTTGCTGAACCTATGTATCGATTACATACGGCGAAACAATCTGAAGCGTAAGATCGGTGTATTTCACATGGATTACGAAATACAATATAAAATGACAATCGACTTTGTGGACCAGATTCTGGAAAAAAACAAAGACATACTCGATGTTTATCGTATCTGCCTACCATTCCGTGTAGCGACTTCCACCTCCATGTATCAGTCGTACTGGCGGCCGTGGGATGAAGAAATGAAAGATTTATGGGTCCGGAAGATGCCTAAAAATGCCATGACCATTAAAGACTTCCCGGAATTGAAGCCGGAAACATGGGATTATGACTTCCAGCTTTATTTCGCACAGTGGCTTCATAAAAAGAAAAAAGCAACACGTACTTGCTGTCTGGTGGGAATACGTACGCAAGAAAGCTTCAGTCGCTGGCGCTGTATCTTCCAAGTCCCCAAAAATATTTTATACCACAAGTATATATGGACCTCCAAGATTGGAAATGATATCTATAATGCTTATCCAATATACGACTGGCGGACAACAGATATATGGACAGCCAATGGTAAATTTAAATGGGATTATAATCCGCTATACGACCTGTATTACAAGGCAGGAGTCAGTCTGGACCGGCAGCGGGTGGCAAGTCCTTTCATCAGCGAAGCGATAGAAAGTCTGGCACTCTACAAGGCTATCGATCCTGATACGTGGGGAAAAATGGTAGGACGTGTAAACGGTGTTAACTTTTCGGCCATTTATGGTAGTACACATGCTACGGCACGACAAAAAATACGACTGCCCGAAGGATATACATGGAAATCGTTTATGTATTTTTTACTTTCCACACTACCGGAAAAAACGCGAAACGGTTATTTACGACGCCTGGATGTGAGCATCAAATTCTGGCGGACGAAAGGAGGATGCCTCAGCGATGATGTCATCCAGAAACTGATTGACGCAAAAATTCCAATTGAGGTTGTAGACAAAAGTAACTATCATACGCGGAAGCATCCTGTCAAAATGGAGTATCAGGAAGATGTCGACATTCCAGAATTCAGAGAAATTCCAACCTATAAAAGAATGTGTATCTGTATACTTCGCAATGACCATGCCTGCAAATATATGGGTTTCTCTCCTACCAAAGAGGAAATCAGTAAGAAAAATCAAATTATGGAAAATTACAAAAACATTTGGCGATGACAAACAATGATTATAAAAGTCCGGTATATAATGTGAAGGCTATCCCTGTAGAAAAAGTCGTAGCAAACGATTACAATCCTAATGTAGTAGCTCCTCCCGAAATGAAATTGCTGGAATTGTCTATTTGGGAAGATGGATTTACCATGCCTTGTGTATGCTATTACGACAAAACGGAAGATAAATATATCCTGGTCGACGGATTTCACCGGTATACCGTTTTAAAGACATCGAAGCGTATTTATGAACGCGAAAAGGGATTACTTCCTGTGGTAGTGATCGACAAGGACTTATCTAACCGCATCGGATCTACTATTCGCCATAATCGTGCGCGAGGCACACATAACATTGAACTCATGTCGAATATTGTTGCCGAACTGGATAAAGCGGGAATGTCCGACCAATGGATTATGAAAAATATAGGAATGGACCGTGATGAACTGCTTCGCCTGAAGCAGATTTCCGGTCTTGCCGAACTTTTTGCAGATGCCAGCTTCAGTATTCCTCAACCCAAGCCGGCTTATACTCCAACAACCGGCAATGACGAGGAGGTTAAATCTGTATAAGTAGCCGACACCTGCTTGCTTTATGGATCAAATAATACAACCAGCGAGAGAGAATCTGGCAAAAATGTTTCTATTCTTAAAGGAAACAGCAAGATTATGTGTACTCATTTTTACAAATCGCTGTCAAAAGAGATGCATAAGTTCAATAAAAAATGAGGGCTGATTCCGTTTGTGAAATCAGCCCTCTTAAACGATATAATTCTTCTCAAAGCGTTAGTTCAGGAACTTGTTCCCATTATTCAGCTTATGAGCTTAGCCTTAATATTCTCCAGCAATATCAGACAACCTTGCATTTTTGGGTTTTCAAAACACACTTCCGCCTGATTAAACAAACGTTCCACTGTTTCTTTCAGATTGGGAATATAGGTTGCTTTATCTACCTGTAAAGACTGAGGCAGATTCTGACTGGCAAACCAATCACGTAAAGCCTTCAATTCTTCTTTCTTATAAATTTTTCTTTCTTCCATATTATAATTATTAAAACGGATATCCAACAGCAAAATGAAAGGCAAAATCACGTTTAAAGTTGGGTGATATGATAGGAAAATGGTCACGACCCGTGTACATCGGATTAATCGCCTTCATACCTCCATCAAAACGCAGTATCAGGAAATCAAGATCGAAGCGAATTCCTAAGCCATACGATACCGCAAGCTGCTTGTAAAAGCGGTTGAATTTAAACACGCCTTCTGTCTGAATACCCTGATTGCGTATGTTCCATATATTTCCGGCATCGATAAATGCAGCGCCGTTCAGCTTCCAAAATAAGAAAGTACGATATTCCAGATTCAGATCGAGTTTAATATCTCCCGTATGGTTCACGTAATCTATCGTATTTCCGTCTCCACGATAAGAGCCAGGTCCTAATGAACGTACACGCCATCCACGCACACTGTTGGCTCCTCCCGAAAAATATAACTTTTCGAAGGGTAAACTTTTGGAATTTCCATAAGGAACGGCGACTCCCAGTCCGGCATGAAAGACAAGTGAATTCCGTTCATCAATTACAAAATTCTTTGCATAATCGATATCAGCCTTTACGTACTGTGCAAAATCAATATTCGCCAACTTATACGCCTCTCCGTATCGGGGATTTTTATTTATCAGACGAGAAAATGCATACAACAGGTTTCCGGCTTCTTCTATATTGAAACGTATGGAGTAGGAATTCCGGTTTCCCGCAGAAAGACGACCGCCAGCCGCACTGTTATAGGTATATGTATATCCCATGCGCACAATAAACAGGTCTTCGTAACTATGACGTAATAACGGATTGACTTCATCCATTCGGTTCAAATAATCATCGAATGTGGGCGATGTATAAGGCATGTAGATATAGTTTATATCCAATAAGTCAAAGCGATGAGTAGATTTTCCCCGACGTGTCCAGCGATAACTCCATCCTGCCGAAGCCAGCGTACGTTCAAACTCCGGACGAATCTGCCAGTTGTACTTCATGCTGACTTCAGATGTGGCCTTAATACGCTTTTTAAAATCAGACGAAAGGAATGGAAACATGAATTCCGGAAAATTCAAACTGCTTTCCACTGCATATTCCATGTAGTTACTATTGGTATAACCTTCCAAGCCAGTCACTGCCTCGTATGCACCTCTCAGCTTTATCGTAAACGTTTCGGAACCTTTAAACAAGTTACGATGTGTATATGAAACAGATGCTGCAGCTCCAAGGTCCCCGGCCGAGTTAGTTCCTTCCACCTCAAACGAAAGAGATTTATTCTTGTTTCTCGAAAGCAATACATAAGCATCCAGATAAGCCGAGTCGTTATCCAAAACTTCATCGAAGCGAATATTGGAATATTTCAGAATAGAAAGACGACTCAAAGCCGAGTAAGTATTCTGCACGTCCCTGCTTCGGTACAACTTACCGGGAGTAAGAAAGTTATAATCGGATAATACTCTCGGACGCAAGAACAGCTTGTCTTTATAATACAGATTGACATCTCCGGAACGGATAGAATCAAACTCCTGAAGAGCTTCGGCCGAAAGTGCTGAAAAATCAGCATCCAGCATATAATTTACGTTACGGATCTTATACTGACGATGCTCCCCCGGCTGGTCTTCCTTGCGAGAACGAAACGGAGCCAGTTCCAGCGTGAGCCCTACTTTATGCGTATTCAGCATAGTATCTGCCTGAAACGTGATATAATCTTTATTGAAACGATAATATCCTCTATTCTGCAAATACTGAGTAATGCGCTGACGTTCTTCGTCGAGTGTATTGACATCGAAACGCATTCCCTCGTGCAATAATGTTCTGGCCGAATCTGATTCCAGAAAATCACGTATTTTATAATCAGAAATATCGTAAGCAATGTGATCTATAATATAAGGTGAACCGGAATGAATCTGATACGAAACCTTCATACGTTTGCCCTTGGTTTCTTCCTCCAAGTCGACAACGGCTCCCATATATCCCATATTACGTACGGCCTTTTCTATTTCCTCCTGCGTTTCACGGGCCGCATCCCGGCTATAAACAACTGGAGCATCTCCCAGCTTACGCCAGAACTTATTAATCCACTTCGTAGAATCCAGTCCCGAAGCACTGTATATATACATCGGAAAGCGGAACAGACTAAACCATTTGGCATTCGGAGTCTGACGCACATACAGGTTCATCTGAGATGACTTAATCTCCTTATTATCCGATTCAATCTTCACATCGTCCAACAAATAGCTTCCTTCGGGAATAAATTTATTGACAGAACATCCTGCCAGCAGCAAGACAATACCCATAAGACTGATATGTAAAAGAGTCGTTTTCTTCATTTTAAAACAAACCGGAATAAGCAGATTTATCTGCAAAGATAGGCAATAATTAAAAATATCTTCTTAGCTTTGTCAGTGAATATTTGTTATTTTATACACAAAAGCCCATGCTAAGCAAAAACAAGATTAAATATATCCGTTCGCTGGAGTTGAAAAAGAACCGGAAGGAAGAGCAAGTCTTTCTGGCAGAAGGAAACAAGTTGGTCAATGATCTAATCGGTCATTTCTCATGCCGCCTCATATTAGCAACGGAACAATGGCTGCAAAGCCATCCTCGCCTGCTGGCTACCGAAACAATAGAAGTCACTCACGAAGAGCTTTCACGGGCAAGCCTGTTGAAAACACCGCAAGAAGTACTTGCTGTTTTCGATCAGCCTCACTACAAATTCGATGCAGATGTAGCCAATAATTCTCTCTGTCTGGCGCTGGACGATGTACAAGATCCGGGAAATCTGGGAACGATTGTACGTATTGCCGACTGGTTTGGCATCGAACATATATTCTGCTCGAACGGTACTGCCGACATTTACAATCCCAAAACCGTACAGGCAACAATGGGAGCCATCGCCCGCGTCAAGCTGCATTACTGCAATTTATCCGACTTCATCGGAAAGGCTTCTGAAAAAAACATTCCTATTTTCGGTACATTCCTCAACGGAGAGAATATCTATACCCAGCCACTTCCTAAAAATGGAATCATTATCATGGGAAATGAGGGAAACGGTATCAGCGAACAGATTGCGCAAAAGGTCAGTCATCGTCTGCTGATTCCCAATTATCCGCAAGGATGTGAAACAAGCGAATCGCTGAATGTAGCTGTAGCTACCGCCATCGTCTGTGCCGAATTCCGAAGAAGAGTTGCTTTTGAGCCATCACTTTAACAGGACAATGCGGCTGTTTTCTACAAACTCCATAGCCGAAACATTAAACGGATGTATCCAATATGCCCGCACGGCAGAATGAGGAAATAGATTACCCTCCATCCGTTTGATGAAATCGGCAAAGCATTCTCCTGGACATACCGCTACAGGAAACGGAGAAAGAAGAACAAGTCCGGGAAGCCACTCGGTAGCACATATTTCTTCCGTCAACGGATAAAGCTCACTCACCCCCCCCTCTTCATCGAGTTCCAGTACTTGAGAAGATTTTAGCTCTGCCGTGAGCAAGCTGTATACTCTGTGCGTCGCAAACCGTTTCATTTGCGGTTTTCCATTTTTCGCATAGGCTGAACCTGCACCTTTTCATCCATTTTAGCCTTCTGTTCCAATGGCTTAGGCAATTCTTTCGGCTGTTCCACAGGAGGCTCTATATGCGGAATCGTATCCATTTCTGCCTTTTCCTCTTCCAGATTATGGTAGCGAGTAAGACGAATATTGTCAACCAGCACACTGGTTTCCGGATTCTTTTCGTCCATGTAATACACAAAACCGCTGATACTGCGAATCGTAAAAGCCGAATCGGCACGCACATACAAGCGCTGTCTGCCCGAACTGGTTATCATACGAGTAAGCCCCTGTACACTGTCATTGTCAAAATAGAAGTTAAGTGCCATAATCGCCTTACCCGAAGCACGGCCCGTTTTCGGCATAAAATGGAAGTTGGCAGTCAGTTCCATAGCATCGTGAGGCTTGAACGTTGTATCAGCTTTCAAATCGAACACCAGCTTATTGGTCAGATTAGAAGACGAAAGCCAGTACAATGTACGGTCCTGCCATACATCGACCGTATCACCCGACATGGAAACGTCTATCTGATTATCGCGTTTGGCCACCTGTACTTTCATGTGATTCTCCTCACTTTCCAGACGCCTCTGCAAGTTCTGATAGATAGTTGCCAACTGATCGCTGTTACGTGTATACCACACCATTGACGAATCGAACTCTTCTTCAGTGACATGATGCTTCTCGAAGACATACTTATAGTAAGCATCCTTCTTATAATTCTCTGTATACGACAAAGAGTTACTCATGGTAGAAGCCAGATGATAATCGTACAACAGACTTTCCATAGCATCCGGCTGAATAATATCATCCGGAATCTTCTTGCCGCAACCAGCCATTCCAGCCAGAAGCACAACAGTACATAACCAACCAGTCCGCTTTTTCATCATTTTACTTCTTTGACATCTTTCGAATGCATATTCTTACCCAGGTAACTGCTATAAAAGAGAAGCAAGCAGATAATGCCGCAACTGATTGACGCATCGGCAAAATTAAAAATAGGGCTGAAGAAGATAAAGCGTTCACCTCCCCACAGGGGCATCCACTCCGGCCAGTGTGTATCAATAATCGGGAAGTAAAACATATCCACTACCCTACCATGAAGCCAGTCGGCATAGCCCTGACCTACCGGAACCCACGATGCAATCTGATAGTGCGTGCTCTCACTGAATATCTCTCCATAGCACACACAGTCGATAATATTACCTATTGCTCCGGCAAGAATAAACGCCAGACACACGACATATCCGGTTTTCAACTTTTCCTTCTGCGTAGTAATTTTATGCAGATACCAGGTAATCAGCACTACAGCTACGATACGGAACAAAGTCAGAAACAGTTTCGGCAATACTTCCATACCAAAAGCCATTCCGTTATTCTCCGTAAAATAGATGTAAAACCAGTCGGTTATATGGATATTTTCATGCAAATACATATGCGTCTTTATCCATATCTTTATTACCTGATCAATCAGCAATACTGCAACAACAATCAAAGCCGCCAGACGTCCTTGTGTCAAAAATTTCTTCATAAATACCTATATTCATTAACATATTTGTCATTCAGGCAGGCATAAATGGAGCCCTATTTTCCCCACTTCGCCTATCTGAATGACAAATCTATCATCAAATTATTTCTTGCCATGCTGTTTAGCCTCGATACTCAGAGTAGCATGAGGTACGGCACGGAGCCTTTCTGCAGGAATAAGTTTTCCTGTTTCACGGCAAATGCCATAAGTCTTGTTCTCGATACGCACCAATGCTGCACGCAAGTTTTGAATAAACTTCAGTTGTCGAGCTGCCAGACGAGTTGTTTCCTCTTTTGATAACGTATTGGCACCTTCTTCCAAAACCTTGTAAGTAGGTGATGTATCATCAGTGTCATTACCGTCGGCATTCATTATACTGCTCTTCAATTTCTCATAGTCGCGCTCAGCGAGCTGAAGTTTTTCCATGATAATGGCACGGAACTCCTCGAGTTCAGCGTCAGAATATCTTGTTTTTTCAGCCATAAGATTTAGTGTTTAAAAGTTAATAATAGTCTAAGGTCTGAAATCCGCCGCGCAGCTTCTTTTCCGAAAGAGAGCTTTCTTGCAGGAGCAACGCAGCGCATTACATCCTTATGGGTTCAATATCACAATTTGGTAACCTTCACATAAAGCGAGAAGTCATCAAAATTTAATTCTGTTCCGTCAGCAACTTCATCAGCCAATGTCAGTGAGTTTGCCAAAACTTGGTTACAAATATAAGTATTATATTCGTTCACTGCATCATCCGTATTCGGATTTTTCGACAAGACAATATTTATCTTGTCAGTGATTTCGAAGCCACTGCTCTTACGAAGATTCTGGATTCGGTTCACCAGTTCACGGGCGATACCCTCACGCTTCAGCTCTTCCGTAACGGTTACTTCCAAAGCTACAGTCAGCTTACCCTCATTGGCAACCAGCCATCCCGGTATATCTTCGCTGAAGATTTCTACATCGGAAGCTTCTACTACGGCTTCTCCACCGTCGAGCTGGAACGTATATTTGCCATTCTTTTCCAGTTCGGCAATAGCTTCCTGGCTCATGCCTGCTACAGCAGCAGCTACAGCCTTCATCTGCTTGCCGAATTTCGGGCCAAGTTTCTTGAAGTCGCATTTTACCTTCTTCACGAGTACGCCGGAAGCTCCTTCTACAAAACGGACTTCCTTCACGTTTACTTCGGTCATGATAAGGTCTTTTACCGCATCGATATGACGTTTCTGTTCTTCATCCACTACCGGAATCATGATACACTGCAGCGGCTGGCGAACCTTGATGTTTACCTTACGACGCAATGCCAGTACCATGGAAGTTACATCCTGTGCCATCTGCATACGTGCCTCAAGCTCTGTATCGATCAGGCTTTCGTCGGCAACCGGGAAGTTAGCCAGATGAACAGATACCACGCTGTCACGTCCGGTTACGCTTATCAGATCCATATACAGACGATCTGCATAGAACGGAGCAATCGGAGCCATCAGTTTGGCAACCGTTTCCAAGCAAGTATAAAGAGTCTGATAAGCAGAAAGCTTGTCGGTCGACATGTTGCTTCCCCAGAAACGCTTACGGTTCAGACGAACGTACCAGTTACTCAGGTTGTCGTTTACGAAGTCTGTAATCAGACGTCCAGCCTTTGTCGGTTCGTAATCATTGAGGCAAGCATCCACATTCTTGATCAGCGAGTTGAGCAAAGACAATATCCAGCGGTCGATTTCCGGACGTTCTGCTACCGGAACATCAGCTTCTGCATATGTAAATCCGTCGACATTTGCATACAGTGCAAAGAACGAATAAGTATTATACAGTGTACCGAAGAATTTACGGCGTACTTCGTCTACCCCATCGGTATCGAATTTCAGGTTGTCCCACGGCGATGAGTTGGTTATCATATACCAGCGCAACGGGTCGGAACCGAATTTTTCGATAGCACCGAACGGATCGACAGCATTGCCCAAGCGTTTTGACATCTTGTTTCCGTTCTTGTCGAGCACAAGACCGTTGGAAATTACATTCTTGTAAGCCACACTGTCGAACACCATTGTAGCGATAGCATGAAGTGTAAAGAACCATCCACGAGTCTGGTCCACACCTTCAGCGATAAAGTCAGCAGGATAATAAGAACGGTTATCTACGATTTCCTTATTCTCGAACGGATAGTGCAACTGAGCATAAGGCATAGCACCCGAATCGAACCAAACATCTATCAGGTCGCTTTCACGCTTCATCGGCTTGCCACTGGCAGAAACCAATATAATGTCGTCTACATACGGACGATGCAAGTCAATCTTATCGTAGTTTTCTTTAGTATATACACCCGGAACAAAGCCAAGCTTCTTATAAGGATTCTCAGTCATGAATCCGGCTGCAACAGATTTTTCAATTTCGTTGTACAGTTCTTCTACCGAACCTACGCAGATTTCTTCTCCTTCTTCGCTGCGCCAGATAGGAAGCGGAGTACCCCAGTAACGCGAACGGCTCAAGTTCCAGTCGTTCAGGTTTTCCAGCCATTTGCCGAAACGTCCGCTACCCGTAGATTCCGGCTTCCAGTTGATCGTCTTGTTCAATTCAATCATACGGTCCTTACAAGCCGTAGAGCGGATAAACCAACTGTCGAGCGGATAGTAAAGCACCGGCTTGTCTGTACGCCAGCAGTGCGGATAATTATGTACATGCTTCTCCATCTTGAATGCCAGACCTGCCTGTTTCAGCATCATGCAGATGTATACATCGAGCGATTCGGCAGCCTGAGCAGCCTTCTCATCGTATTTTCCATCAATCGTAAACTGAGGATCGTATGCATTCTTTACCCAGCGTCCCTGATATTCTTTATACTTTTCTACGTCAACACATTCTTTTACGAATGTTTCATCCAGTTCATCCAGCAAATAGAATTTACCGGTCAGGTCTACCATCGGACGTGTTTCGCCTTTCTTGTTAATCATAAACAGCGACGGAATGCCTGCTGCACGTGCTACGTTCGCATCGTCCGCACCAAAAGTAGGAGCAATATGTACGATACCTGTACCATCTTCGGTAGTTACATAGTCACCCGGGATGACACGGAACGCCTTAGCCGAAGCCTCTTTCCAGCTTCCGTCTTCAGCTGTTTCAACAGGTTTTACCCATGGGATAAGCTGTTCGTACTCCATGCCTACCAGATCAGTACCCTTATATTCGCCTACAACCTTGAAAGGTATCAGTTTGTCGCCCTGCTTGTAATCTTCCAGAGCCAGACCTTCAGCCTTCTTGTTGAAGTGAGCATACAGCAACGGTTTGGCAAGAACTACAGTCATCTTATCGCCAGTATATCCGTTGTAAGTCTGAACGGCTACATAATCAATCTTCGGACCTACACAAAGAGCAGTATTCGAAGGCAAAGTCCACGGAGTTGTTGTCCACGCAATAAAATAAGGTGTACCCCATTCAGCCATTTCCGGTTTCGGGTTCTTCATCTTAAACTGAGCCACTACCGTAAGATCCTTCACGTCGCGGTAACATCCCGGCTGGTTCAGCTCGTGCGAACTCAGTCCTGTACCGGCAGCCGGCGAATACGGCTGGATAGTATAGCCTTTATAAAGCAGACCTTTGCCGTAAAGCTGCTTGAGCAGCCACCACAAAGTTTCAATATAACGGTTGTCGTATGTAATATAAGGATTTTCCAAGTCTACCCAATACCCCATCTTATGAGTCAGATCGGTCCATTCTTTGGTAAACTTCATGACGTCTGTACGGCAATGTCTGTTGTACTCTGCAACAGAAATAGTCTTACCGATATCCTCTTTCGTAATGCCCAGCGCTTTTTCTACGCCCAGTTCCACCGGCAGTCCGTGTGTGTCCCAGCCTGCCTTACGCTTAACCTGGAAGCCTTTCATCGTCTTGAAGCGGCAGAATGTATCTTTAATTGTACGAGCCATCACGTGGTGAATACCCGGCATGCCGTTTGCCGAAGGAGGACCTTCATAAAATACGAAAGACGGATGTCCCTCACGTTCTGTCATACTGCGGGAGAAAACATCGTTTTCATCCCATTTCTTCAGCACTTCCTTGTTCACCTCAGAAAGGTTGAGCTGCGAATATTCAGTAAATTTTTTACTCATAATTATGTTGTTTTTATCTTACTTCTCTTATCATCCGGGTATAACCGCCCCAAAATTAGGTTGCAAATTTATAAGAAAAATGGATATATGGAAAACTTTTTAAACTAATATTCACACAAACAGGATTCCAGCCTCATTTCGGTTTCCTCTGGATTTAATTTTTTGAAACAAAGGAAACAGGCGGAACAACGAGCTGAAATAATCCTTAACTTTGCCCGGCTTCCCGTGAAACCAGCTAAACACAAAAATCGAACAAGCATATGAACGCAATCGTAACGCAAATGATTATCCTCTTCATACTGGTAGTTGTGGGATACATCATAAGCAAGAAAAAAATGATGGATGCGGATTTCGACCGCAAGTTGTCTGTCTTTGTCATCAACGTAGCATGTCCCAGCCTGATTCTTTCGTCAGTAATGGGCGACACACTGCCCGACAAGCACCTGATACTTCCTCTGCTCATCGTCGGATTTGCCACCTATGTGGTACTGATCGGTGCCGGATTCCTGCTTCCACGCTATCTTCCCGTAAAAGTAACCGACCGGGGCATCTACAGTTTCATGCTGGCTTTCGGCAATGTAGGATTTATCGGATATCCTATCGTGGCTTCTATTTTCGGGGCCAGCGCCGTCTTCTACGCCAGCATACTCAATTTTCCCAGTACCTTACTGATATTTGTCTTCGGTACACTTTTCATCTCGGGCGACCAGGGAAAAATGAAATTCAAATGGGACACGCTGTATTGTCCGGCCATGATAGCTTCTTATCTTTCTATCTTAATAGTGGCAACCGGATGGGTGCCGCCCAAAGTCATCAGCACACCGTTCACTCTGCTGGGCAACATGACCGTTCCTTCTGCCCTGCTCATTATCGGTTCTTCCATTGCACAAATACCTATCCGGCGCATGTTGGGCACTTCCAGCATCTATCTCACGGCAGCCTTGCGTTTGTTTATCATTCCTCTTTTCATTCTGTATCTGTCAAGATTATGTCAGGTCGACCCGACCATTGCCAACATCAATGTAGTGCTGGCTGCCATGCCTGTAGCTTCTTATGGCACATTGTTCTGCATACAGTATGAAAAGGGAGAAACCATTATGGCACAAGGCACGTTCATCACAACGCTGTTGTCGGTAGTAACCATTCCGTTGCTTACCCTGTTTTTGTAATTTGCGGCAACAGACAGCTCTCTTTTCTGTCCTTTTTCCGGAGAAGTCCGGCAAGAATGATATTTCAGATAAGCATATATAAAAAAGACATCAGGGAATCGGCACTATTTTTTGTACAAAAAATAAAATCTTTTGTACAGATTTTCAAAAAATGTCGAGAGAAATTCCGAAAAAGCCGCCGACATCCGAATTCGCTTTGCGGCAACCATGAAAAGAAAAATGAGAAGGCATCGTAAAGTATACGCTTACACTTCACGATGCCTCTCGCTTTATACACCTTTAAACAAAATGAACTTTCCGTTCTCTATTATTTGCGAGCTTCTGCGATATAACCCAGAGCTTCTTTACATTTTTCTGTCACATAAACCCAGTCTTCGGCTGCGACTTTATCTTTCGGGAAGAGTTTAGAGCCCATACCTACGCAGAATACCCCTGCCTTAATCCATGCAGTCAGATTTTCCTGAGTCGGTTCCACTCCACCTGTCACCATCAGTTTAGACCAAGGCATCGGAGCAAGCATTCCTTTTACCAGTTTCGGACCCAGCACATCGCCCGGGAAAATCTTACAAAGATCGCATCCCAGTTCCTGAGCAAAGCCAACTTCCGATACGCTTCCGCAGCCCGGAGTATAAGGAACCAAACGACGGTTGCATACTTTTGCAATCTCGGGATTGAACAACGGACCAACTACAAAGTTAGCTCCCAACTGAATGTACAAAGCAGCAGTGGCAGGATCGACAACAGAACCTACACCCATTGCCATTTCGGGACATTCTTTGGCTGCAAATTTCACAACTTCGGCAAATACTTCGTGAGCGAAATCACCACGGTTTGTAAATTCAAATGCACGCACTCCGCCGTCGTAACAAGCCTTAACTACTTTCTTTGCGATTTCTACATCCTTGTGATAGAATACGGGGACCATACCGGTTGAACCGATTTTGTTCAACACGGCGATTTTATCAAATTTTGCCATCTTTTATTTTATAACCAACTATTATTATTCTATGCTAATTTATCTCTGAACACGTCCGCTTGCATCACCTCCGGCCAGTGCTTCAACTTCTTCTACCGAAACCATATTAAAGTCGCCGTTAATAGTATGCTTCAAAGCAGAAGCCGCTACAGCGAATTCCAGTGCTTCACCTTGGTTCGACTTAGTCAGCAAACCGTGAATAATACCACCTGAGAATGAGTCACCACCACCTACACGGTCGATAATCGGATCAATATCATAATGTTTGGAAGTATAGAATTCCTTTCCATTGTAAATCATTGCTTTCCATCCATTGTGAGTAGCCGAGTATGATTCACGCAAAGTAGAAACGACATATTTGAAGCCAAACTCCTTAGCCATTGCCGTAAAGATACCTTTATAGCCTTCAGCATCTGTCTTACCTCCTTCTACATCAGCCTCGGGTTTGAAGCCCAGACAGAGTTCTGCATCCTCTTCATTGCCGATACAAACGTCTACATACTGCATCAACGGACGCATGATAGACTGAGCTTTTTCCTTAGTCCAAAGTTTCTTACGGAAGTTCAAGTCTACAGAAATTGTTACTCCATGACGTTTTGCAGCTTCACAAGCAAGCTTAGTCAGTTCGGCAGCCTTGTCAGAAATAGCCGGAGTAATGCCCGACCAGTGGAACCAGTCAGCCCCTTCCATAATGGCGTCGAAATCGAAATCAGAAGGATCGGCTTCGGCAATTGCAGAATGAGCGCGGTCGTAAATCACCTTGCTGGGACGCATGGAAGCTCCTGTTTCCAAATAATAAATACCCACGCGATCACCACCACGAGCAATATAGTCTGTCTTAACGCCATACTTACGCAGTGCATTTACAGCCGACTGGCCGATTTCATGCTTCGGCAGCTTTGTTACGAAGTATGCATCGTGACCATAGTTGGCACAGCTCACAGCAACATTTGCTTCGCCGCCACCATATACAACATCAAAGCTATCAGACTGCACGAAACGGGTATTTCCCGGAGTTGACAATCTCAACATGATCTCACCTAAAGTAACAATTTTTCCCATTGTAGATAATTTTTATACTATTTATAATAAGTTTGATAATCTTTCTGCCAAAACGGATACTATTTTCTTGAAATACGAACGATTTAATAGACAACATCCACTTTGTGTACGCACACAAAGGTACGAGTTATTTTTAAAATAACAAAAAAAGTTATATATTTGTATCGAAATATTTTTTTCATAAAAAAGGAAGACCTGTACATATAAATTAAGGTGTAAAGAATATGGACAAACAAACAGAACGTATTCGCATAAAAGATATTGCCCAAATGGCGGAAGTTTCCGTCGGTACGGTAGACAGAGTCCTGCACGGACGGACGGGAGTTTCGGAAGCAAGCCGCAAAAAAGTGGAAAACATTCTGAAGCAACTCGATTATCAGCCCAATATGTATGCCAGCGCACTGGCATCGAACAAAAAGTATGTATTTGCCTGCCTGCTGCCCATGCACGCAGAAGGGGATTATTGGGTAGATGTTGAAAAAGGCATGAAGCAGGCAACAAAAGCTTTTTCCGATTTCAACATATCCTTGCATATCGATTATTATGACCAGTATGAATTCGGCTCGTTTGTGGCTGCAGGAAATCGTTTGCTGGCTATGGAGCCGGACGGCATGGTTCTCTCTCCTACTATTGAAACCGAGACCGAACAAATAGCCCAAAAGCTTCAGCAACGTGATATACCTTATATATTTATAGATTCAAATATTCCACGACTGAATCCGCTGGCATTCTATGGGCAACACGCCAATCAGAGTGGCTACTTCGCAGCCCGAATGATGAAAATGCTGATGCAAAACAATAAGGAACTTATTATTTTCCGGCAGATAAACGAAGGACGATTGGGCTCGAACCAGCAGTTGCACCGGGAAGAAGGTTTCTATGCCTACATGAAGGAACATCATCCCGACCTGAAAATGCGCGAACTGAATCTTTATGCCAAGCAGCCGGGAGAGGACGAATCTATTCTGGATGATTTCTTCCAAAAGAATCCCGATATATCGTACGGCATCACATTTAACTCAAAATCGTATATCATAGGTGAATATATGATGAAGCACCAGCGACATGATTTTCACCTGATAGGATATGACTTGTTAAATAGAAACATTGCATGCATGCGCGCAGGAACTATCGACTTCCTTATTTCGCAACAACCTACACTGCAAGGATATTATAGCATAGAAAGCCTTTGCAACCACCTCATTCTGAAGAAAAAGGTAAAAGAGTGCAACTATATGCCTATCAATCTGCTGACAATAGAAAACATCGACTTCTACTTAAATGCACATAGCAACAATAACTAACATATAATTTATGGAAACAACTTATCTAAAAATCAACCCGGCAGACAACGTTGCTGTTGCCATTACTCCTCTGAAAGCTGGCGAAACAATCCAGGTAGACGGACAGGAGATAACCTTAAAGACAGATATTCCCGCCGGACACAAAGTAACACTGCAAGACTTCAACGAGGGTGACAACATTATCAAATACGGTTATCCGATAGGACATGCTATTAAAAATGTACCTCAAGGTAGCTGGATTTGTGAAAAAGAAATAAAGACCAATCTGGCTGGATTGCTGGATTACACATACAACCCGGTAGAGGTTTCGCTGGATATTCCACAGGAAAACCTTACTTTCAAAGGCTATCGCCGTAAAAACGGTGATGTGGGTATCCGCAATGAAATATGGATTATACCGACAGTCGGCTGCGTAAACGGTATCGTAAATCAGCTGGCCGATGCACTTCGTCGCGAAACCAAAGAGGAAGGAATTGATGCTATCATGGCGTTTCCGCACAACTATGGATGCTCTCAGCTGGGCGATGACCACGAAAACACAAAGAAGATTCTGCGCGACATGGTGCTTCACCCCAATGCAGGTGCCGTACTGGTCGTAGGTTTGGGATGCGAAAACAACCAGCCCGACATCTTCCGTGAATTTATCGGCAAGTACGATGAAGATAGAATCAAATTCCTGGTAGCCCAAAAGGTGGACGATGAATTCGAAGAAGGCATGAAAATCTTACGCGACTTGTATGCGAAATGCAAACAGGACGTACGTACCGACATACCTTTGTCGGAACTTCGTGTAGGATTGAAATGTGGTGGTTCGGACGGATTCTCGGGCATTACAGCAAATCCTTTGCTGGGAATGTTCTCCGATTTCCTGATTGCTCAGGGAGGTACTTCGGTACTGACCGAGGTTCCTGAAATGTTCGGTGCAGAAACAATCCTGATGAACCGTTGCAAGACTCCGGAACTGTTTGAAAAGACTGTACATCTTATCAACGATTTCAAGGAATATTTTCTTTCACACGGAGAGCCTGTAGGTGAAAATCCGTCACCGGGTAATAAGGCAGGAGGTATCTCTACACTGGAAGAAAAAGCATTGGGATGTACACAGAAATGTGGAAAGAGTTATGTTTCGGGCGTGATGCCTTACGGAGAGCGCCTGCAGACCAAAGGCTTAAACCTGCTTTCTGCTCCGGGAAATGACCTGGTTGCCGCTACAGCACTGGCCTCTTGCGGTTGCCATATGATATTGTTCACAACCGGACGCGGCACACCGTTCGGAACTTATGTCCCGACAATGAAAATATCCACGAACTCTCGTCTGGCAGTACACAAGCCGGGATGGATCGATTTCAATGCGGGAGTTATTGTAGAAAATGAACCAATGGCAGTAACCTGCAAACGTTTCATAGACTATGTCATTAAAGTAGCAAGCGGAGAATGGGTAAACAATGAAAAGAAAGGTTACCGCGAAATTGCTATCTTCAAGACTGGTGTAACGCTATAACCCAACAAGAATTCTCGGAAGCCGACGACGGTATTATACCACACAGCCGGTTTTCTGAGGAAAAACAAGGAATCTCTGAGAAACACGCTAAATGATTTTCAGAGATTCCTTTATATAATATTATAAGTAAAACTATCACATGGACTTTAACAAACTAACTCCCATCGTCAACAAGCCTAACGGCTGGGCCTTGATGCCATTAGTAGTATTTCTTTGCCTCTATCTGGTAACGTCATTAATCGTCAACGATTTTTATAAAGTTCCCATCACGGTGGCATTTCTGGTAGCTTCTATCTATGCTGTAGCTACAACAAAAGGATTAAGCCTCAATGACCGAGTCCTGCAATACTCGTCAGGCGCAGCCAATAAAAACATCATGCTGATGCTTTGGATTTTCATTCTGGCCGGAGCCTTTGCCCAGTCTGCAAAAGCCATGGGAGCAATAGATGCCACTGTGAACTTGACACTTATGCTACTTCCCGACAATCTGCTGCTGGCAGGAGTCTTTCTTGCGTCCTGCTTCATCTCACTATCTATCGGAACATCGGTCGGAACAATCGTAGCTCTTGTACCCGTAGCAGCAGGTATTGCAGCCAAAACAGATGTCAACCTGGCTTTTATGACCGCACTCGTCATCGGAGGATCATTTTTCGGCGACAACCTTTCCTTCATTTCCGATACCACAATAGCCGCTACCCGTACACAAGGATGTGTCATGCGCGACAAATTCCGGGTAAACTTTATGATTGCTGTACCTGCCGCCTTACTTGTTTTCATATACTATATCATTTATGGTGCACAAGTCGAATCGGCAAGTAATGCCTATTCCATAGAATGGGGCAAGGTAATCCCCTACCTCATTGTTTTGGGAACAGCCATTGCCGGCATGAATGTTACGCTGGTACTGCTGCTCGGCTTGCTTTCTACCGGCATCATCGGCTTTATATACGGCAGCTTCGACCTGTTCGGCTGGTTTGCTTCAATGGGGGAAGGTATCACCGGAATGGGAGAACTTATCATCATTACCCTGATGGCAGGAGGTATGCTCGAGCTGATTCGCTTCAACGGCGGAGTAGACTATATCCTACATCGCCTGACACAACACGTAAAAAATAAAAGAGGTGCCGAACTGAGCATTGCGGCTTTAGTCAGCCTTGCCAACTTCTGTACGGCAAACAATACAATAGCTATCATAACAGTAGGACCGCTGGCAAGCAACATTGCCGAACAATTCAAGGTAGATAAGCGGAAAAGCGCCAGCATACTCGATATATTCTCCTGCGTCGTACAAGGAATCATTCCCTACGGAGCACAAATGCTGATAGCAGCGGAACTGACAAAATTATCTCCTATCAGCATTATCGGTTATTTATACTATCCCATAACCTTAGGTATCATAGCCCTTTTAAGCATTCTTTTCCGCTATCCTAAGAGATATTCATAATGAGCATCTTAGAGAAAAAAGGCTACTTTTGTTGCAAAAAAACGGTCAAGATATTTGCAGGAATAAAAAAAAGTAGTACCTTTGCACTCGCAATCGAGAGAGATAGCGAACAAAGAAATTTGGTGCGTTAGTTCAGTTGGTTAGAATACATGCCTGTCACGCATGGGGTCACGGGTTCGAGTCCCGTACGCACCGCTTCCATTAAGGATGGTTCCGTAGCTCAGCTGGATAGAGCAACGCCCTTCTAAGGCGTGGGTCCTGCGTTCGAATCGCAGCGGAATCACAGAAAAGCGATTACTTCGGTAATCGCTTTTTTTGTTGCCTGTCCGTATATAAATTTCTAATAAAAAAGACAATATTTCTTTTCGTTTCAACAATTATTCACTACATTAGTAGTGATTAAACGTTATAACTATGGATATGCGCATTTTTCAAGTAAAATCAAATAAGGCGCTTCCGCATACGGGAAGTATTCTTATTGCTTCCCCTCTATTATATGATTATCATTTCGCCCGTTCAGTCGTCCTGATGGTAACACATAATTCGGAAGGAAGTATGGGCATCGTAATGAATAAAGACTTCAGATATCATATTTCGCTGAATCAGCTCGTTCCAAATTTAGAATCAGCCCCCTCTATCCCTGTATACAAAGGTGGTCCCGTAGGACGTAACACAATCTTTTTCATCCATACATTACCCGAACTGGAAGGATCCTTCGACTTAGGAAACGGATTATATTTAAACGGAGATTTTGAGGCCATCCAACAATATATTCTGGCAGGCAACCCCATAGAAGGACGTATCCGTTTCTTTGCCGGATATGCAGGATGGAACAATGAACAGCTCCAGAGGGAAATAAATGAAGATTCTTGGATAATAGGCGAAACCAGCAAACAGCACCTGCTGGACGAAAATTACAGAGGTCTATGGCAGACCAGCATGAACGAACTGGGCAACCCCTATCAGCTATGGGCTAAATACCCGCAATATCCTTCATGCAATTAAAGTGTTCAACTTCTGCAACAGGCATACATCCCGATAACCGTCACTCGTATACAGCCAGTCTTTCAGTACTCCCGTCGTATCATAGCCCGAAGAATGAAAAAGGTTCAGGCAGGCTGTGTTTTCTTTCTGAATATACGCATACAACTGATGTATACCCAGAAACCGGAAGCAATAACGCTCCATAAGCGATAATGCCACCCGACCTATCCCCCTGCGGCGGAACTCTTTGAGCACAACAATGCCCAGTTCCGCACGGCGATGACGAGGGTCGAAAGAAAAGACATCGATAGCTCCTGCCGTTTCCCCGTCACGAAGTTCGATAATCAGCCGAAGCTGACCGTCGGTATAAATATCGTTTGAATTTTCGGCAATGTATCTTTCCAACTGAAAGCGGGAATATGGACATGTCACATTTCCATGCTGCCACAGCGATTCATCATTTTCCATTCTGTCCAGCAGTCCCAGATCTTCCGGCTCCACAGCCCGGAGCCTGACTTCTTCGGTATGTAAAAAAGCTGTTTCCATCATACACGCTCCTCGTTATTATGCAGGTCCAGTTCCGACATCATGCGTTCACGTCCCGGTACGCAAAACAAGGAAGCCACCAGTACCATTCCGGCACACAGCAGACCTGTCGTATCCATCGTCCAGTAATAAACAGACAGATTGACCAGCGCCGCAACCAGCAGCAGGCAGACGCGCACTTCATTCCAGCGACGATAACTCTTCAAAGCCTCCAGCAGCGGCAGAACACGCACATATTTGGTCAGCGACAAACTAAACAGACGCAATGAAAGAGGTATCAGTCCCACGGCAAGCAGAATACCCAACACCTGCAACATATATCCAGTACGCACATCGTCAGCCAGCACACCTTGCGGAAGGATATCACATTCATACAGTCCGATCAATATGATACACAGCACCCACAACAAAGCAAACTCTATTTTCAGGCATCTCAACAATCGTATAATTTCTTTTTCCATCCTTTAAAATATTTACATGGTTCCGGTAAATACCGTACGGTTTACAATAGAACGCCCCAAGGTAACCTCATCCGTATACTCCAGCTCATCGCCTATCGATATACCTCTGGCAATCATTGTCAGTTTCACATCGTAAGGAGCCAACTTGCGGAAGATGTAAAAGTTGGTTGTATCTCCCTCCATGGTCGAACTCAGTGCAAGGATCACCTCCTTCACCGTGCCCGATTTCACACGATCCACCAAACTGTCTATCTGCAAATCAGAAGGTCCGATACCATCCATCGGCGAAATAACTCCTCCCAACACATGATACAAGCCCTTGTATTGCTGGGTATTCTCCACAGCCATCACATCGCGGATATTTTCCACCACACAGACCGTCGAAGCATCCCGCGAAGGATTCGAACAAATCTGACAGATATCCGTATCGGATATATTATGACAGACCTTACAATATTTCACTTCACGCTTCAACTTGATGACAGCGTTGCCAAATGCTTCTACAGTCTGTAAATCCTGACGAAGCAGATGCAGCACCAGCCTCATGGCAGTCTTTCTTCCGATGCCGGGAAGCTTGGCAAACTCCCCTACTGCTTTTTCCAATAAAACAGACGGATATTGTTGATTCATTTATTCATTCAATTTGCCGACAAAAATACAAAAAAAATCCAACTCTTTTTACGACCGGCAGGAAACCTCACCTATTTCGGGACTCCATTCCACCTTACTGCCATTCCTGATTACCTCTTTCCCGTTCAACAACGCAGCAAGTTTAACGACAAAACGCCCGCAGGCATATCTTCAATGCATCATAAGCCCAAAGAATGAAAGCTATAGAATGTTAAAAAACTGATTTAAAACATAAAAAAATCTTCTCACGAAGTATTCGCTGTTTCAAGAAAACTCTCTATTTTTGCGTCCGAACATAAAAACACTTACTAATCAATACAATGAAAACACTAATACTCATCGCAGCATGTTGCCTGATGGCAATCGGCCAAATACAAGGAAAAGATTTCAGCCGTCCTGAAAGTTCCAATTATATAAAAGGAGTAGAAGCCCTGAATGCAGGCAACGCAGAGCAGGCTTACCAATATCTGAATGATGAAATCAACCAGAATCCCGATAATGGATATGCACACTGCTACATGGCACTGGTATGCAATTTCTATGGCGACATGAAACTGGCACTGTACGCAGCCAACGAAAGCCTGAAACTGATTCCGGAAGAAGATACCGAATACCGTTCGTTTGCATACTATACCCGCGGTACACTTTACATGAATGCTCAGGCGTACGATCTGGCAGAAAAAGATTTGGATGAAGCTATCCGTCTGACCCCTTCGGATGTAGAGAACTATAAGACTCGCGCCGAGATTCATCTGGACAAAGGCGACTACGATGATTCACTTGCCGACCTTCAGACTGCTATCAAGCTCGACAGCCACGCTGACGTATACGACCTGATGATGCAACTGCTGGAAGCAAATCCGGATCCGTCTTTCTTCGACAAAGTAACTTCCTGCTATGAGGGAGTGACTGCCAACAGATAAGATTTTAGACAAGTCAAATTATTCTTTTCGATAAAGGAAGAGCAGATAATACATATACTGCTCTTCCTTTTATTTTGTCAGGATGCAAACTGTATGTTCACCCGGCAGGCTTCCCAACCTCCCTGTACCCGACACAGCAAGCCCCCCTTCCACAGGTTCTTTCAGAACGAACATACGGCTCCACGGCAAAATTCATAGCCTTTTGCCATGAATCAGGTACAAAAACAGAACAAGGAGTCGGCCAAACAGCAACATTCCATTCCCTTTCGATTTTGAAGCAACCGATTTATTTGCTATTTTTGCAACGTTTTTGGCGTAAATTCTAACATTTTATCAAAATAGAAGCAAATGAATCAGACAAAAGGACATCCGAAAGGACTTTATTTACTCTTTGTAACTGAGATGTGGGAGCGGTTCAGTTACTACGGCATGCGCGCCTTGTTCATGCTTTATATGGTGCAAGCCTTGCTGTTCGACAAAGAAACAGCTTCGCAAGTATACGGAAGTTATACGGGACTGGTATACCTTACTCCGCTGATTGGCGGCTACATTGCCGACCGGTACTGGGGAAACCGCCGTTCCATCGTCGTAGGAGCACTGACCATGGCGGCAGGACAGTTCATGCTTTTTCTAAGTGCCTGCTATTTTCACCAGGCGGAACTGGCCAAATGGCTGATGTTTGTGGGACTGGGCCTGTTGATTTTGGGTAACGGATTCTTCAAGCCAAACATTTCGACCATGGTAGGACGCCTGTACACAGCCGACGACAGACGTAAGGATTCGGCTTTTACCATCTTCTATATGGGAGTAAATGTGGGTTCCACTCTCGCCCCGCTGGTATGCGGACTAGTAGGGAATACCGGACATCCGGAGGATTTCAAATGGGGATTTCTCGCGGCATGTATCGGTATGATACTGGGTGCCACGGTCTTCCAGTTGTTTAAGAACAAATATATCTGCGATCCGGAAGGTAATCCTGTAGGCACGGCTCCTGCCAAAACAGCAAAAGCGGCAGAAACATCACCGGCCGATAAGGAAGGCAACAAGCGTACGGTATGGATGATTGCAGGTACCATTCTGCTTACCATTCTGTTCTCCGTCAACTGGGGAGGCGACGGCGGTATCTTTGCCGGAGCCGACTGGATTGGTTCGCTGATTTATGCCACTACTATCGTGATGCCTGTCATCATCATCACCGACAAAAGCCTGACCCGTACGGAACAAGCCCGAATCGGTGTGATATACATCATCGCCTTTTTCGTAATTTTCTTCTGGGCAGCCTACGAACAGGCCGGAGCTTCACTCACCTTCTTTGCCGACGAACAAACCGACCGTCACATCGGAGGCTGGGAAATGCCTGCCGCCTATTTCCAGTCTTTCAACCCGATTATGATTGTCACGCTGGCACCTGTATTTGCAGCTATCTGGTCATTCCTCGGCAAGCGGGGTATCGAACCCAGCTCACCGCGTAAACAGGCTATCGGTCTGCTGTTACTTTCATTAGGATATCTCTTCATCGCCTTTGGCGTAAAAGATGTGGAACCCGGCGTAAAAGTCAGTATGATCTGGTTGACAGGATTGTATCTCATCCACACCATGGGAGAACTTTGTCTGGCTCCTATCGGACTGTCGCTGGTATACAAACTCTCTCCGGTGCGCTTCTCCTCACTGTTGATGGGCGTATGGTATCTCAGTACCTCGGCAGCCAACAAATTTGCCGGTATGTTGAGCGGCTATTATCCAGAAGGTGGTGTAACCAAAACTTTCTTGGGCTATCATGTAGAAAACCTGTTCGATTTCTTCATGTTGTTTGTCTTCATGAGCGGTACGGCAGCAGTGGTTCTGTTCCTGTTCTCGGGCAAGCTGCAAAAAATGATGAAGGGAGCAGAATAAATCTGCGGCCTTTATGCGAAAATACAATCGCAAAACCGGGATGACTTACGGTTGCCGGTTTTCCAATAAGCCGACAGGCAGATATTAAACAACTACTGCTGGATGCGATATATCAC
The DNA here is from genome assembly GCF_037890145.1 of Phocaeicola sp. HCN-6420. Taxonomy (NCBI): domain Bacteria; kingdom Pseudomonadati; phylum Bacteroidota; class Bacteroidia; order Bacteroidales; family Bacteroidaceae; genus Phocaeicola; species Phocaeicola sp. HCN-6420. The sequence goes on from NZ_JBBKBJ010000009.1 coordinate 99,511, forward strand.
AAGTCCTTTAACCTCTTCCCCTATCTCTCAGTCGCAGGACGAAAAACTTCGGGAAAGGTTAAAGGACTTGTTTGCATATATCCCGGCAACCTCGAAAAAGGCTCCAGCATCTTCGGAAGAAAACGTTTCGATGTTTTTTTATTTTTTGTACAAAAGATTTTTGTTTTTGTACAAAAACAAAACGAATCGTCAGTATTGCTTTATCGGCATAGCATTGGCTTATCCGTAAATTGCCGCAGATTTTCAATAAGCAGTCATCGGATGTCTTGAGAAACAATATTTTTTATAACTTCACGGTCGGACAAATAATGTGCAATGTCATGAAAACGACTCTGTCGAACACGTCTTTCCCCAGCACCATGAATTCAATAAAACCACAATCTCTCCGGCGTGCCTGGACGACTTCGGCAATCTGGCTTTGCTGAACGTAGAGCAAAACTCATCGTACAGCAATCAGGATGTGGCGAAAAAGAAGATTGATTTCTACTCGAAACCTACGTACGATTCACTGAAGCTTAAACTGATTTATGACGAGGAAGTGGCATATTACGACGAGAATATGGTTTACAAACATAGGAAAGCCATGATTGAGAAAATCATGCAGTATTACACCAACAAAGTAAGATGCTAATCAATAGTGACCATCAACTCACGGTGATACAGTAAATATAATCACACAATAGCCGAAAGCATTCCTCCGTTACCTATAATAAAAAACGCCCTACTTACAAGTTACTCGAAACACAGATTACATTTACCAGATAAAAGACAATTATCCAGCCGACAGAAAAATAAAAGAAGAGCTTTTCTTAAATAAAAATCGAGGCGTACAGACCGAGTTCAAGACTCATTCTGTACGCCTCGCAGCTTTATCAGATTTATTTATTCGATTACTTAGCTACACGTTCCAGCCATTTCACCATGAACAGCATTACTCCCATTGAAATAAAGCATACTATCATGAAAATAGCCCAGCAATATCCGATAGGAATAGCGTTATACATCAGAGGACCAATCCACAACAAGAGATTACCTACGGCAGTCGCACCGAGCCATAATCCCTGACAAAGTCCTAAAAGATGCTTTGGAGCCACCTTCGAAACGAATGACAATCCAAGAGGTGAAATAAACAACTCAGCCACAGTAAGCAGGAAGTAAAGAACAATCAGGACCCATGCTCCCGCCTTAACCTGCTGATCGATAGGAAGCTCTCTGTATTCGGCAGCAGAAGGATAACCCATAATGAGTGAATATGCAGAAAGGAAGAGATAAGCCAAACCTGCGATAAGCATACCGATGGCAATCTTACGTGGAGTAGAAATCTCTTTACCTCTTCTTGAAAGAGAACCGAAAATCATCATGATAATCGGAGTCAATGTAATCACAAAGAAAGGATTCACTGCCTGCCATATTTCCGGAGCAATTGTGGATGTATCGACGAAGTCTCTCGCAAAGAGTGAAAGTGAAGTACCGTTCTGGTGGAATGAGAACCAGAAGAAAATAACAACACCCAGCACTGCAAACAATGCGTAAAGACGCTGTTTGATTTCCTTAGCCATAGCAGCCTTTTCTTCAGCTGAATATGTAACAGCAGTTGCAGCTTCTTTCTTTCCCGGATTCGGGAACTGACTCTTCGTTATGAAGAAGATAACCAATGAAATAAGCATTGCCGCAACAGATGCCACAAACGAATAATGAATACCTTCATTAAATATCTGCAGATACTGTGCACAAGAAGCAGCCATATCAGCAGTTTCACCTACGCATTGTGACATCAACTGATTCAAGTTGCCCATAGCCTCAGCCGACATACCGTCTGCACCTTTCGCTATATATTCATGACACAAAGCAGGAAGACCTGCATTATAGACCATATTGTGTGCACTCAGCCACCAGCTTCTCAACAGAGGAGCGATAAACGGAGCTACCAATCCACCGATATTGATAAATACATAAAATATCTGGAATCCGGAATCTCTCTTGCTCTTGGCTTCAATCAGTTCCTTTTCTCCTTTCTTTGCAGCCTCAGCTTCAAGATTATCGTACATCTGACCTACAATAGCCTGAAGGTTTCCCTTGAACAGACCGTTACCAAATGCTATGAAAAACAATGCGATACAAGTAAGTGTAAGCAACCATGATGTATTGCCTGCGTTGGCAGTAATAGGAATAGATAATGCAATATATCCAACAGCCATGACCACAAGACCGGCCATGATTGTACCTTTATAGTTCTGTTTTCTATCGGCAATCAGACCTCCAACAAGACTTAACAGATAGATACCTGCATAAAAGAATGAATAGATAAGTGTACTTTTCTCCTCACTTATACCAAATTTAGAACAAAGGAACAACACCAGCACAGCGTTCATGATGTAGTAGCCAAAACGCTCCCCCATGTTAGAAAGTGCAGCAGGTATCAAACCTTTAGGATGCTTGTTAAACATAAATAATGAAGATTTTAATGATTAATAAATTTATATTACTTGCAAATATATAAAAAAGTAGCAAAAATACGGGTATTTGTCGCGATTTTTCGTTCTTCTCGATATGATATAAAAAAACATGGGCGCAATTCGCAAAAAATCCGCCCATGTTTCAAACAAAACGTCACTACGTTTTCACTCGCCAAACAGCGTACAGACTTCCGCCTGGCTGACTTTTATCAAATCGGCCGGCGCCAGCTTTACCTGTAAGCCGCGTACGCCCGCACTGACATATATATAAGGATAATCATTGCATGTATGATGGATATAAGTAGGAAAATGCTTTTTCATACCAATCGGCGAACATCCTCCACGGATATATCCCGTCAACGGAAGCAATTCCTTTACATGGATGAGGTCACACTTTTTGTTTCCCGAAACCTTGGCTGCCATTTTCAGATCTATTTCATGCTCGCCCGGAATCACACAGACAAAGTAACCCGACTTATCGCCATGTAGTACTAAGGTTTTGAATACCTGTTCGATGTTCTCGCCAAGTGTAGCTGCTACATGTATACAACTTAAGTCGTTTTCGTCTACTTCATAAGGGACAAGTTCATATTTTATTTTATCCTTGTCCAGCAAACGTGCCGCATTTGTTTTTGCAATCTTTTCTTTTGCCATAATTTACCTATTGTTTGATCATTTATCACTGATTAGCCAGTTCTTCGCGCAGGAACTTAGGAGTATATCCTTTGTCCGACTTTGCTACCTCTTCGGGAGTTCCGCACGAAAGCAACTGCCCTCCTCCTTTACCGCCTTCGGGGCCCATGTCGATAATGTAGTCTGCCATCTTGATAACATCCAGGTTATGTTCGATGACAATTACCGTATTACCTTTATCTACCAGCCGGTTCAAGACCGTCATCAGCACGCGGATGTCCTCAAAATGCAAGCCGGTAGTCGGCTCATCCAGAATGTAAACCGTCTTGCCTGTATCGCGCTTCGAGAGTTCGGTTGCCAGTTTCACACGCTGACTCTCACCGCCCGACAAGGTGGTAGAAGGCTGACCTAACTTAATATATCCCAGTCCCACTTCCTGTAAGACTTTAATCTTATTCAGAATCTGGGGCACATTCTCGAAGAACTCTACTGCACGATTGATCGTCATATCGAGCACATCGGCAATAGATTTGCCTTTATAGCGCACCTCCAATGTTTCCCGGTTGTAGCGTTTGCCGTGACAAACCTCGCAAGGTACAAAGACATCGGGCAAGAAATTCATCTCAATCGTCTTATAACCATTCCCGCCGCAAGCCTCACACCGGCCGCCAGACACATTAAAGGAGAAGCGTCCCGGCTTGTATCCGCGTATCTTGGCTTCCGGAAGTCCGACAAACAGATTACGTATATCGGAGAAAACACCTGTATAAGTTGCCGGATTGGAGCGAGGAGTACGCCCGAGCGGTGACTGGTCTACGTTGACTACCTTATCTATATATTCCAGTCCTTCTATCGAATCGTAAGGCAGAGGATCTTGCAGCGAACGGTAGAAATGCTGCGAAAGAATCGGTTGGAGGGTATCGTTTATCAAGGTAGACTTACCACTGCCCGATACTCCGGTCACACAAATCAGCTTACCCAAAGGAAACTCCACGTCTACCCCTTTCAGGTTATTTCCTCGTGCGCCACGAAGCCAAAGCGATTTGCCATTTCCCTTCCGGCGTTCGGCAGGAATTTCTATCTTCATCTTTCCGTTCAGGTACTGCGACGTAAGTGTCGAGGTCTTGAGCATTTCCTCGGGTGTTCCCGCAAAGACAACCTCCCCACCCAGGCGTCCTGCCTTCGGACCCATATCGACTATATAATCGGCAGCCAGCATCATGTCTTTATCATGTTCTACTACGATGACCGTATTGCCTAAATCACGCAGTTCCTTCAGCGAGTTGATCAGCCGGATATTATCGCGCTGGTGCAAGCCAATACTCGGTTCATCGAGGATATACAATACATTCACCAACTGAGAACCTATCTGTGTCGCCAGACGAATACGCTGACTTTCTCCACCTGACAAGCTGACCGAAGAACGGTTCAGTGACAGATAATCCAGCCCCACATCCAGCAAAAACTTCAAACGTGTGCGTATTTCCTTTAATATTTCCGTTGCAATGATACGCTGTTTGTTATCCAAATGCTCTTCTACATGTGCCAGCCATTCGTAGAGTTCACTGATATCCATGGTAGAAAGCTGATAGATATTCTTGTCGTGAATACGGAAATGAAGAGCCTCTTTATTCAAGCGTGCACCTTTACATTCAGGACAGACATCCGTTTTTGCGAACTGGTCGGCCCACTTCTGCGCTGTAGCCGAAGCATCTTTCTCCTGCATCATCTGAATGTATTTCACGATACCTTCGTAAGTAACGAAGTAATCCGACGAAGCATGTATCAGCGAACTCTTGATTTTCAGACGCTCGTCTGCCCCGTACAGGATTTCATTGATAGCATCTTCCGGCAGTTCTGATACCGGAGTCTTGAGAGTCGCTTCATATTTTTCGAGCAACGCTTCTATCTGCCAGAATATCATCACATTCTTATATTTACCAAGTGGTGCAACAGCCCCCTCGTAAATGGAAAGAGAACGATCCGGAATAACCTTGTCAACATCAATCAGATTGACATATCCCAAGCCCTTGCAGCGCGGACAAGCTCCTTGCGGAGAGTTAAAAGAAAAGTTATGCGGAGCAGGTTCCCGGTAAGAGATGCCCGTAACCGGACACATCAGTCGCTTGCTGTAATGGCGGACACTTTCTGTCTGGGCGTCAAGAATCATCAGTAATCCGTCGCCCTGCTGCATGGCAGTCGTCACACTCTGCTTCAGACGCTTCTCCTCTTTCTCAGTAACTACCGTTTTATCAATCACCACTTCAATGTCGTGATTCTTATATCGGTCCAACTTCATGCCGTGAACAATCTCTTTCACTTCGCCATCCACCCGCACATACAGATATCCCTTCTTGCGGATTTGTTCAAAGAGCTCCTTGTAATGTCCTTTACGGGTACGCACCAGAGGTGCCAGAATATAAATACGCTTCCCCTTATAATCCCGATGAATCAAGTCGAGAATCTGTTCTTCCGTATATTTTACCATCTTCTCACCCGAAATATACGAGTAAGCAGTACCGGCACGTGCAAACAGCAAACGCAGATAATCATAAATTTCGGTCGTAGTTCCTACGGTAGATCGAGGATTTTTATTGGTTGTTTTCTGTTCTATGGAGATAACAGGACTCAGACCTGTTATTTTATCCACATCCGGCCGTTCCATTCCTCCCAGAAAATTCCGGGCATAAGCCGAGAATGTTTCAATATACCGTCTTTGTCCTTCGGCAAAAATCGTATCGAAAGCCAATGAGGATTTTCCGCTTCCACTCAATCCGGTTATAACCGTCAGACTGTCACGTGGAATCTCCACATCTATATTTTTCAGATTATGTACACGCGCTCCTTGTATACTAATCGTTTCTTTTCCGTCTTCCATATCCTTAAAATCAATCATATCTTTGCAAAGATAATGCTTTTTTTTGTACTTTTGCCACTCAACAAATACAATCGAAAATGAAGTTTATCCATATCATCTGCCTTTCGCTGGCTCTTTCCGCCAGCTGTCTGGAAGCAACGGTATCGGCACAGACCGGAACCGGATATTTTTTACATACCGTAACCAAAGGACAAAGCTTGTATTCTATTGCCAGCATGTATAATGTTTCCGTCGATGACATCGTGCGTCTGAACCCGGGAAGCCGTGAACAGATACGTGCCGGAGAAGCACTGAAAATACCACAAACGCATTACAGCAACGAAAGTGGACAGCAATTTCATACCATCCAAGCTGGTGAAACACTCTATCAACTGACTGTAAAGTATAAAGTCAGTGCCCAGGCTATCTGTAAAGCTAATCCGGGATTAAGTGCAGCAAACTTCCGTATCGGTCAGGTTATTGTCATCCCTGCTCAAGATAATAGTACAGCCCAGCCGGTACAAACCGTACAGCCGGAACCTTCGACCAAGAAAAATGAGTGGAGAGACATGCACAAAGTTGAAAGAAAAGAAACGATCTTCAGCATCAGCCAGCAATATGGTATCACTCAAGAAGAACTTATCGCCGCTAATCCGGAGTTGAGAAACGGAAAACTGAAGAAAGGAAGTTTCCTTTTCATCCCTTATTCCCAGTCACAAGAAACGGCAAACAACACTCCGTCGGTCCAAACTACTCCCAGCAATGAGGAACTCTTTAAGGAAAGCTCCACCAGCAAAAAGCAAATAAAGACCATAAAAGTAGGAGTTATGCTACCCTTCTCTTCCGGCAATCAGGACGAACAGTCACGTATGGTAGAATTCTATGAGGGATTCCTCATGGCAGTAGACAGCCTGAAACACCAGGGAGTATCTGCTGATATTTATACATACGATACAAAAGGGACAACAATCGGAACAAATGCCATCCTGTCTCAAAGTAAGCTCAAGGACATGGACATCATTTTCGGACCGGCACGGCAGTCATCAATAGCTCCTGTAGCCTCATTTGCCGAGAAGAACAATATCCGTCTGGTCGTTCCTTTCTCCCCCAAAGTTGATCAGGTTTTCAAGAACCCCAATATCTATCAGGTGAACACACCACAATCTTACCTATACTCAAAGGTATACGAACACTTTATCCGCAAGTTTGGAAAGACCAATGTCATCTTCCTTGACGACGGCAGCGGAGATAAAGAAAAAGCTGAGTTCATCAAAGGCATGAAAAACGAGCTGAAAGACAACAATGTCAAGTTTAGTCATATACAACTGGGCAGCGACATTGATCCGGACCGAGTCATTGCAGCTATGGATACGCTACGGGAAAATATATTCATTCCTACCTCAGGACGAAATACAGCACTGACACGCCTGCTGCCTCACCTCATGCTTGTCCGCCGCGAACACCCGGCCTTTAACATGCATCTGTTCGGCTATCCGGAATGGCAGACCTATACACAGGATTTTCTGGCTAACTTTTACGAACTGGATACATACTTCTATTCATCGTTTTACACCAACAACCTGTTCCCTGCCGCCATCAACTTCACTCATGCATACCGACGCTGGTACAGTAAAGATATGTCGAATACATATCCTAAATACGGAATGTTAGGATTCGATATAGGATATTTCTTCCTGAAAGGGCTGGCACAGCAAGGCAACAAGCTGGAAGAAAACCTGGATCGTGTACAAGTTACTCCGATACAAACAGGCTTCTGTTTTGAACGTGTCAACAACTGGGGAGGATTCATCAACCGGAAAGTATTCTTCGTACACTTTACCAAAGATTACGAACTGATAAAACTTGATTTTGAATAACAACTACATGAAAAAGCAATCTATTATTGCATTATTTAGCTTATTATGTTTGTCGGTTGGACTGCCCGTGCACGCCCAGCTGCAAGACCAGCGTCATAATCTGGCCATTGGTGTGAATGGCGGCGTAAATCTTAGTTCAGTCAGTTTTGATCCAAGCATCAAGCAAAAGACATTCCTCACTCCCTCTTTCGGACTTACTGTGAGATATATCTCAGAACGCTATTTTAAAATGTTCTGCGGTATACAGGGAGAAATCAACTTCTCACAGAGAGGATGGAAAGAAAATATTGATGACGGAACAGAAGATACTTATCAACGCACCATGAATTATGTGGAAGTTCCCTTAATGGCACATCTTGCTTTCGGTAAAGACAAGGGACACGGTGCACGATTCGTGCTCAATCTGGGACCGCAATTCGGTTTTCTGCTGAGTGAAAATGAAAAGAAAAGTGAAGCATTTCATCCTAATGAACGCCCTAACGGTGTAATCTGGCAATATGGAAAAATGGCAGAAGTAAAGTTCGATTACGGAATAGTAGGCGGCATAGGTGTAGAAACCCGTACAGGAATCGGTAATTTCCTGATCGAAGCACGATACTATTTCGGTCTGAGCGACTTCTATCATAGCACCAAGAAAGACCCGTTCTCACGTTCGGCCCACTCATATATTGCCGGACGACTGACATATTTATTTGACTTGAAGAAATAACGCTATTCTATTTATTCTTAACTATAAACAGAAAACGGATAAACTCTCCGACTCTTATTATGATTATGAAACTCATCTCATGGAACGTAAACGGGCTGCGTGCCTGCTGCGATAAAGGTTTTCGCGAAACATTCAAGACACTGGATGCAGACTTTTTCTGTCTGCAAGAAACAAAGATGCAGGAAGGACAACTCGATTTGTCTTTCGAAGGCTATACCTCCTATTGGAACTATGCCGAGAAAAAAGGCTACTCAGGTACCGCTATCTTTACCCGCCACCAGCCGATTGCCGTCACTTACGGTCTGGGAATCGACGAGCACGACCATGAAGGACGTGTCATTACGCTGGAAATGGAAAACTTTTATCTGGTGACGGTGTACACTCCGAACTCACAAGACGGTTTGAAACGCCTGGATTACCGTATGACATGGGAGGACGACTTCCGGAAATATCTGCAACAGCTCGACCAGAAGAAACCGGTTCTTGTTTGCGGCGACCTGAATGTGGCACATAAAGAAATCGACCTGAAGAACCCGAAGACCAACCGGATGAACGCAGGTTTCACCGATCAGGAACGCGAAAAGTTCCAGACCTTGCTCGATGCAGGCTTCGTCGATACCTTCCGTCACTTCTATCCTACTCAGGAAAATATCTATTCGTGGTGGTCGTACCGCTTTAAAGCACGCGAAAAGAATGCAGGGTGGCGTATTGACTACTTTCTCGCTTCTGCACGCATTGCCGACAAACTTCAGGGCGCAAAGATACATACTGAGATATTCGGCTCCGACCACTGTCCCGTAGAAGTCACAATCAACTGGTAAATCCGCGGAAAAATGAAAAACGACGGCTTCACCTTGCGCAAGCGCATCCGCAGTTTCAAGTACGCCTTTCACGGCATATTCCTGCTCATCAGCCGGGAACACAATGCATGGATACATTGTTTCGCTGCCGTATGCGCCATCACGGCAGGTATTCTTCTTCATATTTCTCCGATGGAGTGGATTGTCGTTACTCTCTGTATCGGTCTGGTACTTGCTGCAGAGGCCGTCAATTCGGCTATAGAGGCACTTGCCGACCGTGTATCGCCGGAGTATGACGAAGCCATCAAACGCACAAAAGATCTGGCAGCAGGAGCCGTCCTGCTGCTTGCTATTGCAGTTGCCATTACAGGACTGATTATTTTTCTACCCAAACTCATCGCCCTTATATGAAAAGATTGCTATTCACACTGCTGACCTTTGTCTTATCAATTGCACTTTTTGCCCAGGAAATAGAAATCACCGGCGCCCGAAAGGCTGTACGCACTACAGGAGATGTAGGAGCCGTTCTGCTTCCTGTGGCCGGTCTGACGGCCGTTTTACTTCAAAAAGACTGGCAAGGACTGAAACAAGGAGTCTTTTCGGGCGTAACAACCTTAGGAGTGACCTATGCTCTGAAATATATTGTGAAGAAAGAGCGCCCCGACCACAGCGACAATCACTCATTCCCGTCGATGCATACCTCTACATCCTTTGCAGCAGCCGCCTTCATCCAGCGACGTTACGGCTGGCAATGGGGACTGCCGTCTTATATTCTATCCACCTATGTAGGCTGGACTCGCGTCTACGGAAAGAAGCATGACTGGTGGGATGTTGCTGCCGGAGCCGTAATTGGAGCCGGAAGTTCTTATATATTTACCCGCCCCTTTGCCAAAGAACATAACCTGACTATCAGTCCCGTTGCTGGCGACGGACATTACGGGGTCTATGCTTCAATGACATTTTAAGCGTTTTCCCCAATAGAACAAGACGATTCCGGTACATATCGTAGCCGATGAATCAATCAATCCAACTTCGTTTTTTACTATTTCCGCTCCCTCAATTTCTTACGCAACTCAGTAGGCGAAGCCCCCAAATTAATACGTACATATTTAGCAAAGAATGAAAGATTGGGAAAATTCATCATCTCTGAAATTTCCTTAATCGACTTGTCGGAATACTTTAACTGAAAACGAATGTCCATCAGTACATATTCCTTTATCCAGTCGCCGGCAGTACGCCCACTGACCAGCTTACACATTGTAGAAAGATGCTTGGAAGTCACGAAAAGCCGTTCGCTGTACCAGGAAACAGCACGCGGCTTAACTTTACACCCCACCAGCAAATCTATAAAATTCCGGAACAAAACATCCCGCTGCCGTTGTTCATCGTCGGGAGAATAACGATCATCCAACTCATCCAGCAGTTCGCACTGTAAACTCCGGATAATAGACAACACAGCTTCTCTGCCACGTGGACGACGATGTTCCGCACGAGTCTTGAGACAAAGCAGCTCGCCATACAATTTAAGTGCCTTAAAGGCTTCCGGACTGACTTGTACTACAGATTTATCTCTATGCCGGAAAGCCTGCTTCCAAATGCCATCTCCCGGAACACACTCCCGGATTATCTGAGGTGAAAGACAAAGTGCGTACCCCTGAAAGCCGGGAAAGAACACACTTTCATCAATCAAGTCATTGGGCTTGCAAAGCAAAGCATCTCCCTCCGCAACAACAATGGTCGACATATTGACATTTATCTGAAACTTTCCCTCCGTACATACAAACAATATCAAAACATCAACTCGCGCAGGCCCGCTAATCAGCCTCAGTTCTTTTTCACCGCTTAACACAACTATTCCTTCATCCTTATAGAGAGCAGACGATACCTGCTTGAAAGTAGAGATATCCAAGCACTTGATTTCACCATATTGACTCATAAATACCTATTTTTATTTCGTCGGTAAAAATAAATCGTTTTCACGGGAAGAGGAAGTTCCATAAGGCATAAACAATGTTCCATCACTCGCAAGAAAGAATCTTTAAACAAGCCCCGGCAAATCCTCCGAAAAACATCGAGACGTTTTCTGAAAATTTGTACAAACTTTCTGATTTTTTGTACAAAACATCAGAAGCTGCCGCCTACGTTCCATTACAGATACGTCGAGAATCAAACTATTTCGATAGTACTCTTTCCTCCAGAACCCACCTTGACAACCCGGATTTGTGTACGGATTCGTTCACGCATCTCTGCCGTGTGGCTGATGACTCCGACTTTCTTTCCTTGCATCGACTGCAAGCTCGACAGGGCATCTATCACCATGTTCAGGCTGTTGGTATCGAGCGTACCAAAACCTTCGTCCACGAACAAGTTGCACATCGGAATGTTGCGCGACGAAAGCGACGAGAGTCCCAGTGCCAGTGCCAGACTGATCAGGAAAGTTTCTCCGCCCGAAAGCGAACTGATGTTACGAACCTCATCCGCCCGGTCGTGATCGATGACACGGATTCCCAACGAATCCTTCACCTGCTCCAGACTATACCGGTGATTCAACAGACGAAGCTGTTCGTTGGCCTGCCGTATCAGGAAGCGCAGCGTAAAGCATTGCGCCGTTTCGCGGAACTTATCGCCGTTGGCATTTCCCAAAATATCATTCAACTCCTTCCAGTCCTGATACGCCTTCCGCCTGCGTTCAAGCTCCTCGCCGACCGACTGCATCTGTTCCATGCTCCGGCGATGTGCCATCAGCATGCCGCCCACTTGCAGACGCTCCTTGTCGAGCTCCTCCGAAGAAACCTGCACCTGCTGCATCTTTTCCTGCAACATCTCCGCAGGATGACATCCCTCACCCAACAATTCCAGCGGGATAACCTGTAAGGCACGATGAGTTTCCAATGCTTTCCGGCGTGCTTCCATCTGTCCCTGACACCATTTCACATTCTCATCCGCCTGCCGGATCTGCTCACGCTTGCCATTCCAGTCGACCGAAGGCGAGAAACACATATCCAGCCGTTCTTTTGAAAGCACATCCGTATGTTCCGCTGATTCGTTGTAACGTGTGATGAAATCTTCTACACCCGTTTGCGCAATCGTGCCATCCGCCTGCTTCTTCCGATACTGCTCCTCGGCTGCCTTCACGAAACCCGACAACCGGCTGTACGATTCGACGACTTCATTATGAGCCTTATCAGCAAGCTGTACCTGTTTCTCCGCCTCTTCCAACTGTAACTTCAGCGTACGCTCCGTTTCATCCGGATCGGCACCGCCCAAGACCTGCATATACGATTTCTGCTTTGCTTCATAAATCTGTACGGCACCGGCAATTTCTTCCCGGTTTCCCTTTACGGCAGCCTGACACTCGGACAATTGTTTCTCCAACGCCCCGGCAGCCACTTTCCGTTCATTCAGTAATCCCACCGATTCCTGCTGCACACGAGTAGCCTCCCGATACTTGTCGTACATACCCGACAAGCGGTTAAGCAACCCTTCAACGTCTTGTTCGAAAGCCCGCTCCCAGTCGGGTAACGAAACATCCTGCCGCAATGCCCCACGCAGTTCCCCGTTCGTACGTTCAAGCTGCTGCAATTCCGCACGCTTCTGCTCACTCTGTCCCTGCCGTTGCTTCAATTCCGCCGCCCGATGATGCAGTTCTTCCCGCTGACGCGAACACGAAGCTTGCTTCTCATCGTACGCACGACGCATGTCAGTCAGCTCATTTTGTGCCTGCTGATAAGCATTCTGTTCGGCACGCGCCTGCTTTCCCTGAGCCACAATCCGTTCCGTTTCCATCGTCAACAGAGCCGATAAAGTAGAAGCATCTGCCTGTACCACATCAACAGGCAGGACAGGATAAGCTACAACCAACGCCGTCCATTCGCCGACAGCCTCAGCCAGTTCCGCATTCAACCGTCCGGTTCCCTCACGCAAAGCCGACAACTTACCGTTCAGTTCCGAACAGAGCAGGCGCAATCCGCCGGGAGAAGCATCCAGCCGTTCCTCAATTTCCGTCAGCCGCTTGCGACGACGAGCAATTTCTTCCTTCACAGGCTGCAACACTTCCGCTATTCCTTCGGCATACGGATGCTCGCATGCCCCACACACCGGACAAGGTTCTCCCGGTTTCAGCGCGGCACGCATATGCTCGGCACTCCGGCTGCTCGCCAATTGCCACGCCTCTTCCAGTCCGGGCAACAGACGATTTATCTCTTCACGCTCCGTTGTCAGTTCCTTCACCTCACGCGAAGCTTCATCCAACTTAATGGTAATTTTTTCAGACACAATCTGATTTTCAGACAAACACTTTCGTCGCTCCGTGACAACCGCCTGCAACTTTCTCAATCGTTCCAAATCGGTATAACATTTCGTCACGTCCGCCATCCGCTGTTGCAACGCCTCTACATCCACACCAGCCAGTGCCTGTGTTTTCTGCCGGATACTCTCCCTACACAGAACCAGTTCCTCGTCCGATTTCTGCAAACGATTCTCTTCTTCCCGGCATGCCTGCTGCTGATTTTCCAGCTCGATACAATTTTTCTTCCAGTCGGCAGATTCTTTTTGCCAGCGTTTCACCGCTTTATCCAGCGATTCCAACCTATCGGAAACCGCATTCTTGTTTTCCAGCATATCGCGGTGCGGCATCAGCTCCGCCAATATCCGTTCCGCTTCCGCCTGCCGTTTCTGCAACTCCACTACCTGAGCCGCATTTTCTGCCTGCTCCTTTTTCAGCAATTCTTCCTTTTTCGCCAGCGAACTTTCCTCCTCTTTCAGACGAGTCACGGTAGCCTGTTGCGCATCCAGTTCCACCTTCTGCTTACGGGCTGCTGTCACCAGCGGAAGCATCTGCTCCTGCTTCTCACGGAGTACATTGTAATTTTCTTTTACATCCAGTAAAAGTTTCCGCTTCTCAGCCTCTTCCTTTTCCAGCGCACTACACTGCAATTGTTTCCGACCAACTTCCTCTGTCAGCTCTTTCAGTTCACGTTGCAGATTCATGTAAATCTGATATACATCGCGTATAGGATCCACCTCATCGAGCATCCGCAACTCGTCCCGTACCGGCTGCAAGTTCTGTGCCTTTTCCGAAGCCTGTCTCCATTTTGCTTCCTCACCAGCAAAAGCCACCTCCAGCGCACACAAGTCTGCATACCATTTCTGCTGATCCTTCAACTTCTGGAGTTCAGCCTGCAAGGTACGGAAACTGGCGTCCAGCTCCCCCTTACGCGTTTCCACTTCCGCCAGCTTTTCGTCGGACAGCTGATGTACGGCAAAAGCCTTTACCTGATTGAACACCTCATTATAAGCAGCTTCCGCCTCCTTATAAAACTCATAAATCTTACGGGCAACAGCCGTATAAAGTTCCGTTCCGGTCAGCTTTTCCAGCAAGATAGCCTTATCCTTGTCGTCCGCCTTGACAAAATTGGCAAACGAATTCTGCGCCAGCATCACCGTACGGGTAAACTGTCCGTAATCCAGACCGATAATGCGGTCGAGCCCCTCATTGTTGATATTCTTATGTCCCCGCTTCTGACGTCCTCCTCCGGTTATTTCCACTTCCTTCTCGCTGGTTCTTCCCGCCTCGTCCACTGCTATCCGGTACAGCCTGCGCTCCGGACGCGTATAATTGATACGGGCTATGGAACACGACCAGCGGGCACGATAGCGGAAACCGTCGCGAGCCAGAAACACCACTTCGGCAAAACACTCCTTCGTACCCTTACGAAGAATGTTACGCGGGTCGTCAGGATCGAGCACCTGATCGTTGTTCGGACGCTCGGTATGATAATAATCGAAATTATCTGCCCCATAAAAACGAGGAGCAAGCCCGTACAATGCCAGACAGACAGCATCCAGAATGGTCGACTTTCCGCTTCCCGTTTCACCTACGATGGAAAACAAATCGGCACTCCGTAAAGGTTCACTCTCAAAATCAATCACCTGTTCCCCCTCGAGCGAAGCCAGGTTATACATGATTACTTTCAACAACTTCATTCATTGCCTCCTTCCCTGCGAGCCGCTTCCACAGCCCTTCTGGCAAGTTCCACCAGCTCATTGCGCATCTCACAGCGGAACTTGTTCTGATAACTCTTTCTGATCACCTCTATCGGGTCGAGCGTCAGCAAATCGTCGACCGATTCCAATGCCACTTCCCCGTTGTCTGCCGACTGCTGCACCCGATAAGCAGTCACCGTCCGGCACAAACGCACATTTTTCGACTGAAGGACATCCTCTACCTGCTTGTTGATGCCAGCCACAGGAGCGTCGAGCAAGACATTCACCTCCAGATACGGAACAGGCTCTTCTTCGCTCATTTTATCTTTATCGGGCAAAGCACGCAGCAAGTCGAGCACCTCGGCCAGCGGAAGCGGTTTCGACGGAACAGAAACCAGCGGATGCTGCAAAGGATAGTCGAGGAACTCGGACACCCCGTTCAGGCGACCGTCCTCTATCTCATAATAAACAGCTCCGTGACGATAGCCCTTCTCTGCAAACGACATCGGCAGGGCACTGCCCGGATACAGCCAGCTTTCACGGCCGTTAACTTTCTGATTACGATGCAAATGCCCCAACAAGGCTAACGTAACACTTTCATCTATTTCATCCAGACTGACCATTTCCGAACCACCTATCACGATACGTTCCGAAGAGTTTTCGGCAATCTCACTCCCCGTAGCATACAAATGCGCCATCAGAATCAGCGCCTCTTTGTTCCGGTCACGCCGGAGATTCGCCGCCTCAACCGCCCGACGCAGGAACTCTCCTACACCCTCTCCGTAACTCATTCCACGGGTAAAGTCCCCATCACGCAAGTAAGGCACGGCAAGCACCCAGGCACGTTCTTCCGGATGCGCTGCCGAACAGACAGGCAACAGCAAATCGTCCGGCAAGAAGTCACCTTCCTCCTGCCTGCGTATCAGCCCGCGCACATAGACCCGATGCCTTTCCAGCATCAGGCGAGGCGCCTCAAGCCGTGCAGCCGAGTCGTGGTTTCCGGCAATTATTATCGTCTGCAACTGCGGGAAACGCTGAGTCAGCGTATCGAGAAAACTGTAATACAACTCCTGAGAGGCAGCCGAAGGATTACTCGAATCGAATATATCGCCCGACACCAGCAAGGCATCAGGAGCTTTCTGTCCGACAGCACCGAGCAGCCACCGAAGAAAATCGGCATGCTCTTCCTGACGGTCGAAGCCGTGGAAGGTATTCCCCAGATGCCAGTCGCTTGTAGCCAATATCTTTATCATGGTAAGTTATCTGTTAATTCAGGATGATTCACTCCATAACCGAAAAGTGCGAAGTCGCCCAGACACGGATCGCCGGGAAACACTTCTGCCAATGCCTGCGTAATACACCGCGCAGCCGACAACGAAAAAGAAGGTTTATTGATCAATCCCAGCAGGAAAGCCACCCGACACACATGCGTATCAAGCGGAATGATCAGGTCGGCAGGGCTCATCCGCCGCCAGATACCGAAGTCGACAGCCGAATCGCGGCGAATCATCCAGCGCAGGAACATGTTGAGTTTCTTCTGCGGACTTCGGTCGGACACCCCTAAAAACGCGCAAAGCTTCTGCATCGGGTTTCCCGAGAAAGCCAGCAAGGCATCCTCCAGCGTACGATTTTCTGCATACACCGCATACAACTTCTCGAAATAAGTACGGAATGCCGCATACGAAACCATCCGGTAAAAGCTCCGTTGGTTCTCCCGACTGAAATCATTCTCCCAGCGTCTGGAAAGCACATACTGCAAGGGAGCATACCCCATCAGCTCATCCAGTTCGTCCACCTTACGGAGAATCATCCGGCGATTGCCGAAACTCAGAACAGCAGTCAGCAGTCCCATTATTTCAATATCTTCCTGCCGGACATAACGGTGCGGGAATTGTATGGGATCATTCGCGATGAAATCCGCCTGATGATAAGCTTCCGCCCACTCACGCAACTGCCGGTAAAGTTCCTCTGTCATAATCAAAACACCTATAAAACAACGATGAGATTCACCACAGAAACCTGATTATCCTGTAATGAATCTCATCATCCTATTCAAAATATCTACAGCCAGTATGCCGTCTATCAGTTGAAGTAATACAGGAAAGTAGCGATACCTTCGAGTGCTTTCTTCTTCTGTCCTTCAATTTCGATGGCAAACTTAATCTCAGCCTTAGCTGTTCCGCGCAAGTTAACCAACGAATGCAGTTCGGCAACCATACGGATTTTCTGTCCCGACAATACAGCCTGACCGAATCTCATCTTATCCATTCCGTAGTTTACCATCATCTTCAGGTTGTTTACTTCGATAATCTGATTCCAGAAATACGGAAGCAGTGACAACGTCAGGTAGCCGTGTACGATTGTGCTCTTGAAGGGGCTTTCCACTTTCGCACGTTCTACATCGACATGAATCCACTGATGATCCAGTGTAGCGTCGGCAAACTGGTTGATGCGCTCCTGTGTAACTTCCAGCCAGTCGGAAATATGATCCAGTGTAGCGTCGGCAAACTGGTTGATGCGCTCCTGTGTAACTTCCAGCCAGTCGGAAATTCCGATCTGCTGACCAATCATTTTTTCAAATTCTTCGTAAGAATTGATAATTACTTTGCTCATATAGTCAGATTTTAGTGACAAATTAATGAGCAAAGGTAAGCAAAATATCGGACATTAACCTATGCCGGGGCAGATTTTATCCTATCAGACCGAATTTCTTCAAATCTTCGTCGACAGTGGTAATGCCTCCTATTCCGAAGGTGTCGACCAGTACTTTTGCCACATTCGGCGAGAGGAAGGCAGGCAATGTTGGGCCTAAATGAATGTTCTTCACGCCCAGACTCAGCAAGGCAAGCAGTACAATCACCGCCTTCTGTTCGTACCACGCGATATTATAGGTAATCGGCAGTTCGTTGATGTCGTTCAGCTGGAAGACTTCTTTCAGCTTCAGGGCGATAACGGCAAGCGAATAACTGTCGTTGCACTGGCCGGCATCGAGCACACGCGGAATACCGTTTATATCGCCCAAAGGCAACTTGTTGTATTTGTATTTTGCACATCCGGCAGTCAGGATAACCGTATCCTGCGGCAATGCCTTGGCAAAATCAGTATAATAATCGCGGCTCTTCATACGGCCGTCGCATCCAGCCATCACCACAAAACGCCGGATAGCTCCACTCTTCACGGCCTCCACTACCTTATCGGCAAGCTGAAGCACCTGATTGTGCGCAAATCCACCGATAATCTCTCCGGTTTCCAGTTCCACAGGCGGCTGGCACTGCTTGGCAAGCGCAATCACTTCCGAATAATCCTTATGTCCGTCGGCACCCGTTTCAATGTGCTTGCAGCCCGGATATCCGGTCGAGTTTCCGGTAAACATACGCTCCTTATATGTTGCATTTGAGAGCGGCGGCACAATACAGTTGGTTGTAAACACAATCGGACCGTTGAACGCCGTAAACTCCTCACGCTGTTTCCACCACGCGTTTCCGTAGTTGCCTACAAAATGCTTGTACTTCTTGAAAGCAGGATAATAGTGTGCCGGAAGCATTTCGCTGTGCGTATATACATCCACTCCCGTTCCCTCGGTCTGTTTCAGCAAGTCCTCGATGTCGTGCAAGTCGTGTCCGCTGATCAGAATACCCGGATTCTTTCCTACCCCGATATTCACCTTTGTAATCTCCGGATTGCCGTAACGGGTCGTATTTGCCTCGTCGAGCAGTGCCATCACCTTGACACCCATCTCTCCCGCCTGCATCACCTGCGCCACCCATTCGTCGGCAGTCAGTCCGCCGACAGCAATCTTTGCCAGTGCCGCCTGCATGAACGCATGAATTTCCTCGCTGTTATACCCCAGACGCATGGCATGTTCGTGATAAGCCGCCATACCTTTCAGACCGTAAACAAGCAGTTCTTTCAGTGAACGCAAGTCCTCGTTTGCCTCACGCAATACACCAACCGTAGCCGCCTTCTCTTCGAACGAAGCTTTTTCTCCCTTCCACTCCAGCTCGTCTACTTCGGGAAGTGCAATACCCCGCGCAGCAGCCTCAGCTTTCAAAGCATCACGCAGAGCGATTCCTCTCTCTACGCGGCGCAAAATACTTTCATCGTCGAAATTGGCATTCGTAATGGTAGAAAACAAAGCATCCGTTACAAACGAATCGACTTCCGCCGACACCTTTACCGACTGCTCACGCAAAGCACTGGCAGCCACCGATACGCCTCTTACCGTAAAGAGCAGCAAGTCCATATAACGTGCTGTACTACTATTCTTTCCACACACACCTTTCAGTATACAGCCGGTACCCTTGGCTGCCTCCTGACACTGATAGCAAAACATATTTCCTTCCATAATTTAGATAGTCATTAGTGATTTTTTATTAAGTTTGTGCAAAGATGCCGCTTTCTGCCGGCAATAACTGTAACCTATGTTACAGCCATTCTGAATAATCGTTAAATATAGACAAAATGAACGCCATACAACTTTTACAGCTTCCCTTATTTCAGGGAATATCCGAAGCAGCAGCCCGACAGTTGCTTGCCGAAGCTCCCAACAGTGTCCGTCGCTATAAAGAAGGCGACTTCATTGCCCGTCAGGGAGATCCCTGCCGCTCGCTCTATATATTATGTACAGGAAACGTACGTGCACAAATGGAAAATGCGGAAGGGAAACAAGTTACCATCGACCGGATAAGTGCTCCCGAAGTACTCGCTCCAGCCTTTATATTCGCATCGGAGAACCGCTTTCCGGTAAACATAGAGGTGCAGGAAAACTGTGAAGTACTTGTGCTCGACAAGAACTACTTTCTGGAATTCATGCACAGCCAGCCTGTCATCATGAAGAATTTTATCGAAATGATTTCCGACCGCAGCCTTTTTCTAAGTAAAAAATTAAATGAATTCGCCCTGCAAAGCCTGAAGTCGCGTCTGCTGAATTACCTGAAAATCAACGGACGGATAGACAATCAGCAGGAAGTGGCCTTCATTCTGGGAGTAGCACGTCCTTCGCTGGCACGAGCCTTATCGGAGCTGGTAGCCGAAAAGAAAGTCAGCATGAACGGAAAAGAAGCCATCATTACAGAATGACCAGTCGTGCCGCATAACAAAAACTACGGCACGCTGCTTTCCAAACCCATGCAACTGAAAATTACTTTTTGTCAAAATGACATGCTGATTTCTCCATTATCGCAAAATCCGGGGAAGGATCAAGTCGGCTGCTAAAAATCAAATTCTCACCGTTCCTCCGGAATCCAGATAGACAGCCATTCCTTTCGCCAAGAAACATTATTCATAAAACAGAACACAATCGTATCACAGCGAGAAACTTTCTCGCCTGTTTTAATAGCACAATGCCATGAGTAATCCGTTTCATTTAAAAGAAATTCCAGAGGCAAAAACAGGAAATTTTAGCCTGATTCCTGCTTCAACATAAAAGATGCCGAGATTTTAGATAAAACAACGAGACGTTTTATAAAAACCTCGGCATCTTTTTGAGGAAACAACAGGTCATTTTCACTTCCACAAGCTTTAACATAAAGATTATTTTTAACCTTTACAGGGATTTAGACTGCAAAAATCCGAAGCAGATACAGGTTTGTCATTAACATTTCTCTCTATTTACAGGAGGAATTACGGACTTCCATGCCAGACAAATTTGTCGGAATGCCGTAAAATCGTATATTTGCACAGCCAAAAGAAATGCAATGAAGAAAACAGCTTACTTCCTGCTGTTGCTTCTGCTGATAGGAGCATGCGGTTGCCGCAACCGGAAAACATCCTACCCTCCCCTGATCAGACAGGCGGAGTACTGGGCAGAAGCTTGTCCGGACAGTGCCATTACCTGCCTGGACTCGATCGACGCATCCTTGCAGGAACTGACGGAAGAAGAACGGATGTACTGCCACATGCTACGAATCAAAGCCGAAGACAAACTCTATATTCCGCACACCTCCGATTCGCTGATAAACCGCATAGTACGCTTCTACGAGCAGCAAGGAGATGACCGGAGGCTGGCGGAAGCACTTTACTACAAGGCAGGAGTGTACCGCGATTGCAACGAACCATCAAGGGCAATACGTACATACCTGAGTGCAGCCGAGGTGGGCTGCAACTACGATACGCTGAACGGTCGCATCTACGGACAACTGGCGGCCCTGTATGCTTATCAAAAAGCATACCACGAAAGCATGAAAGCCTTACGGCAGGCATTGGTATATAACATAAAATGCGATGGTTATCTGGGAATTGCCTACAGCTGGAGAGATATGGCACGAATATTCGACCGGCAGTACAGTCCGGACAGCGCAGAAGTGTATTACAGCAAGGCATATAACCTGATGAAAGAAAAAGGATTCACCAGACCGGCATACGGTGTACTGAGCGAATGGGCCGACTTCAAATATGGAAACGGCAGAACAGAGCAGGCAAAAGACATGGCATACGAAGTGCTGGCACACCGTTTCAGTTCATTGTCAGCACTTACACTTGCCAAATCTTACCAGGCTGAAAACCATCCGGATTCTGCCGAAGCATATTGTCGCAAAGCATTACAGGGAACCGACATTTATCATCACCGCACAGCCTATGGCATATTGAAGGAAATAGCACTCTCACAAGGCAAACAGGAAGATGCACACCGTTACGCCCGCTGCTATCGGGAGGTGTCCGACTCCATCAGCAGAATGACACGTACAGAAGCGACAGTACGCATCAATCACGAGGCTGAAAAACTTGATCTGCTCTCGCACATGAAAAGGCTACGGTATATACTGGCGCTGGCACTAATTATGCTGGTGGCAGGAATGATTTATATGGGCAGGAATACCCGTGCCCACCGCAAAGGGGCACAGAAGGATGAGGCACATATACTAACAAAGAATCAGCATGAGGAAAGCCTAACATTCTCGACTGCCAGAGAATCTTTTGCTGCATTCCTCACCGTAACACGTAGTTCAGAACTGACTGATGAATACTGGCAACAGCTGACAGAGACCATAAACAAGGCTTATCCAGACTTTATATCCAGACTGTATCAGTACTACCCGAAACTCTCCTCGCACGAATTCCGTGTCTGCTGCCTGACAAAGATAGGCATGTCACGCACGCAGATGGCAGAACTGCTGAGCCACTCGGTTTCATCCATCAGCAATACCCTGAGCCGATTGTACACAAAGATAACCGGAGAAAAAGGCAGCGTGCAAAAAATGACCGAGTTCTTATATAAATTGGTATAGTTTATCTATTTCAACACTCAAGCATAGCCATTTTATCCAACTGAATATTAGCCATTTGTAAAATGTGAACAAATTGTGAACATTGTTTTTTCGGCAAAAAGCACTTTTCCCATACATTTGATTCTACAAATTCGTTCATTCACAAAACGACAAAACATATCCTGATACTGCAAGTTATACTTTGTAAAACCTTATTTAGAGTATTGAAAAAATTTAATTACTTATGAAATTTATAGTAGGACTTCTATTTTTCAGCAGTAGTTTGCTAACTGTTTCTCTTCAAGCACAGTCTATACTGAAAGGTATTGTAAAATCAGAAACTGGAACTGCTGTTCCTTATGCATCAATTCAATTATTACAACCGGATTCTACTTTTGTACAAGGAACAGCAACCGATAGTACCGGTAACTATAAAATGACAGTACGGAAAGGAGAATATTTGATGTCTGTCAGTTCAATCGGCTATCTTACCAAGACAATTCCTGTAATTAGCAATGGTGAGAATGACAGGACATTACCAGTCATTACCTTACAGACTAACAATATAATGCTAAACAATGTAGAAATTAAAGGAAGTTCATTCATCCGTAAAGACGACCGAATACTGATAATTCCCGACAAGCAGCAGTTGAAACACTCACATACAGGATACGATTTGCTCTATAATCTGATGATTCCGGGCATGGATGTCGACCGCCGGAAAGGAACAGTATCAGCCATGGGCGGAAACGCCACTTTATATATAGACGGACGCGAAGCAGACTATCGGGAAATAAAGAATCTACGCCCGAAAGATATTGAAAGGATAGAATACATGGATATGCCCACCGGAGAATATGCCGGAGATAAAACTTCCGTGAATTTTATTACTAGGAAACGAATAAGCGGAGGTTATGTGTCGGCAGATGCGGACCAGACAATCGGTTATCTGAAAGGAGATTATAACTTGGGAGTCAAGCTGTATAGTGGTAATACTTCATATACGTTGTTTGGCGGACATTCTATGCAAGAATATGAGAATGAGGGAGGCATAAATACAGAAACCTATTATTTCCCGGAACATAGTATTGTAAAACAAGGCAATACGGACTTAGACCGCAAGAAGAACAATAGACAATATGCACAGTTGAGTATATTGAACCAGACCGACAAACGAAAACTGATGGCCAAGATAGCGTTGGTACGCAGTGAGGAGCCGGGCAGTGAACAGGAAAGCAGCCTGACCTATTCGGAGCTATACCCCAGCTCATCCTCCCATAGCAGGATGGAACAGCGCTCGCTGAAACCGTCGTTAAACCTATATGGAGAATTCCGTTTCAATAAGAATCAGAAATTGCAGTGTACGCTGAATGGAGATTACACCGATAACAGTTATGATCGCTCGTATCTGGAAAACAAGTTTATTTCACATAGTAATGTGCAGGAAGAAATGTACACGCTTTCTCCTTCGGTGAAATATTATGCCAAGTTTAAACACGGTAACTCTCTGACAGCTCAAGTTCGTCATATACATCGTATCAGTTCGACTACCTATAAAGGTGATTCTCCTTCCTGGCAACATCTGTGGTCGGGTGAAACCTTATTGTTTCTTAATTATAATCACAAGTTGAGCAAGAAACTCACGTTAGATGCACAAGCGGGTATGTCTTCCTTACAGTATCGTCTGCATGGTCAAGACAAAATCAGCCGGATCAGCCCGCGAGGTTCTGTAGCCTTGATGTACAGCATCAGCAAGAAGCAGTTCCTTGGCGGAGGAATGGCAGTAGGTAATGCCTATCCCGAAATCAATACCATCAACACGGCTGAGCAGACAGTGGATATGCTTCATGTGAAACGTGGTAATCCATATTTGCCTAAGATTTCCATGTATTCGGCATCAGCCAACTATAGCGTACAGTTCGGGCGCTTTAACTTGTTTGGAATCTTCATGTATGATACGGAGATAAACACCACCCTGCCTGCTTTCTTTATTGAAGGGGATAAAGTGGTGGAAACATTCAGAGGTGACGGAGATTATCATTCGTTCCGTGGTGGATTGGATCTTTCGTACAAGGTGACTGATGCGTTACGTTTGAAAATTAGCGGACGCTGGCAGCGTGGATTGATAACAGGAACAGAAAAAGAACATGAAAACAGTGTGTACGGTAAACTGGACATCAATTACTTCTGGAAAGATTTTGCACTGAACATCTACGGACAAATGAAAAGCAAGGAGTTGAGTATGAGTGGTATTTACAGCGAACAGGACGGCTGTTATGGGCTGTCATTGAGTTGGAATCACGGCAACTGGTCACTGGAAGGAGGTACGAATAATCCGTTTATCGACAACAGCAAGACACGAAATTATCTGACTTCGGAGGTATATAGTTTCGACCGTTACCAATATTACCGATATAATCAGCAAAGCGGATACGTAAAGGTAGCCTATACATTCGAATTCGGAAAGAAAACTTCCCGTGACAGAAATGATGTTGATTATAATATCAATAGCGCAATATTGAAAGTGGAATAATAGAAATAGGCAGCAACACAAGTAAGCTGCACGACTTCTACGGACTTCCATGCCAGACAAATTTGTCGGAATACCGTAAAATCGTATATTTGCACAGCGTAAAGAAATGCAATGAAGAAAACAGCTTACTTCCTGCTGTTGCTTCTGCTGATAGGAGCATGCGGTTGCCGCAACCGGAAAACATCCTACCCTCCCCTGATCAGACAGGCGGAGTACTGGGCAGAAGCTTGTCCGGACAGTGCCATTGCCTGTCTGGACTCGATCGACGCATCCTTGCAGGAACTGACGGAAGAAGAACGGATGTACTGCCACATGCTACGAATCAAAGCCGAAGACAAACTCTATATTCCGCACACCTCCGATTCGCTGATAAACCGCATAGTACGCTTCTACGAGCAGCAAGGAGATGACCGGAGGCTGGCGGAAGCGCTTTACTACAAGGCAGGAGTGTACCGCGACTGCAACGAACCATCAAGGGCAATACGTACATACCTGAGTGCAGCCGAGGTGGGCTGCAACCACGATACGCTGAACGGTCGCATCTACGGACAACTGGCGGCCCTGTATGCTTATCAAAAAGCATACCACGAAAGCATGAAAGCTTTACGGCAGGCATTGGTATATAACATAAAATGCGATGGTTATCTGGGAATTGCCTACAGCTGGAGAGATATGGCACGAATATTCGACCGGCAGTACAGTCCGGACAGCGCAGAAGTGTATTACAGCAAGGCATACAACCTGATGAAAGAAAAAGGATTCACCAGACCGGCATATGGTGTACTGAGCGAATGGGCCGACTTCAAATATGGAAACGGCAGAACAGAGCAGGCAAAAGACATGGCATACGAAGTGCTGAAACACCGTTTCAGTTCATTGTCAGCACTTACGCTTGCCAAATCTTATCAGGCTGAAAACCGTCCGGACTCTGCCGAAGCATATTGTCGCAAAGCATTACAGGGAACCGACATTTACCATCACCGCACAGCCTATGGCATATTGAAGGAAATAGCACTCTCACAAGGCAAACAGCAAGATGCACACCGTTACGCCCGCTGCTATCGGGAGGTGTCCGACTCCATCAGCAGAATGACACGTACAGAAGCGACAGTACGCATCAATCACGAGGCAGAAAAACTTGATCTGCTCTCGCACATGAAAAGGCTACGGTATATACTGGCGCTGGCACTAATTCTGCTGGTGGCAGGTATGATTTATATGGGCAGGAATATCCGTGCCCGCCGCAAAGAGCCACAAAAGGATGAGGCACATATAATAACCGAAAATCAGCATGAGGAGGAAAACCTAACACCCTCCACTGCCAGACAATCTTTTGCTGCATTCCTCTCCGTAACACGCAGTTCAGAACTGACTGATGAATACTGGCAACAGCTGACGGAGGCCATAAACAAGGCTTATCCTGACTTTACATCCACACTGTATCAGTACTACCCGAAACTCTCCTCGCACGAACTCCGTGTCTGCTGCCTGACAAAGATAGGCATGTCACGCACGCAGATGGCAGAACTGCTGAGCCACTCGGTTTCATCCATCAGCAATACCCTGAGCCGGTTGTACACAAAGATAACCGGAGAAAAAGGCAGCGTGCAAAAAATGACCGAGTTCTTATATAAACTGGTATAATTTCTCCATTTCAACACTCAAGCATAGCTATTTTATTCTACTGAATATCAATAATTTGCAAAATGTGAACAAATTGTGAACATTGTTTTTTCGGCAAAAAGTACTTTTCCCATACATTTGATTCTACAAATTTGTTCTTCTCCAAACGAAAGAGCATATCCTGATACTGCAAGTTAACCAAACGATTATTCAACATAACACATTTCTTATGAATAAAACCGGATTATTAATAATGTCATTGGCATTATTGGGCAACTCTATGCAAGCGCAGAATAAATTATACGGGACAGTAGAAAACAACGGAAAGCCATTGCCCTATGTAACAGTCCGCCTGCTAGAAACTGATTCAACTTTTGTTTCAGGAGTTACCACAGATACATTGGGGAAATATGTCTTCAGCAATATAGAGAAAGGAAACTATTTAGTAGCTCTCAGCTCAATCGGCTATAAGCCAGCGTTCATCCAGATAAAAATGTCTGATAAAAATTTAGAAGTTCCTCTTGTCACACTGGAAACAGAAAACGTTGTACTCGGAGAAGTCGTAGTAAAAGGTACTACATTCATCCGAAAGAAAGACCATACGTTAATTATTCCAGACAAGCAACAATTGAAGCACGCCTATTCGGGATATGATGTTTTGTATAACCTGATGATACCCGGAGTGGATGTAGATCCTCGCAGCAAGAGTGTTTCTACTTCACGGGGAGCTGTAACACTTTATATCAACGGTGTACAGGCAGACTTACGTGAAGTACAGAACCTGCGCCCCAAAGACATAGAGAAGGTAGAATACTATGATATCCCGAGTGGCATCTACACAGGTGATATTGCGTCTATTAATTACATTACAAAAGAGTATAAGGTGGGCGGTTACGTGACTTTAGATGCAGAACAGAATATAGGCTATACCAAAGGTGATTATAACATCGGAGCAAAAATAGCACATGGCAATACTAACTATACTTTTTTCGGTGGATACAATATGGCAGAGCATGACGGAGTACAAAATCAAAAGAATGAGCTGCTGTTTTTTCCAGACTATCAAGTCAATCGAAATCATATGAATGAAGGCGGCTTATACCACAACAATCAGCAGTACGCCCAATTCAAAGTGAATAACAAGACGGATAAGCGTAATCTGTATGCCCTAGTGTCGTTGACCCATAATGATACTCCGCATAATGACCAAAGCGAACAGTTAAATTATACCGGCTATGAAAATAAAAATGTAAGTTCATCGGAACGGGTAAGTGAAGAGAATCTGAAACCGTCCCTTTGTTTGGACGGAGTATTCTATCCCACAAAGAACCAACGTATACACGTCATGCTGAGAGGAAACTATGACCACAACACCTATCAGCGGAATTACTTGGAGGACGAACAGCGTCTGTTTACTAAAGCAGATGAAGACTTATACTCATTCAGAGCAATGGGTGTATATGGCATCAACTTAAAACATAATTCGTTTGGCGCAAGTTTTCTGCACGACCATCAGATTACTTCTTCCGCCTATACCGGAGATAATGAATCCTGGCAACACCTGTGGAAAGGCGAAACTCTATTTTATTTAAATTATACACAATATCTTTTTGACAAACTGACCATTACATTGTCACCCGGTGCATCACTGCTAAATTATAAGTTGCACGGACAGGACTTGCAAAAATATTGGACATTCCGCACTAACTCATGGATTCGTTACCTGATTAATGCCAAGCACCAGTTAGTAGGCGGTTTCGCCATGGGAAACTATCAGCCGGATATCAGCTATATTAATACAATGGATCAAAATATAGATTTTCTACAAATAAAACGAGGAAATCCTAATCTGAATAACCCGATCATACAAGAGCTTTTCTTCACTTATGATGCACAAGTGAAACCCTTTAATCTCCAGTTCAACTTCAACTATACGATTCTGAAAAATAATATTTGTGGGGATTATTATATTGAAAATAACAAACTTGTAAACAGCTACCGTTCAGATACTGACTATAAGAAATGGAAAGCTGAAGTTATATCATCTTGTAAATTGTCAAAGAATTTCCGTACAAACCTGAAGCTCAAATATGAGAAGCTGGACATTGCAAAGATTCCTATCTCGGAAGATAACTTTATGGCTACGCTTGATGTGAATTATTATTTCCATTCGTTTACGTTGAATGCTTACATGAAAACTCCAGAAAGAGGGCTTGACAGCGAATTGTTAGCACTCAAGAAATCACCGTGGAAGTATGGTTTCTCGCTTCGGTTTAACAAAAAGAACTGGCTGGCAGAAGCAGGTACAGATAGTCCATTTACCAAACATTCCCGCTATACGGAATATTCTCCTATCGGTATATATCAGTTCACGCAAGAAAGAACCAGCCGCATCTACCAGCGTACAGGTTACGTGAAACTTGCCTATACTTTCGATTTCGGACGGAAGACTTCGCGCGACAAGAACGATGTAGACCGAAGCATCAACTCGGCTATCATGAAAGTCAACTAAAATCATAGGCTGCTATGGAACACTTCCTGCTGGTATTCTATAGCAGCCTCACCAATTTATTCTCAAACCCTTTTCAATAGCGGACCAGTTTCTTCGGATTCCCGTGCCATGAACAGCCCAGGCAGAATACTTCGCTCACATCGAATCCGTCGAGCGACTCTTCCGGATTTTTAGGTATAACCTCTCCTCCCTCAACAACGTATACCAGACGGCGGTCGCCTGCTTCATTCTTTACATACATGGCAGCAATCTTACACTGCGGACAAAGCATTTTTCTCATTTCTCTATGCTGATTTTTATTAACTTTACAAAAATATAAGATAGAAACAAAAAAAGAATAGTTGTGGTTCTTTTAACAAAAGAAAATTCAGCAAACCGGCATATATTCATATTGAAAAGCTTTATTTTGCAGAAATTATTTTAAGACGCATGAACAATACAACGCTCTATATTAAAAACATGGTGTGCTACCGCTGTATTATGGTGGTAGAAGACTTGCTTGCCAAACTGGGCTTTACACCCTTGCATGTTGAGCTGGGAAAGGCTATCATACAGGAAACTGTCGAAAAAGCCGAACTGGAACATATCCGGCAAACGTTACAGTCTGTGGGATTTGAACTGATAGACGACAAACGCAACAGGCTGATAGAGCAAATCAAGCAGGAAATTATCCGGCTGGTACATAGCCAAAACGGTGAACTTAAAACAACTCTGTCGGACTTTCTTGCCGACAGGCTTCATCACGATTACAGCTCCTTAAGCAAACTGTTTTCGGAAACCAACGGAATCACCATCGAAAAATATTTCATCCTGCAAAAAATAGAACGTGTAAAGGAGCTGCTCGTATACGACGAACTGTCGCTCAACGAAATAGCTACTCTGTTGAACTACTCCAGTGCCGCCCACCTAAGCAACCAGTTCAAGAGCATTACCGGAATTACACCCAGCGAATTTAAAAAGCAGAAAACACATCCCCGCAAAGGGCTGGACCAAATCGTATAAATCATATCCATAATTTTGTAACATACATAAAGGTCTGCCACTGTATCTTTGCATCAGAATCAAAAGAAAAGAACAATGGCAAATCAACAAATAGTAAAACAGACATTTCCCGTACTGGGCATGAGTTGTGCCGCCTGCGCTGCGCGTGTAAGCAAAACACTGAACCGTCAGGAAGGAATGCATTCGGCCAACGTGAATCTGGCGGCAGCTATTGCCACCGTAGAATATGATCCGTCGCTCTGCTCGCCCGAAACAATGAAGCAGGCTGTACAAAAAGCAGGATTCGACTTGCTGATTGATACGACTAAAGAAGCTGAAAAAGAAGCTGAAGACGCACACGACGCTCACTACAAGCAACTGAAATTCCGTACAACATGGGCTATTATCCTGTCGCTCCCTGTCGCCATTATCGGCATGTTTTTCATGGATATGCCATACGCCAACTATATCATGTGGATATTATCGACTCCGGTGGTGTTCTGGCTGGGAAGCGGCTTCTATGTCAATGCCTGGAAACTGCTGAAACATCGTTCGGCCAACATGGATACGCTGGTGGCAAACAGCACCGGAATTGCTTACCTGTTCAGCTTGTTCAACTTGTTTTTCCCCGATTTCTGGCTGTCAAGGGGAGTGACTCCGCATGTGTACTTTGAAGCAGCCAGCGTGATTATCGCCTTCATCCTGCTGGGACGCACACTGGAAGAACGTGCCAAAGGCAATACATCGGCTGCTATCAAGAAACTGATGGGACTACAGCCTCATACGGTTATCCTCGACGACGGAACCGGCGAACGGGAAGTGAGTATTGATCAGATTGTTCCAAGCAACATGATTGTCGTGAAACCGGGAGAACGTATCGCTGTAGACGGAACCGTAACGGAAGGCAGTTCTTTCATCGACGAAAGTATGCTGAACGGCGAACCAATTCCTGTCTGTAAGTCGGCAGGAGCAAAAGTATATGCAGGAACCATCAATCAGAAAGGAAGTTTTCGCTTTCGGGCTGAAAAAGTGGGAGCCGATACGATGCTTTCTCACATTATTCATCTGGTACAGGAAGCTCAGGGAAGCAAGGCACCCGTACAGCAACTGGTCGACAAAATTGCAGCCGTATTCGTCCCTGTTATCATGACAATTGCCGTGCTTACTTTCATTGCATGGATCGTGCTGGCGGAGAACGGCTTTACGCACGGACTGCTGGCAGCCGTTACCGTACTGATTATTGCCTGTCCGTGCGCCTTGGGACTGGCTACCCCTACGGCTATTATGGTGGGTATCGGCAAAGGGGCCGAAAACGGTATACTGATCAAGGATGCCGAAAGTCTGGAAATGGCAAAAAAAATAGATACGATTGTGCTCGACAAGACGGGAACCATAACGGAAGGGAAGCCTGTGGTGACAGACATTGTCTGGGAGACAGAGAATGCTGATATGCAACGTGTCTTCTTGGAACTGGAAAAGCATTCCGAACATCCGCTGGCTACAGCTGTGGTACAGGCTTTGTCACGATTGGATTCCGAAAAGGGACAAGACATGTTGCTGACGGGTTTCGAAAGTATCACGGGACAGGGTGTAAAAGCAAGCTGTAACGGCAAGACGTATTACGCCGGAAACCGCAGTATGCTTACCGAAAAGGGAATCGCTATCTCTCCTGTCCTTTCGGCAAAGGCTGAAGCTTTCGCACAGGAAGCCAAGACCGTCATCTGGTTTGCCGACGAACAGCAGGCACTGGCAACCTGCGCCATTGCCGACCGGATAAAGGAAACATCGAAAAAGGCCATCGCCGAGTTACAGCAAAGAGGTATTTCGGTTGTCATGCTGACGGGTGACAATGAGCAGACTGCCCGTCGGATTGCTGCGGAGGCTGGTATCGCCGAATTCCGCGCGGAAGTGTTGCCTCAGCAAAAATCGGAGTATATCAAGCAGCTTCAAGCGGAAGGAAAACATGTAGCCATGGTAGGTGACGGCATCAACGACAGCGCCGCTCTTGCCCAGGCCGACCTGAGTATCGCCATGGGACAAGGAAGCGACATCGCCATGGATGTGGCAAAGATGACTATCATATCGTCCGACCTGACTAAAATAAGTGAGGCTA
Organism: Phocaeicola sp. HCN-6420; assembly: GCF_037890145.1. Lineage (NCBI taxonomy): Bacteria > Pseudomonadati > Bacteroidota > Bacteroidia > Bacteroidales > Bacteroidaceae > Phocaeicola > Phocaeicola sp. HCN-6420. The sequence goes on from NZ_JBBKBJ010000009.1 coordinate 131,795, forward strand.
TCCGGCTTTCGGTGCTTACCGTACGTACCATTCGCGAGAACCTATTCTGGGCGTTTATCTATAATTTGATAGGTATTCCCATCGCAGCCGGCATACTTTACCCTTTCACGGGATTCTTGCTGAACCCGATGATTGCCGGTGCAGCCATGGCCTTCAGCTCGGTTTCGGTAGTAACCAACAGCCTGCGACTGCGGATGAAACGAACCAGATAATCCTCTAAATCAATCAATAAAATCAACGCTGACGGCCTGCCTGCTGTCTTTTATGCATGAAACGTTTCGCAAGATATTTCCGCACCGGTTCATCGTATAACTTCAGACACAGGTAGGCTAAAGCTATGTTACCCGCCATCAACAAGGTTGCAACTCCCCATGTTTCTCCGAAAGTGAAATACTGATTCTTTATCAGCCACGCGTAAAACAGGTAATAGAAAGGATAGTGAATGATATAAACGGGGAAAGATATATCGCCCAAGAATTTACATACGGAAGAGGAAACCGTATCGGTGGTAGAACCGGAGGCACCCAACCATACCAGTATCGGGAAAACAATCATAATGCACACCATTTCAAACACGCCGTTGTAACAGATGGGTTCCAGGCCCGGAATAAACGGTACGTAAAACAGGCCTATCAACACCAGTGAACAAATCCAGAATGCGCCACGAACCTTCACGGGTTTAAAATAACGGCATACCAGCATACCAAGACTGAACGGGAAAAGCATGCGCAGCAAGCCTCCGATGAAATTGACAGAGTCGAGTGTCCATCCTACTCCGAGCGAACCGTAGCCCGAATAATCGGTCAGTGTAAAGAAGGCTAAACAAATTCCCATGACGGTCGTCCACACAGCCAATGCTTTGTTGCTGAAACGATGAATAAACAATGCGTACAAGATATTGCCTATATACTCGAAGAAAAGTGACCATGCAGGACCATTCAGCGGAAACATTTCGCCATTTCCGCGTATTTCGTAACTGCAACCCGGCACGGCAGGGATAAAGAACATAGCACACAATAGGGCAATCATCACTGCTGATGTGGCAACATGTGTTCCGTCCCACTGCACGCTGCCCTGTAACAAGAAGGTTATTACTCCCAATACAGCTCCCATTACGACCATGGGATGCAGACGAATCAAACGACGCTTAAAGAAGTTGCCGGAAGACATTGATTTTCCCCAGCGGTCGTCATACGCATAAGCGATAACAAATCCGGACAAGATAAAAAAGAAGTCCACGGCCAAATATGCATGATTAGGAGTTTCGATGATGGGGGCATTAGCCGCAAAAGCATATCCTTCAAAAACATGATACCATAAGACCAAGATAGCAGCTACTCCACGTAAGCCGTCAAACAGGTCGTAATGAGGCTTTGTATCAGAAAAGGCTGCAGATGCTTTCAATTGTTGCATGATTACTATTTTTAATTAGACAAAAATTCGTTTCGGTTAATCACCAAACAAAGTTAACACCTATCAGCCAATAAAAAGTTGTCCTACATCAAAATCGGCTGCTACAGCCCTCTATCGTTCTCATTCGACCGCAACCGGCTCAGCGTCGACAAGGTTATTCCCAAATAAGAAGCAATGTATCCCAAGTTCGTCCGCTGGCAAACGTAGGGGAACTGTTTCTGAAACTCTTCATACCGTTCTTTGGCGGGAAGTGTCAGCCGCTCCTTATGACTCCGGTGCAACCGCCGGTATTCGTTCTGGTGAATGATTCTTCCCCAGTTGCAGAACTCCAGATTGGTTTCAAACAAATGCCTCAAATCGGTCAGCTGTATTCTGTAAACTTCTACGTCTTCCAGTGTTTCGACAAACTCTTCGCTCTTCTTATTATAATACAATTCATCCATGCTGAAGACAATTCCACCTTCGCAGGAAAAGGAGGTCGTAATCTCTTCCCCGTCCACCAGCCAGAACGAACGTGTCATCCCCTTTTCAATGAAATAGGCATACTTGCAAAACATATTTTCTTTTATCAGCTGATACCTTTTGGGATAGTTACATTTTACGACAAGACTTTCCAGCTTCTCTACCGTTTCATCAGATATCGGGCACAAGGCTCGCATACACTCCACAACATGTTTCATAAGACAATCTCGTTTTTCATACCGACAAAGATAACAAAGAAAATATACAACATCAATCAAAACCTGCGACTTGCTTGTATTCTGACGCGAATCTCGCTCAAATAGACCCCGCTGCAAGCTAAATACGGCACGGAATTTACCATTCAACCCCCTCCTTTCGTATCAAACATCAAGTCCTCGATGTCTAAATACGGCACGGAATTTACTATCCCCATCCCAGCAAAAACCCTCTTCTCTGAAAGCGAAACGACCGTAAAAAGATGATACGGTTTCAGAAAATAGTTGTATATTTGAATCGTTATCTAAGTTTTTGATAAGTTTTTAATCCCGACATGCCCGTAAATTCGACCAACCATATAGAGTTACAGTCTTTCGATTTATATCACCGTATTGAACAAATACACCGGCAACCCGCCGCAGCTCTTGAAAATATCCGTGCCAAATATATTCTGCTTTACAAGGTTTTGGAACAAGCCTGTTACGAACTGACGACAGGGGTTACGTTTTCGTTTGCCAACTTGTTTTCGCGTCTGGACTATATTTGCAAGGAAAAACGGATGACTCCTTCCGACAAGTATGCCATACAGACCATGCGCCGCAATTGCAATGCAGCCATGCGCGACGACTTTCATCCGGTGATGGAAGAGTATTTATACGACCTGCGGGCGATTGTCCGCTTCGTATCGCTGGCTTTCGAGGAGGACATTCCGGCTTCGCTGATACCGGAAATTCCTCATTCCAACCGCCCCTACCACGGTACACGACATTCACGCATTCCGTATGTCCGCGCCGCAGTCAGCAGTTGGGACGATACAAAAATATTTGCCGCAACCGACAGTGACGAAGATCCTTTCATCATCATCGACTATGCCAAAGGCGGCTATAACGGCGACTTGCTGTACCTGAAAGAATTGCTGACAGAAAATCTTCAGTTGAATCTGCTGGACGTACGTGTAGACGAGGAGAATCATTACATCCCGAACCTGATAGTGATTCATCCTGATTATCTGATAGATATCAGTTCGCTGGCTGCCTGCTTCCGCGAATACGGGCATCATCCGCTGAACTTCTTCATGAATAAGGTAAAGCCTAAGGCTAATACGGCTCCGATCCTGATGGGTAACCTGGCAAGCCAGTTCCTCGATGATTACATCAACGAGCGGGACGACAAACCTGTAACTTATAAAGATACGATCAAGAAGTTCTTCGCTTCATCGGCACTGGAGTTCTGTACCTGCCCCATCCCTGCCAACTTTCACGAACAGGCGCAGGCGCAGATGATAAATATCCGGTCGTTTGTGCACGATATCTTACCGCATAACATTCAGGCTTTCGACAAGCACAATACCTTGCTCGAGGCTTCTTTCATCTGCGAACAACTTGGTTTGCAGGGACGTGTGGATATGCTTCAAAAGGATTTCAAGGTGCTTGTGGAACAGAAATCCGGGAAGAGGGATGAATACAACCACCGTCACAAGGAGGATCATTTCATCCAGATGATGCTTTATCAGGGGGTACTGATGTATAACTTCGGACGTAAGACGGAGGATTTGCAGACGTTCTTGCTTTATTCCAAATATACCGACGGTCTGATGATCGAGCACTTTGCCGAAACCTTGTTCCGTGAAAGTATCCGTCTGCGCAACCAGATTGTAGCACATGAGATTGCTTTCGGCGAAGGAGCCATCGCTCCCGTTACGGAAGAGCTGAATACCGACTTGCTGAACGAACTGCAAGTACACAGCAAATTGTGGAACGACTATCAGGAGCCGCAGTTGCAGGAAACCATCAATACGCTGAAACGTTGCACCCCATTGGAGCGGGCTTATTTTCAGCGTTTCTTTACGTTTGTTTCGAAGGAGCAGATTTTAAGCAAGACAGGCGGAAGAAACGATCCGTCCAACGGTTTTGCCGGACTCTGGCATACGCCTCTTGCCGAAAAGATAGAGTCGGGAAACATCCTGCTCGGGCTGACCATTACCGAAAAGCGCCAAAGCGCTCCGGGAAAAGGTTACGACATCATCGACTTGAACATTCCCGAACAGGGAGAGGATTTCCTGCCTAATTTCCGGACGGGCGATATCATTATCTTCTATGCCTATCGGGGAGAGCCGGATGTACGCCGGCAGATTCTGATGAAAGGGAATATTGTAGACATTCAGCCTCGGCAACTGACTGTACTTTTACGCAACGGTCAGCAGAATAAAGATATTATAGGTAAGGAGGATGAAGTCTTTGCCATAGAACATGATTCCTCGGATGCTTCGTCGGTGAATGCGATACGTGGACTCTATGCTTTCCTGTCTGCCCGTGCCGACCGCAAGGAGCTGCTGCTGGGACTGCGTACGCCTCAACAGCATCCGGAGCGTAGTCTGAATGGTTCGTACAAAGGTTTCGACGAACTGATCCTGAAAGAGAAGCAGACCGATGACTACTTTTTGCTGGTAGGCCCTCCGGGAACAGGAAAAACTTCGTGTGCTTTGCGCTACATGGTAGAGGAAGCATTAACCGATCCGGATGCCTCTCTCCTGCTGTTGTCGTATACCAATCGTGCGGTAGACGAAATCTGCAACATGCTGGTCGGTTCGGGAATCGCAGAAAAGACTCCTTTTATCCGCATAGGAAATGAGTTGTCGTGCGACAAGCGTTTTGTTCCTTATCTCTTAAAGTACAGCCTTGCTGACTGCCCGAAGCTGACGGATATTCAGAAGAAAATCTCGCAGACACGCATCTTTGTGGGTACGACCACTGCCATAAACAGTCGGTTGCATTTATTCAACCTGAAACACTTCACACTGGCTATCATCGATGAGGCGTCGCAGATACTGGAACCGGACTTGATTGGCATCTTGTCGGCACGCCACAACCGTGACAATGCCATCGACAAATTTATATTGATCGGCGACTACAAGCAGTTGCCTGCCATTGCTCAGCAAAATGAAGAAGAAGCCCGAATAGACGATCCGTTGTTACAGTCCATCGGACTGACCGACTGCCGTAACTCTCTTTTCGAGCGGCTATACAAACAAAGTGATGAGGCCTTCCGCAGCGTTCTGCACAAGCAAGGTCGCATGCATCCTGCCATATCGGAGTTTCCGAACAATACGTTTTATTATCGTGAGCAACTGGAACCTATTCCTCTGGCTCATCAGGAAGAAAGCCTGCCCTATCCGTCGGCACCTGCCCCTCAGGACAACCTGGACAGACTGATACAAACCCGGCGCATGGTGTTTATTCCTTCGGAAACGCCGGACAACATTGTTTACTCGGAAAAGACGAATATCAACGAGGCACGTATCGTCGCAACCCTCCTGACTCGTATCTACCGGATGACATCGGAAACATTTGATGCCAACAAAACGGTAGGCGTTATCGTTCCTTATCGCAATCAGATAGCCATGATACGCAGAGAAATCGCTCAAACCAACATTCCCGAGTTAAATAATATTTCAATCGACACCGTAGAACGCTATCAGGGAAGTCAGCGCGATGTGATTATTTACTCGTTTACCATCCAGAATTTCAGTCAGTTGAATTTCCTGACAAGCAATACTTTCCGGGAAGGAGAATACTTAATAGACCGTAAACTGAACGTAGCAATCACCCGTGCCAGAAAGCAATTGTTCCTGACCGGCAACCCGCAGATACTGGGAGCGAACATCACGTTTTACAAACTGATGGAATACATCCGTATGAACAACGGATACATCGATGTGGGTACCGAAGCTTTTTGTCGAGGAGATTTCGAATTGCCTGAATGTATCAGCGGCTGGGATGTGCAGTCGGATAGTTATCTGCTTCCGGAATCTTTCCGCAATGCGTTTCAGAAGATCGTGACAGTCGATGATGAAGTTCTGAACGATGAAGCTCGCAATCGGGAACTGACCGCTTACGGGAGGTACGACTTTTCCTCTCCGGATACTGAAATTCCAGCAAGCGAACGTCTGCAACTATACAACTATTATTATATGCGGCGGGCCTATTGTGCAGCTCGGGCATTGTATGAAACCAATGGCAACTGGCTGTTCAACGCTATCCGAAATGTATCGGGGCGTGTCGTTTTCTGCGATCTGAGTTATGAAAGCGGAGCTTCGGGACTGGCTTTCGTCGATGCCTGCCGTCGCCTTCCTCATTTAGACCTGACTTACTTAGGCATTTATCCCATAGAGGAAATGGATAAGGTAGCCCAACTTTTCTTTGAACAGGAAGCATACCGTTCGGTTATGTGCAGCTTCTATCCGAGAATCGGTGCCGTACCTTCCACTTTCTGGTCGACACACAGTGTACTGTCGGAACTGATTATATTCAATCTGTCCAGTCTGTTCGACCGTATTTCTCCTCGCGAGGCACGGGATCTGGCCTTACAGATTAACCAGTTGGTGCATGCCCGTCCGCTGAACCACTATGCAACTCTGTTCCGTGATGACGCAGGTGAACGTATGAACAATCATTCCTACAAGACATTCTGTGCACACCTCACGCAGGCAATCCGCCCGCTGAATGAACAAATGCCTTTTGCCGACCGGTTTTTCTATAGCCGTGAAGCCGAACATGTACCTGTATCTGAAACCTTCATGTACGAAATACGTAGTAACAAATAACTCCAAAACCTCAACTGCCATATGAATCCATCAACAACAAAACGTGCAATTATCATGGGAGCTACTTCTGGAATAGGCTACGAAGTGGCTAAATTATTAATAGCCGAAGGCTGGTACCTCGGGATTGCAGGCCGGCGTCTGGAAAAGTTACAGGCCTTTCAGCGGCAAGCCCCTGAAAGAATTCAGATCCGCCCCATTGATATTCGTAAAGAGGGAGCCGAAAAAGAGTTGGATGCGCTGATAGACGAAGTAGGAGGAATGGATTTGTATGTACACTGTTCCGGTATCGGCTTCCAGAATTTTGAGTTGGCTCCCGACATTGAGCTGAACACCTTGGAAACGAACGGAACAGGATTTACCCGCATGGTAGGACATGCTTTCCGCTTTTTCCTTCAACAAGGTAAGGGACATATAGCAGTTATCAGTTCCATTGCGGGAACGAAAGGACTGGGCATCGCTCCTGCTTATTCGGCAACCAAACGCTTTCAGAACCTATATATCGACGCACTGGAACAGCTTGCCCACATGCACCGCTCCCCTATCTGCTTCACAGATATACGTCCCGGCTTCGTTGCTACCGGACTACTCAACGACGGAAAACATTATCCCATGCTGATGAAACCGGAAAATGTAGCACGACACATCGTACGTGCCATCCATCGCAAGCAGCGCATTGCCATTATCGACTGGAGATACAGAGTGATGGTCTTTTTCTGGAAGCTCATTCCTGCCGGAATATGGAAACGAATGCGGGTTAAGAATTAAGCCTCTTTTGCTACAATAAGACGCAAACGACGGTATACATAAATAAATGCCGGAATCAGGAACAAGTTAGCGAAAAGCCATGCAGTAGGATCACCCATACAAACGCCGACGAATCCCCACATCGGAACAATGATCAGACTGACTAATATACGGGCAATCATTTCCGAAACTCCGGAGAACATGGCAAGTTTGGTATATCCCGCTCCCTGAATGGTGTAACGCAAAATACTAAGCATTCCCAATAAAGGGAAGAACGATACATTGATATGCAAGAACAAGGCTGTATCTGAGATAATTTCTGTTTCGTCGGGCGCAATAAACAACAGGGCAAACTTGTCGGCAAAGGCCCACATGATAGCAGCAACTACAGCCACATAAATGATCATCATCAGCGAAGCCGACTTGATGCCTTGCCAGATACGGTCTGGTTTCCCGGCACCATAGTTCTGACCGCTATAGGTTGCCATCGCCATTCCCAAGCTATCGAGGGCACACATCACGAACATCTTGATACGCATCGCCGCGGTGAAAGCTGCGACACATGCTGTACCCAGTGCGTTATTTGCACTCTGAAGCATGATACTACCGATAGCCGTTATGGAAAATTGAAGTCCCATCGGAACTCCGATATACATTAATTGTCGGGCAAGTTCCGGACGGAAACGACGATCGGAGGCCTCTGTTTTCAGAATATCAAACTTACGATACATGTAGAAATAGCATAGTACAGCCGATACTCCTTGAGAAAAGACAGTAGCCACGGCAGCGCCTGTTACTCCCCACCCCATAACCAATATGCAGAACAAGTCGAGGATAATATTCAATATGGTAGAGAAAAGCAAGAACCAGAAAGGTGTCTTACTATCTCCCAATGCACGGATGATACTGGAAAGCAGGTTATAAAAAAAGGTACACGGCACTCCGATAAAAGTAACCAGCAGATAATTGTAGGCTCCCTGAAAGATGTTCTCCGGAGTCTGCATGGTGCGAAGAATAAAAGCACACAATAAACTGGTCAATATGGCTATGACCACCGACATGACTCCGGCTATCTTCAAGCTGACGGAAACGTAACGCCGCATCGTCACATAATCGTGTGCCCCGAATTTCTGCGCTACCGGAATGGCAAATCCGCCACAACATCCGTTGCAGAAGCCTAAAATGAGAAAGACAACCGAAGTGCTTGCTCCTACGGACGCTAAAGCATTAATTCCAAGGAACTTTCCAACAATGGCAGCATCGACCAATGAATAAGTCTGCTGCAACAAGTTTCCCAACAATAAGGGTAAGGTAAAGTTGAAAATCAGCGGCAATGAAGGCCCCGCTGTCATCTCTCTCAATTGTGCCATATCTGTGTCTGTTTCTGAAATCGAATACAAAATTACGGAAACCCGCGCTTGATTGTGCTTTCAAATGAATATTTTTCTCATTTCAGGCCTCAAAATCTTGCGATAAATCAAGAGTTATCTCAATGTCCTTCCCTTGTCGCGTAAATAGATCAGGTGCTTGGGAGTTCCTACTACTTGTGATGTATAAATACCTGTATGTCCAGAAAATAAATAAGCTACTACGCAGGCTATTCCCAAATAAATGCCCGGTTCTATACCAAAAAGCTCAATGCCCATAAATGTACAAGCTATAGGGGTATTGGTTGCTCCGGCAAAAACGGCTACGAATCCCAAGCCTGCCAGTAAGCTCATTGGCAACGGAACTATGAATGATAACGCACTACCTAAGGTAGCTCCGACAAAGAACAGAGGAGTTACCTCTCCACCTTTAAAACCGACTCCAATGGTAAAAGTTGTAAAAAGCAGTTTCAGCAAAAAGTCGTACCACATCTGTTGCTCCGAAAAAGAAGCAACGATAGTCGGGACACCCAAGCCAATGTATTTAGTAGTGCCCAATGCCCAAACAGCCAAAGCTATGATTACTCCTCCTGCAACCGGGCGCAAAGGCGGATAGGAAATATACTTTTTAGCCAGTCCGCCCCAAAAGCCGATAGAACGAGAGAAAATCATCGCAACAATTCCGAATAATATACCCGAAAGAGCAACCCATAAAATACTGGCAACTCCCAGTGCCGGTACTACAGGTGCCGGATAAAGTGTATGCTCCACTCCCCACGCATGACAGGCCAACTGAGCAAAAGCAGCCGAAAGGAAAACCGGAAGAATCGCTTCATACCGCATTCGACCAACGACAATCACCTCCAAACCAAACACAGCTCCCGCCAAAGGAGTTCCGAATACAGAAGCAAAACCTGCACTGATACCGATTGCTACCATCACCTGATGGTCACGCTTAGGCAGACGGAACAGCTTGGAAAAACGATCGGCTATCGCTCCTCCCATCTGTACACCGGTTCCTTCACGTCCGGCAGAACCACCAAAAAGATGAGTCAACACCGTTCCGATATATACGAGAGGTGCCATACGGAAAGGAATAATATCGTGGGGAGAACGGATTTCCTCTATCAGAAAGTTATTCCCCCGTGCTGCTGTTCCCGCCAGATAATGATACATCAGTCCGATCAACAAGCCAGCTACGGGAAGCAAAGCGATAATCCATAAATGATGTTCACGATACTGAGTAGCCCACTCCAGAGAAACCAGCAAAAGTGCAGAAGCCGAACCTATGCAGGCTCCAGACACAGCTGAAAGAAAAAGCCATTTAATTAAATAAGGAAATAATGGAAATTGTTCCTGTCTCGTCACAAAGTTTTGTTTCTTTAAAATTTTCATCTCTTGTCTTTTTCAAATTTTTCTTATACCATAAATATATTTTCTCAAAAAATGAAAGCCGGAACTCTTTTCGGACAAGCAGATGAGGACATAATTACCCTGCCAGCCTTACAAAAGACTAACTCCGGCAGGAACTATCAGCTATTCTATTAGCGGTTTATAACAGGGAAGTCCCATTCCCCCGATTTCAGAAATCTGTCTGAATCTTCCAACAAATACCAGCCCGACTTAGGAAATCGGCCGCAAAGGTATAATAAAATCCAGAAATAAAAAAACTGTTTCTCGACTCACGTCGAGAAACAGTCACAACACAAACACAAAATAAAACACGACAAAACTACTATGCATAAACGCCCCGTCCCCTATAAGGGAACAGACAATACTTGTACATATTCACATACATCCAAGTACCTTAAGCGTCTGCATCAATAAAACATTTCTTCAAACGTTTTGGTTTTATATATTAACGTTTTTTATCAAAACAAATTTTAGCCACTTATTGTACTCCTCTTTCACGAAGTTTTAACTGCCAGTTCCAAGCTGAACGCAATGTTTCTTCTATTGAAGTTTCTGCTTTCCAGCCCAGCTCGTTATTTGCATAAGTAGGATCTGCCCATACTTTTTCAATATCACCGGCACGACGACCTGCAATCTGATAATTCAATTTAACACCTGTAGCAGCCTCAAATGCATGAATCAGTTCCAAAACGGAAACGCCTCTACCGGTACCGATATTGAATACTTCCACTTTATCCTTCTGCTTATTCTGCAGAATACGGTTCATAGCAATGACATGTGCCTTGGCCAAATCTACCACATAAATGTAGTCGCGAATACAAGAACCATCAGGAGTATTGTAATCATCACCAAAAACACTCAGTTTTTCACGAATACCAATAGCCGTCTGAGTCAGATACGGAATAAGGTTCTGCGGAACACCATTTGGCAATTCACCGATAAGAGCACTTGGATGAGCGCCAATCGGGTTGAAATAACGCAACAGGATAGCATGGATAGGAGAACCGGAAGCTACTGTATCACGAATAATTTCTTCATTAATCTGTTTCGTGTTTCCATAAGGAGACTCTGCTTTCTTAATCGGAGCTTCTTCCGTAACGGGAAGTTTGTCCGGCTGTCCATATACTGTACACGAAGATGAGAAGATAATGCCCGGCACATTGTGTTTAGGCATCAGTTCAAGTATATTGATCAATGAAACCAAGTTATTGCGATAATACAATAAAGGTTTCTGAACAGATTCGCCAACAGCCTTACTTGCTGCAAAATGGATAATACCTTTAATGCCCGGATATTTAGCAAAAACAGCATCCATTCCTGCATAGTCCAAGCAGTCTACCTGCTCGAATTCAGGACGAATACCTGTAATCTTTTCTATGTTATCGACTACGTCGGCACGCGAGTTCGAAAGATTATCTACGATAATTACCTCGTAACCACTATTCTGAAGTTCTACAACTGTATGAGAACCGATATACCCCGTTCCACCTGTAACCAGAATTCTTTCTTTCATATTGCTATTAAATTACGTCCTATAAATATTTGCTTCAACAAAAGTAGAAATAATTATCGAATATCACACAATCTGTCAGAAAAAACTATATCAAATTCTTTAAATAAATATACAGACATACAAAAAGAGCAGAGCCTCTTCATCCGTTCGGATATAAGAAGCTCTGCTCTCCTATATATATAAGGTGTACCTTATCCGTTATTGCAAGCCAAACAAAACAGCCAAACCTTTATCTACACCAGAGAATCCCATGAATGCCATTGCCAGCAAACCAGCAGTAACCAATGCAATAGACATTCCACGCATGCCTTTCGGAATATTGACCAAGCTGAGTTGTTCGCGAATACCTGCAAACACAATCAGCGCCAAAGCGAATCCGAGTGCCGTAGAGAATGCATAGATAACACCTGTCAGCAAATCATAGTTTTTCTGGATAACCAGAATAGTAACACCCAGAATACAGCAGTTTGTCGTAATCAGCGGCAAGAATACTCCCAGTGCCTGATACAAAGCCGGAGAAACTTTCTTCAAGATGATTTCCACCATCTGTACCAATGCAGCGATGACAAGGATAAATGCAATGGTCTGCAAATAACCCAGTCCGAAAGCATCAAGGACAAACTTCTGGATAACATACGTTACGATGGTAGCCAGTGTCAACACGAAAGCAACAGCAGCTCCCATACCCATAGCGGTTTCTACCTTCTTAGATACGCCCAAGAACGGACAGATACCGAGGAATTGTGACAACACAATGTTGTTCACAAAGATAGCGGTGATAAATATCAATATATATTCCATATCTTTTTCTTTTTAGGAGTTATGCCTTTTTCAGACGGTTTACGATAGCAATGAGGTAACCCAACACAATAAATGCACCAGGAGCCAGCACGAAAATCAACATGCCATAGTCTTCAGGCATGATGGCGATGTTGAACAACTTACCTGTTCCAAGGAATTCACGAACACCACCCAGCAATGTCAAGGCAATGGTGAAGCCAAGTCCCATACCCAGACCGTCGAAGAACGACGACAGCGGATTGTTCTTTGCAGCAAAAGCCTCTGCACGTCCCAGCAAGATACAGTTCACCACAATCAAGGGGATAAACAAACCAAGGGTAGCATACAGAGCAGGAACATATGCCTGCATAACCATCTGTAACAAGGTTACGAACGAAGCGATAACCACAACGAAGATAGGAATACGTACCATGTCGGGAACCAGATTCTTTATCAATGAGATTACCACATTCGAACAAATCAGTACGAACATCGTAGCCAGTCCCATACCCATACCATTGATGGCCGAAGAGGTAGTACCCAAAGTAGGACACATACCCAGAAGGAGTACAAACGTAGGATTTTCCTTAACAATCCCGTTCATCAATACTTTAAAATTATTCATAGTCTGCTCCTCTCCTATTAATTATTTTCAACATTTGTACTATCAGCCGCAGCAGCCGGTGCTTCATCTTTCGATGCAGCGTGTGAAGTAGCTCCACTCATGCTGTCTACATGCTGATTCTTATATGCAGCATACGCATTGTTCACTGCCAGCAAGAAAGCGCGTGAAGTAATGGTAGAGGCAGTGATTGCATCAATCTGTCCACCATCCTTGCTTACTGTCAAAGGTGCTTCACCCGGATTCTTTCCGGTAATGTCACCCTTGGCTCCTTTCTTAAACCAGTCGGCAGCCTTCGAACCCAGTCCCGGAGTTTCGGCATGGCTCAGCAAAGAATAGTCGATGATGTTGCCATCGTTATCAAAACCAACCAGAACAGTCAGCGTACCACCAAAACCATTAGCAGACGATTCTACGGCAGCACCAATAGGCTGTCCATCTTTCGTTGCCTTATAAATTTTGTAAGTTGCACCGTTTACTTCTACAGTTTCGGGCGCTTCGGCAGGATTATTGTCGAATCCCGGAACCACTACAGCAATTGCATCGCTCAATGTCTTGGCATTTGCCTGTGCAATCGGCTCAGCGGTCACATCGTTCACCCAGCCCAGCAGAGCTCCGGCTACAACAGAAAAGCCAGTCAGTGCCAGAGCCATATTCTTTAAAGATGATTCAAGTTTTTTCATTTCTTCACTACCTCCCCGAATCGTTTAGGTTTACAATAAGTGTTAATCAACGGAGTAAATGCATTCATAATGAAGATAGCGAATGACATTCCTTCCGGATAAGCACCGAAAAGACGAATAACAACTGTCAGGAATCCGATAGCCACACCGTAAATAATCATGCCTTTATGAGTCATCGGTGAAGTAACATAGTCGGTTGCCATGAAGATAGCTCCCAGCATCAGTCCACCTGTAAACAGATGAGCGAACGGCGATGCGTAAACAGTCGGGTTAGCCAGATGCATCAAGCCAGAGAAAACAAATACAGTTACAATGATTGACACCGGAATATGCCATGAGATAATCTTCTTCCACAACATATATGCCAGACCGATCAGCAAAGCCAATGAACTGATTTCACCGATACATCCCGGATTATTACCCAGGAACAGGCTCATCGTATCAGGCAACTGGCTCAATGCACTTGCATCGCCATGTACAGCCTGCTTCATCAGTGCAAGCGGAGTAGCAGCTGTTTCAGCATCCGTATAGCTTGCCCACTGTCCGGCAACAGGCCATGAAGTCATCTGTACCGGGAAAGAAATCAGCAAGAAGATACGTCCCACCAGTGCTGGGTTAAACGGATTGCATCCCAGTCCGCCGAAAGTCATCTTACCTACGCCGATAGCAACCAGCGCACCGATAATGATAATCCACAACGGAAGATTAGAAGGCAAGTTAAATGCCAGAAGAAGTCCCGTCAACGCAGCCGAACCATCGGTGATGGTTGTACGTTCACGTTTCAGGATGTATTTTGTAATAGCCCATTCAAAGAACAGACACGCAATGACAGAAGTCAGCGTAACGATAACAGCCCCCAGGCCGAACATGTAGAATGACACAAGCAAGGCAGGTATCAGAGCGATGATAACGCCGTACATATTCTTCTGTACGCTGTCACCGCTATGCACGTGGGGTGATAATGATACAATTAATTTGTTTGCCATAATTCGATTTCAATTATTTTTTAGCGTTACGTGCACGGATAATTCCGCCCACCTTACCTTTACCTAAACGAATGTAATCCAACATCGGACGATGAGAAGGACATGTAAACTGACATGAACCGCATTCGATACAAGACATGATCATTTCATGTTCCACACGTTCCCAGTCACCATGAGCCGAACAAGTAGCCAGCAAGAACGGTTCCAGTCCCATCGGACAAGCGCTTACACACTTGGCACAACGGATACACGGCTGAGGTTCCGCACGGCGTGCTTCCTTGTCGTTCATAATCAATACACCCGAACTACCTTTGCAGATAGGCACTTCTGTATTGGCAAGCGCCTTACCCATCATCGGACCGCCACCGATTACCTTACCCGTATCTTCGGGCAGACCTCCAGCAGCGTCAATCAACTGGCTCATCGGAGTACCCATACGAGTCAGGAAGTTAGAAGAATTCTTCAATGATTTACCTGTTACGGTAACAATACGTTCGAACAAAGGCTTGTTCTTCTGTACAGCTTCATATACAGCATAAGCAGTTCCTACGTTCTGCACAACCGCACCTACATTGATAGGAATGGCAGGAGGAGCCGGGACCTGACGTCCGATTACAGCATCAATCAACTGTTTTTCACCGCCCTGCGGATATTTCACTTTCAGAGGCACAACCTCGATGCCCGGATAAGAAGCAGCCTTCTCAGTCATCAGCTTGATGGCATCGGGCTTATTGTTTTCAATGCCGATATAAGCCTTGGTTACCTTGGCAGCCTTCATCAGGATCTGCACTCCTACCAGAATCTCATCAGGCTTTTCAAGCATCAAACGATGGTCGGCAGTCAGATACGGTTCACACTCTACGGCATTGATAATTACACACTCGGCCTTGCAGCCCGGAGGAGGAGTCAGTTTTACATGAGTCGGGAAGCAAGCACCACCCATACCAACAACGCCTGCATTTTTTATTTTAGCAACAATTTCTTCAGGAGTCAAGTTACATTCCTTTACCAGCTTAGTGCTGCGATCAATACTTTCTTCCCATTCGTCACCTTCTACGTCGATAAAAATAGCCGGTTTACGATAACCACTGGCGTCGATAACGCTATCTATCTTGTTCACCTTACCGGATACAGAAGAGAAGATAGCAGCCGAAACAAAGCCCCCGGCTTCAGCAATCTTGGTTCCCACCTTCACTACATCACCTTTTTTTACGATAGCAGTAGCGGGAGCACCGATATGCTGCGACAAAGGGAAAACAGCCTGCTTTGGAAGAGCAAGAGTTTCAATTGCTTTGCCTGCTGACAATTTATTTTCTGCTGGATGAACTCCACCAATTCTAAATGTCTTCACTGTAATATCTTTTTTAATTAATTACTAATTGTTGATTAAGCCTCAGCTTTTGGAGCTTCAGCAGCTTTCACTTCTACCGTTTCGTTCTTAGGTTCAGCGGTCGGCTGGGCAGCAGCCTTCGGTGCAGCAGGAGCAGCAGCCGGAGCAGGTTCTGCAGGTTTAGCCTTACGCGGCGGGAAGTTGACTGCGATAATTGCATTCTGAGGGCATTCGGTCTCGCACTTGCGACAAGATTTACACTTAGCAGGATCGATATATGCCAGGTTGTTTTCCAAAGTAATAGCTTCAAACGGACAAACCTTCACACACTTTCCGCAACCGATACATGCAGCAGTACAAGCCTTACGTGCTACAGCACCTTTATCTTTGTTGACGCACTGTACATACACACGGCGATTGTTCTTGCCCTTCGGACGAATTTCGATAATGTTGCGCGGACAAGCCTTGCTACAGGCGCCACAAGCCGTACACTTGCTTTCGTCTACCTCAGGCAATCCTGTTTCAGGATTCATGTGGATAGCATCAAACTGGCAGGCATTTACACAGTCACCGCAGCCCAGACAACCGAATGTACACCCGGTTTCACCTCCGTAAGTAGAATTGGCAACCACACATGAACGGACGCCATCGTACTGAGTCAGCTTCGGACGGTTGGCACATGTACCGTTACATCTTACTACCGCTACTTTCGGTTCCGAAGCAACAGCTTCCAGTCCCAAAATACCAGCGACCTTTTCCATAGTAGGTTGACCGCCTACCGGACATAGTTTTCCTTCCAGTGAACCAGCTTTTACGCAAGCTGCGGCAAAACCAGAGCATCCCGGATAACCACATCCACCGCAATTGGCTTGAGGAAGCACCTCGGCTACCTGAGCGATTCGCGGATCTTCATACACAGCAAACTTCTTCGAAGCCACGTACAAGATTACTGCGGCAATCAAGCCTATAGCTCCCAATGAAATTACTGCAACCAAAATTAAGTTCATAAAAGTATAAAATTAGTTTATTAATATATTGATTCTAATGTAAACATGAACGAACGGCTGATCTTCTTTCTGCATATATATATAATAAGGTAATAAGGAACCAGTGTCCCTAATGAAACCAAAGCAGAAAAAGCCTCGTCCCCTCCCGTCAGTTTCAGCGAAACAATCAATGAAAGCAACAGCACGACAAAAGGAAGCACGAAAGCCAGCAACACGGCTTTCATGCCCATCGACGTTGTTCCCACAATCATAACTTGCTCGCCTATCTGGCAAGGAACATTGTTTTTATTATAAACATCAATTATTTTTTCTTTCGTTTCGGAAGCGCTGCAGTGTGCCTTTACGCTACAAGATGAGCACGCAGAACTCTGCACTATTTTCACTTTCAGGCGAGAGCCATTGATGTTTTCCACAATACCTAGATGTTTAATGTTAGTTACCATCTTTTGCAAACCGTACTTTACAAATTCGTGGCAAATGTACTATAAATATTGTTTCATTGGTAACGTTAACAAAGTTTTTCTCATTAAAAAAAGTAAAAATTTATATTAAAGCATCATCGTATCCCATAGCCAACATCTTCTTTTCCAGCTCCTGATAGGCAGACTTTAAACGCTTTGCTACCGTGGAACGATTAATGCCTGTACGATCGGAAATTTCCTGATATGTCATGCCATACCAGATCTTCATCCGAACCAGTTCCGATAGATTTTCCGGCAATTCGCCAACGGCACATTTTAAATCAATAAACTTTTGCTCCTTGTTTTCGGCCGTAAGTAAATTATCAGCCGTACATTCATCTTTCAGCATATCCAGTTTCAGCGGCAAACACTCATGACTTTTCTTGCGATAAACGCTGCATAAAAAATTCCCCACTACACAATTCAGCCATGCCCCGAAGCGTCCGTCAGTCTGATATACATTCTTCAACTTTTCACAAACGTGAACTACTACTTCCTGATATAAATCGTCGGTACTCTCACTACAGCTAACAGTACTCCTCCTTATCGACTTCATTATATCACCCGTATAGCGGGCCAGTAAGATTTCGAAAGCATGATTATCACCGCCACGAAACATTGTCACCAGCTCATCGTCTGGAAATGCTTTTTCATTATCCTCCATAATAACAGAGAAAAGGTTAGAGGTTAAACAATCTGCCTGCATACACCGTAATCAGGCAAGACTTATCTTCCGGGATACCAAAGGGAATATAGTACAAAAGAGAGAATACCGTGCTACAGACCATTAATTCAAAGGTTAAAACCACAAACCAATCATATTCAACAGAAGTACCTTTAATTCCTATTAAACACAGTTTTGTTTAATGATTTGTTACAAAGGAAACTCTTTTTTCCGTATTTTCAAAATTTATCTTAAAGACTTTGCCGAAAAAGTGAAAATGTCTTTTCATAAAAAGACTTACAGATTTAAAGAAAAACGACGGCAAATTCAGCTTGTTTTTTGTACAAATAAAAAAATCTTTTGTACAAAAAAATAAAAAACGTCAGCACAAATTCCGAAAGACATGAAGGACATTTAAAATAAACGTATGGAAGTTTTTGTACGGATATAAAAACGCCCTTCGTACCATGTCTGCACCGGATACCGGAGAGATGATGACACAAAGGGCGCAAAAATAAAAGATATAAAAATTTAATCAAGTTTGAGGACAGCAAGGAATGCCTTCTGCGGTACTTCCACCGTACCGATCTGTTTCATTCGCTTCTTTCCTTTCTTCTGCTTTTCGAGCAGCTTACGCTTACGGCTGACATCACCACCATAACATTTGGCAGTTACATCCTTACGGACAGCCTTGATTGTTTCTCGGGCGATAATCTTCGCACCGATTGCAGCCTGAATGGCAATTTCAAATTGCTGGCGTGGTATGAGTTCTTTCAGCTTTTCGCACATGCGGCGTCCCAGGTCGTAAGCATTGTCGAAATGGGTTAACGTAGAAAGCGCATCGACCGATTCCCCGTTCAGCAGGATATCGAGCTTGACAAGTTTCGAAGGACGGAAACCAGACTGATGGTAATCGAACGAAGCATATCCCTTGGAAATACTCTTCAACTTATCATAAAAGTCGATTACAATTTCGCCTAACGGCATTTTATAATGCAGTTCTACACGATTTCCCGAGATGTAATCCTGACGAACCAATTCGCCTCGTTTTCCCAGACACAATGTCATAATCGGACCGATATAGTCGGTTGCCGTAATGATGGAAGCATCAATATAAGGTTCTTCGATGTGATCGATCAATGTCGGATCGGGCATACCGCCCGGATTGTGTACTTCCTGTACATTTCCCTGCTTGTCGTATACCATATACGAAACGTTGGGCACGGTAGTAATGACGTTCATATCAAACTCACGGTCCAGACGTTCCTGAACAATTTCCATATGAAGCAGTCCCAAGAACCCGCAACGGAACCCGAAGCCCAAAGCCAACGAAGATTCAGGCTGGAAGGTCAGCGAAGCATCGTTCAGTTGCAGTTTTTCCAGCGAAGCTCGCAAGTTTTCATAATCTTCGGCTTCAATGGGATAAACGCCGGCGAACACCATTGGTTTTACTTCCTCAAATCCGTCAATAGCCTTGTCACACGGACATTCTATATGAGTAATTGTATCGCCGACCTTAACTTCTCTCGAAGTTTTTATACCGGAAATGATGTATCCTACGTCGCCAGTACGAAGCTCTTTACGGGGAACCATGTCCATTTTCAGTACTCCTACTTCATCGGCATCATATTCCTTGCCGGTATTGAAGAACTTCACTTTGTCACCTGTACGAATCACTCCGTTTACAACCTTGAAATAAGCGATGATACCGCGGAACGAGTTGAACACAGAATCGAAGATAAGCGCCTGCAAAGGTGCGTTTTCGTCTCCTTTCGGACAAGGGATACGTTCTACCACAGCCTGAAGAATCTCCTCTACCCCCATACCGGTCTTACCGGAAGCGCGGATAATGTCTTCACGCTTACAGCCCAGCAGGTCGATAATTTCATCTTCCACTTCTTCGGGCATGGCACTTGCCATATCACATTTGTTCATTACCGGAATAATCTCCAGGTTATGTTCCAACGCCATGTACAGGTTCGAAATGGTCTGCGCCTGCACACCCTGCGAAGCATCCACAACCAACAAAGCTCCTTCACAGGCAGCAATGGAACGGGATACTTCATAAGAGAAGTCCACATGCCCCGGAGTATCAATCAGGTTCAGGATATATTTTTCTCCTTTATAGGTATACTCCATCTGGATAGCGTGGCTCTTGATGGTTATACCACGCTCACGTTCCAGATCCATGTCGTCCAGCATCTGTCCTTCTGTAATCTTAATTGTCTGTGTATACTCCAGAAGTCTGTCGGCCAATGTGGACTTTCCGTGGTCGATATGGGCAATAATACAAAAATTACGTATATTCTTCATTTCTTATCTTTAATATTTTCTGATTCATCGGGCGACGTAACACCTTTATTTTTCGTCATGCAAAGATAAAGAAAAATGAGTAAGGCACAAAAAATCATCCTTTATTAGAAGTCAGATTGACGTCTATCTCGAAAAATTACTCTATTTTTGCACCGATTTTATTATAAGATTCACAACATGATTACACTTGATTTTGCATCTACGACCTTTCTGCTGGCTGCAACCTGTGGCATACTTTGCATTATTCAATTATGCTATGTCTTCGGAATCTACAACCGCATACACCAACATTTCAAGAAAGACAACAGACCGTCTGCAACGGATTTGCCTCCGCTTTCGGTCATTATCGTAACAAAAGATTCCGGCAGTGCGCTGAACCAGAACCTTCCGGCAATCCTCGAACAAGATTATCCGAAATTTGAAGTCATTGTCATCAATGACAAATCGGCCGGTGAGGATGAAGACATTCTGAAACTGCTGTCCGACCGATACGAAAATCTTTACCATACATTCATTCCGAAAACAGCTCGTTATGTCAGCCGGAAGAAACTGGGTATTGCAATGGGAATACGTGCCAGCCGCTACGACTGGATAGTTGTGACGGAACCTTTCTGTAGCCCCGTCAGCAAGAACTGGTTGAAAAGTCTGGCAGCCCAAATGACTCCGGATACAGACATCGTTCTGGGCTACAGCAACTATCTGCCACAGAAAGGCTGGTTCGCACGAAGAATCACGACTGATTTATTCTTCCACTCCCTGCGGTATTTGGGAATGGCCTTGGCGGGACATCCTTATATGGGCGTGGGATGCAATCTTGCCTATCGGAAAAGTCTGTATGAAAAGCATAAAGGTTTTGCCGACCACTTGCAACTTCAGCGTGGAGAAGACGACTTGTTTATCAATGCTGTAGCAAACAAATACAATACGCGCGTGGCTTCGGGTACAGACAGTATCGTGCGTATGCCGGTTCCGCCCTACAAACGTATCTGGTTCGAACGGAAAATGAATGCAATGGTTACAGGTCATTATTATCAGGGAATGGCAAGATACTCGAATGCTTTCGAGACATGGACCTGCGGACTGTTTCATCTGGCTACAATCGGCGGACTGGCAATGAGTATCATAGAGCAGCAATGGATCGGGACGGGTATTGTAGCTTTGTTCTGGCTGGTTCGTTTCATCTCGACCATGAGCGTATTTCACCGTACTGCCCGCGACCTGAACGAAAATTTATGCTGTATTTTCCCGCTGTTCGACCTGTTTCGCCCGTTGTGGAGTCTGGTCAGACAAATGCAATATCTGTTGCGCAAGAAAAAGGATTTTCTGAGAAAATAAACGGATACAATTATTATCTGTTGAAGAGCTCGAAGGTAAATTTGCATCCTACTGATGTGAATTTACCTTTTTCATTGCCTATGAATACACCAAAATCGAAGAGATGGGTTCCTACCCCATAGCCCAGCTCCAAATAAGGATTCAGGTGAGGCATGAACAAGATGCCGGCATAGATTCGTTCCTTCTGAATAAACGAAAGCAAGTGTCCTACGGGATATAGCAGCAAGAAGGGAGTCTCGTATGTTATATTTCCACGAAAGTAATGGCGCGAAGCATTATACCAGCGTCCATCCAACATCTGAAATGTACCTCCAATATCGTCGTTCCATCCTTGAGGAAGGTTTCGATTGGCAAAATTCACATAATCGACAAAGTACATATCGTTCTGGTTGGTAAAGAATCCTCCGCCGATGTGGTAAGCTATCGTATGTAAGTCGCGGACGCGTATCTTCTGTTCTGCCGAAAACTCAAAGCGTTCATATTCGCCGGAATTCTTCATTACCTTTATACCCCGCTCGTAATCGATAAGAAAGGTGGGATAACGCGATCCGACATTTATCTTTCGGTGGCCGTTCATATAATAATGCATGCCCGGAGTCCACTCCACACGCAAACGAGGCGCGAAACTGTTATACTTTAAACGTACGCGTTGTGCTACTTCCGGAGTGCTTTCGGCTGCATAACGCCAGTGCATGGCTACGCCGGTCCAAATAGTCAGTCCGTTCAAGATTTCTATGTTATGCGCCACATTCAGGTAGACATCCTTAAAATAATCCAGCTCCAGTCCATCGAAACTAAATACGCTATCGGGAATTTCTTTCAACTGATCGAGTACCACACTACTATATATCCGGTTACCGTTTCCCACATTAATCGTAATGGCTCCATGCTTTTCAGGATTATAGACATATTCTGCATCCATCTTTGCATAGAGTTCCTTCTTCGTAAAATTATAACCTATCTGCGGTACAATATGCAACAATCTTCCATCGTGAAAAAGTTTATTGTACTTAAACTCCTGACGATACGAAATTCCGTTACGGTGACTATAGCTCACCAGCAGTGGATTTATTAAAGGAGAGCAGGTGATATTTCCTACTTTCGAAATATCAACATCATAACTATTAATCAAAGCATCGCCTAACTGTCCCATATAGACCAAATTCTTCTTGAATTTTGTTTCCACCTTTGGCAAGGTATCTCCTCTCTCCTTGCGGCGTCGTTCATCAAACGACAGGTAAAGACTGTCCTCCCAATCCGTAAGCGGCAACGGACGAATACGGGCAAACGAATCGCGGTCTTGCACCAATCTCGTCGTATCACAAGTCAATGTATACGAGTTGGACAGGTTGTAGTTATGTTTTTTCTTCAGGAGTAAATCCATTTCCTCCTTTTTCTTGAAAATCACCTCATCATATTTCAGCCAGCCGGTATAATTCATCTCCAGATTATTCCGCAAAAACTTAAACACGATATCCAGATTAATAAGTTGGGGAAGGCATCTAGTTTCTTCTGTTTCCCCCATACGCATGGCCAAATGGAAACGAGTCAGATCATACTTTCCATAAAAATTAAGATACCGTATGGTCCAGTCTTTTGTCGAAATCCAAAAGAAGCCTTCCAGCAACTGGGTACTTCGGTAACGCGGAATTACTCGTATTTTATAAACTTCTCCCGCTTTCCAGTAATCTACAGAGTCGAGCAGGTAATAATAATGTACACTCGATTGTTCATTCAGCGGAGAAAGGAGCTTGTCCTCCATCAATGACGGTGCATAAATATTAAACTTCACAAACTCCATGATATCGAAGAAACGGCTATCCCCTCCTATAAATGTAGTGGAAACAGCACGAATCTTACGGTCGTAAATACGAGGTGCCGTATAGTGAAGCTCACTGATAGATTCATGTATATAGTCGTTTACACCTTTTTCAAACCGGAACATGGAAGGTACATACTTGATAATCTTGTTTTGCTTATGTATCTGAAGTCTGCCTTTCAAGTATAAATCGGCTTTATATTCTCCAACTTCTTTGGCATAAACCGATGCAGAGTGAAATATATGAGTAAGTATGGTATCGGCGACATATGGCTTATAAGAGAAGGCCGACATATTATTGCCGCCCCAAGCTTCGGTAGTATACCCGCACAACCAAAGGCATACTAACAAACGGAATATTATATGATATATATTTCTTAACTTCGCCATAAATCGAAGCAAATATATAACAAATCCACATGTCTATACGACATTTTTCAAGGAGAAAATCAAGTTTTTAAATTTTTCTTCCTACCTTTGTGCTACAAAACATGGTTTTATAGCACTTATGGTCAAGAAGGAATTAACAGAAGCCGAGATTGCCGAAAGTATCCCTGATTTGTGGCAGCCTCTTACCGAAGCGCAACGAGAATTACTTGCGCAAAATTTTACTATACAGAAATATAAAAAAAATGAGACAATCTATTGCGAAGGAGAAACTCCGATGCACTTGATGTGTCTGCTCAGTGGAAAAGTAAAGATTTACAAAGACGGAGTTGGCGGACGCAGCCAGATTATCCGTGTCATCAAGAATAAGGAATACTTTGCTTACCGCGCATATTTTGCAGAAGAAAACTTTGTTACGGCAGCAGCAGCATTCGAACCTTGTACGATATGCCTGATTCCGATGCCGGTTATCGTCAAGCTGATACAGGAAAATGCGGAACTGGCTATGTTCTTTATCCGCCAGCTTTCAAAAGATTTGGGTATTTCGGACGAACGTACAGTAAACTTGACTCAGAAACACATCCGCGGACGCCTTGCCGAATCCCTATTGTTCCTGAAAGATACTTACGGACTGGAAGACGATCAGTGCACACTCAGCATCTATCTTTCAAGAGAAGATTTGGCAAACCTTTCAAACATGACAACATCGAACGCCATCCGTACGCTATCGAACTTCGCAACTGAAAAATTAATCATTATCGATGGAAGAAAAATAAAGCTCATCGATGAAGAACGCTTGAAGAAAATAAGTAAAATAGGATAATTCCTTATCAAACATCCAATACGGAAAATGTCCTGATATTTTAAGGCTATGTGA